>JBJKQB010000442.1:0-33556 GCA_046705825.1 Candidatus Acidiferrales bacterium
TGGACGAGCGCGGAATCAACGTGAAAATCATTGCTGCTGTGAGCGAGGAATTGTTCGACCGCCAGCCCGAGAGCTATCGCCGGGCGGTGCTGCCTCCCGAGGCCCTCGACGATCTGATGGTGATCAGCACGGGCACGCGGCGTGTTTGGCCCATACGCAACGTCGGCCCACTCACGGACGAATATTCGCTCACCTCCGACCGGGACAATCAATGGCTGACCGGCGGCCTCGAGGCGGACGTGATTGCGGAAGCCCATCTGGACCAGGCGTCGATTCGTGCGGGCATCGAGCGCTTCGCACAACAGCGCGTCCAGCGCCTAGCGCGCCAGCGCGACTTACTGGAGACTTCGCGCTGATCGCCCTGCGTGCCTGACAAACCCGAAACAGCGAAGCAAGGTCGCCGGTTCGGTGATCGAGCTGTGCGCGGCGACAGATAGCCTTCTTCCATGCGGTAACGGAATATATGGCGGAGAGGGTGGGATTCGAACCCACGGTTGAGTTTCCCCAACACACGCTTTCCAAGCGTGCTCCTTAAACCACTCGGACACCTCTCCGCGGCTCGGAAGACGTCCTAGAAGCCTAGCAAATCCCCGCGCACAAGCAAACACCCACGAGCCCTATCCGCTCGCGCTCTCTTGACTTTTCGCTTTACAACGGTGCGATAATCCCTTTCGGCTGTTTCGCGCATCATGAAACTGCTGTACCAAATCGATATTCAACTCTTGTTCGCAAACGAACCGGTTGGTGATCTCCATGGCGAAGCGAATTCTCGGAATTGATGTGGGCACCGGCGGCACGCGTGCCGTGCTGCTCGATGAAACCGGAAAAGTAGTCGCCTCCGCGACCAGCGAGCACGCGCCCATCTCCGCGCCGCAAATCGGCTGGGCCGAACAGGACCCGCGAGACTGGTGGCGCGCCACCTGCTCCGCCATCAAAGCGTGCCTGCAGCTCGCGCACGCATCGCCCGAAGAAATCGCCGGCGTCGGCCTGACCGGCCAGATGCACGGCATGGTCCTGCTCGACCCGGCCGGCGAAGTTCTTCGCCCCGCGATCATCTGGTGCGACCAGCGCACCGACGCGCAGTGCCGCGCGATCACCGAAAAAGTCGGCGCGCGCCGGCTGATCGAATTGACCGCCAATCCCGCCCTCACCAACTTCACGCTGACGAAAATGTGGTGGGTGCAGCAGCACGAGCCGCAAATCTGGGCCCGCGTGCGCACCGTGCTCCTGCCGAAAGACTACGCCCGCTTTCGCATGACCGGCGCGCGCGCCTGCGACGTTGCCGACGCTTCCGGCACGCTTCTCTTCGACGTGGCCCACCGCTGCTGGTCCGCGCCCATGGCCGAAATTTCCGGCATTAATCCTGAAATTCTGCCGGACATTTTCGAGTCGCCGGAAATCAGCGGGCGCATTTCCGAAGAAGGCGCGCGCGCAACCGGCTTGCGCGCCGGCACGCCCGTGGTTGCGGGCGCTGGCGATCAAGCAGCCGGCGCGGTGGGAATGGGGATCGTGCGCCCGGGAGCGGTCAGCGCAACGATCGGCACCTCCGGCGTCGTTTTCGCCGCGACGGCCGCACCAACCATGGATCCGCAAGGCCGCATACACACCTTTTGCCACGCTGTTCCCGGGCGCTGGCACGTCATGGGCGTGACGCAGTCCGCCGGTTTTTCGCTGAGTTGGTTCCGCGATTCCTTCTGCGCCGCGTCCGACGGCAATCGTGTTTCCTACGATCAACTGACCGCTGAAGCGGCAAAGACAAAGCCCGGCGCGGACGGCCTGCTCTGGCTTCCCTACCTGATGGGCGAACGCACGCCGCACCTCGATCCCGACGCGCGCGGCGCTCTGGTCGGCTTGACGGCGCAGCACACGCGCGGGCACGTCGTGCGCGCGATCCTGGAGGGCGTGGCGTTCAGCCTGCGCGACACCTTTACGATTTTCCGCGAACTGAATCTCCCGATCGAATCGATTCGCCTCGGAGGCGGCGGCGCGCGCGGCCCGCTCTGGCGCCAAATCCAGGCGGACGTCTACGGCATGCCGGTGGAGATACTCGAAGCGGAAGAGGGTGCGGCCTACGGCGCGGGTCTGCTGGCCGGAGTTGGAGTCGGCGCGTGGCCGTCAGTGGAAAAAGCGTGCGACGTCGCGGTGAAAGTGGCGCAGGTCGTCCAACCCGACCCCGCCCGCGTCGAACTCATGAACCGCCGCTACGACGAATACCGCGCGCTCTACCCCGCTCTAAAGCCGAGCTTCGCCCACGCCAAATCCGCCTGAGCCGGTCTTCTCTGCGGACTCGGCGCCTCTGCGGTAAATGCTGTGCGTTGCTACCTAACTCTTCGGGCTCAATCGCAGAGTGAGCTTCCCCGTTCCATCCACCGGCGCCGAAAGCACAGATATCGCGGCGCAGTTCTCGACGATCCAGTCCGCACCCTTCTCGCGCAATTCGGCTTCGCCAAACACTGCCGCAATTCCAATCACCTGCGACCCCGCTGCTTTGCCTGACACCACACCCGCCGGCGCATCCTCCACCACAATGCAATCCGCAGGCGCAAAGCCCAGTTTCTCCGCCGCCGCGCGATAGGGATCGGGCGCAGGCTTTCCGTGTTCCACATCGCTCGAGGTGATGAACAGAGCCGGCCGCGGCAATCCTCCCGCGCGCAAACGCACTTCCGCGAGTGGCCGCGTGCACGATGTGACGATCGCCCAGCGTTCCCGCGGCAACGCGGCCAGCAGTTCCATCGCGCCGGGCAGCGGAACGATTCCCTCCGTGTCTTCCAGTTCGCGCCGCTCCACTTCCCTGTTTTCCGCCAGATGATCCGAATGCGGAAGATAATCGCGTATCGTCAACAGACTCGGCCGCCCGTGCGCCGCACGCACCACCTCTTCCGGATCGAAACCGTGCTCGACAGCCCAACCCGCCCACACTCGCGCCACCGCGGGCATCGAATCGGTCAGGACGCCGTCCATATCAAACATCAGAGCACTGCACGTCATTACCGGCATACGAAAATTTTAGCGTGGAGTGCGCCGACGAGCCAGATTGGATTTTTGATGCGTGCGATTCACTTATGTAGGAAAACGAGGTTTGCTTTTTCTTTCGAACGCACCTCGCGCGTTGGCTATTGCGTGATTTCCGCCTTCTCCGCCTGCGTTTGTTCCTTCGCAATCTTCATCAGCGCCGGCAGCACATCCCCAAACGCGGAACCCTGCGCCGGATGCCCGAAATCAAAGTACAGCCGCTTGTACAGCGGATACAACCGGTCGTAGACGCGCTGTGCTTCCGGCTCCGGTGTGTACACGGTATGCGACGGGCAAACCTGACGCTGCGCCTCTTCAATAGTCGAAAAAGTTCCCGCCGCCAGAAACGCAAAAATCGCCGAGCCCAGCCCGGTCACGTTGCTGCTCGGCACCAGCACAGGCCGCCCGAGCACATTGGCATAAACCTGGTTCAGCACCGCATTCTTCTGCGGGATTCCGCCAGCATTGATCACGCGCTCGATGGTCGTGCCGTGTTCCGCCATGCGATCGAGAATCACGCGCGTGTGGAACGCCGTCCCTTCGATGGCTGCGAACAGCTCGTCTTTCGCCGTGTGCTGCAAGTTCCAGCCCAGCGTAATCCCGCGCAGATTCGCGTTGACCAACACCGTGCGGTCGCCGTTGTCCCAGGTCATGCGCAGCAGGCCCGTTTGCCCCGCGCGATATGCTTCCAGCCCGCGGCTCAACTCCGCCACACTCGTCCCCGCGCGCGTCGCGATGGCGTTGAAAATGTCACCCGTGGCGGAAAGCCCCGCTTCGATCCCAGTGAATTTCGGATGAACGCTGCCCTTCACCACACCGCATACGCCCGGCACCAGTCGCGCCTGGCTCGAAATCCCGATGATGCACGTCGACGTGCCAATCACGTTCGACACGTCCCGCTCCTGCGTGCCCGCGCCGATCGCGTCCCAGTGCGCGTCGAATGCGCCGACCGGGATCGGAATCCCCGCGCGCAAGCCCAGCTTTTCCGCCCAGAACGGCGTCAGCTTCCCCGCAATCTTGTCCGAAGTCTCATAGCTCCCCTGCAGCTTCTGCCGCACGCCCGCCAGCAGCGCATCCACCTTGACCAGAAACTCTTCCGGCGGCAGGCCGCCCAGGTCCGGGTGCCACATCCATTTGTGGCCCATGGCGCAGACGCTGCGCTTGACCTTCGCAGGATCGGTGATTCCGCACAACGTCGCCGCCACCATGTCGCAATGCTCGAAGGCGCTGGCCAGTTGCCCGCGCTTCGCAGGATTGTGCCGCAGCCAGTGCAACAGCTTCGCCCAGCCCCATTCCGATGAATACACGCCGCCGCACCACTCGATCGCTTCCAGCCTTTCGCGGTGCGCCAGCTCGGTGATTTCCGCCGCTTCCGACTTCGCGCGGTGATCGCACCACAAATAATACTCGTCGAGCGGAACCATCCCCTGCGCCACGGGAATCACGGACGACCCCGTCGTGTCCAGAGCGATCGACTCGACCGCATCGCCCGAAACACCCGCCTGTTTCAACGCCTCGCGCGTCGCAGCGGCCAGCGCCCGCATGTGGTCATCGTGCGACTGCGTGGCGTATTCGGGATCTTCGCGCTTGCGGTGCAGCAGATACTCGGAGGTGGCAAAACCCAGCATGCCGCGCGCGCTGTCCACAACCGACACGCGCACGCTCAACGTCCCAAAATCAACTCCCGCTACAATCGCCATCGGTCAACAGCCCCTGTGTCATCCCAAGCCCATTCCCGCTGCATTTGCGGGAGTGGGGGCGAGGGATCTGCTTCTTCTGTGGAAAAAGCTGCCGCAGGACCGGAACCACTTCGCAATCAGCATCCCGGCTGCTGATCGTGCCAGTACGTCTCCCAGCCGAGATACCGCGTGGCCGCCTCGTGCACCGCTCCCGCCACCGTCGAAAAATTCGCCGCTACGTGATGCTCGAAGCCGTTCGCGCAAATGTAGTGCAGCAGGTGCTGCATCCGCGGTATCTCCACCACGCCCGCGCCGCCAAAGGTTTCCAGCGGATCCTCGGTAAATCTCCCGCTGCCCACGTACCCGCGCATCTTCCCCGCCGTGTCGTCGGTCGAAAACCGCGCGAACGTCATCGCGCCCGGCTTAACCTGCCCAACGCAAGTCCCGAACGTGTTGTCCTTGCCCACCGTCCCCGCGATGATCTCCTGGTAATCCATCTTCACGCTCTTGAAAAAGTGCTTGGGCAGATTGCTGCAGTGGAAGCAGACCGCCTTGTCGGGATTGTCGCCGTAATTGTTGTTCCAATCCAGAATCGCGCTGGGCGTGTGCGACGCCAGGCGCAGCATGTGCATCGACAGCACGCCGCAGATGTCCACCTCGCACGCGCTCGACATCAGGCTGTCGCTCATCATGCTCATCACCGTACAGGGCACCACGCCCAGATTTTCCTCGAGCGAAGTCCAGCACTGCACCGCGCTGATGGCCACATCCGTCTGCTTCATCCACTGATCGATCACGGCGCCCAGCTTCGCCATCTTCATCAGCGCCGGCTTGGGCACGCCGCTGGTCGAAACGTACTTCTCGATGGCCGCCAGTTTCGACTGCGCCGCGTCGTCGCTGTCCTTCATCCTCTCGATCCGCCCCAGGACTTCCGAAAGATCCAGCGTTTCGACGGAGATTCCCTGCGACTCGAGCATCTTTTCGCTGTAGCGCACGGTGTTGAACGCCGTCGGCCGCGCGCCGACGCTTCCGATGCGCAGGTTGCGCAGCCCGTTCACCACCCGGCACGTCGCGGCAAACGATTGCAGGTCCTTCTTGAACTCGGCCGACGACGGGCTCACCGTGTGCAGCGTGGTCAGCGAATACGGTATCCCGTATTGCCGCAGGTTGTTGCACGCCGACATCTTCCCGCAAAAGCTGTCGCGCCGGTGCGCGATGGTCATTTTCGACGGCGTGTCCGGGGTGGCCTGCACCAGCACGGGCACCCGCAACCCCGCCAGGCGGATGGTATCGGCGATCGCGCGCTCGTCTCCGAAATTCGGCAGCGTCACGACGATACCGTCCATCTTTCCGGCGTTCTTGCGGAACAGCGCCGCGCAGCGCTTCGCTTCTTCGTGCGTTTCCACCGCGCCGTACTTGCTCTCCGAAGGGCCGAGCGCGACCACATCGATGCCGCCGCCCTGCAGTGCCGCGATCATCTCTTCCCGGCCGCTCTGCGCCAGATGGTCGGGAAAGAAACCGCGGTTCCCGACGATCAGGCCCATCGTCATTTTCTGGCTGTCGTTCTCCATGTTTGGACCTCTGAACTCCTCTCCGCTTCTGTCACTCGATCGCTTCTTCTTCGGCTCGCAGGTCCTCTGCTGACGCTCGAGCGTCGGCGGCCACCACCCTATTACTTCTTCCCGCTCGCTTGCCCGTAATACGCCTTGCTGCCGTGCTTGCGCAAGAAATGTTTGTCGTGCAGGGCGCGCGGAAGGGCGCTGGCATTCGCAGCCAGCCCGACCGTGTAATAGGCCATGCGCGCCACGGCTTCAAGGATCACCGCGTTGTGCGCCGCTGTCGCCACGTCCGGCCCCCAGCAGAACGGCGCGTGCCCGCGCACCAGCACGGCCGGGACGCTCACCGGGTCGATATCGCGGAACGTCCGGCAGATCGCCACGCCCGTGTTCTTTTCGTACTCCGAACCGATCTCCGCGTCGCTCAGCGCATCGGTAACCGGCACAGGCCCGTGAAAATAGTCCGCGTGCGTGGTTCCGAAACACGGAATGGGCCGTCCTGCTTGCGCCCACGACGTGGCGAATTCCGAATGCGTGTGCGCCACCCCGCCAATCGCGGGAAAGGTCTTATAGAGGCAAACATGCGTGGGCAAATCGGACGACGGCCGCAAGTCCCCGTCCACAACCTTCCCGTCCAGGTCGGTGATGACGATGTCGGCAGGCTTCAGCTTCTCGTAAGGCACCCCGCTCGGCTTGATGGCCACCAGCCCTTCTTCCCGGGCCACTCCGCTGGCGTTGCCGAACGTATAGAGAACCAAGCCCTTGCGCACCAGTTCCAGGTTCGCTTCGAGCACTTCCTCCCGTAATTGGCTCAGCAGCATGACCTTCTTGCGGGCGCCAGCCAGGATTTGTGGAAACGTTTTCTGAAACGCCCCACCCTACTCACTTTGCCATCTTCTGTCAATTCCCATTCGGCCTGCTTCTTCAATCCTGGGCTGTGCTTCTTTCGCGTCCCGGCTTGCCCGCTCTTTCCCCTGCGTTTTCCTGCGGAGCCATTCCTGTGGATTGCCGAAGCACCAGCGTGGTCGTGAGCGTGTATTCCGTGCCGGTCGGCAGCGGCGCCTTGCGCTGCACTTCGGTCAGCAATGCTTTGAACGCGAGCCGCGCGATTTCTGTCTGCGACATCCGCACCGTCGTGAGCGGCGGCGTGACGAATTGCGCGAAGCGGATGTCGTCGAACCCCACGATGGATACGTCATCGGGGATAACGATACCTTCATCGTAGCTCTCCCGCATGGCCCCGATCGCGGTCATGTCGTTCGAGCAGACCACCGCTGTCGGCCGCTCCGGCAGCGCCAGCAGCTTTTTCATGGCCGCGATCCCGCTTTCCATCGTGTGATTGCCCTCGATCAGATACTCCGGGCGAATGCCCATCCCGATCTCGGCCATGGATTGCATGAAGGCTCGCTGCCGCGCGCTCGCCGATTTCAACGTGAGCGGCCCGGATATGAAAGCGATCCTCTGGTGCCGCAGCGCGGCCAGGTGCTGAACCGCCTGGCGGATTCCGTGCAGGTAATCGATGCGAATGTTGCTGATGCGCGAGAGCGACGGCCCCACGTCGATGAAAACCAGCGGCACGTTGCGCGATTTCAGGTTTTCCAGCAGCGCCTCTTCCATGCCGAACGTCACGATGGCCACGCCCTCCACGCGCCGCTCGATCATGCGCCGCACCGCGTGAGCCATGCGCTTCGAATCGTGCGCCGTCGAGGTCAGCAGCACTTCGTAATTGTGCTGCACGGCCATGTCCTCGAACCCTTGCGCGATCTCCGGAAAGAACGGGTTGGTGATCTCCGAAACGATCAGGCCGAAGATCCGGCTGCGCCCGGAAACCAGCGCGCGCGCCTGCGTGTTCGGGTAATAACCCAGCTCCTCGACGACCTTCCACACGCGCCGCGAAAGCTGCGGCGCCACCGTAGGCACTCCATTGATCGTCCGGGAGACAGTCGCGATGGATACCTTCGCGCGTTTCGCTACTTCATGAATGCTCAAGAGTTGCGCCCCTGATTCCGAGAGTCCCGACACCGGGCTTGCTTCCGCTCGCCGACACCCCATGTGCCGCATGGAAAGCCTTTGGCCCAATTGTGCTGACACGGATTGTGAACACACCCTCCTGTATTGTCAATCTGGGGCGGCATGTGGCCCGGACCTGTCGCTGCGGGAAACGTTTTCTCGACCTAAAGGTACTATCCCGCCCGCACCCTGTCAAACGCCGGGCCGCGCATCCTTCCCCGCCTCCTCAATTGTCCGCACCTTTGTTCCCGCGCCCGGGCCAATAGTGGATCACGTAGAATGCGCCCAGCACCACCAGCAGCGCTCCCCACCAGACCGCAGGGTGCAGGTTTGCCAGCACCGTGGCTGGCGGATGCGGAAACTCCGCAATCCCGCTGCCCAGAATTAGAAAGCCGTAAAACAGCAGCATGACTCCTACGAAGAACCAGACCGGAATGACGTGTTGTTTTTCTGTCACGAGATCACCACAGTATGATTTGCAGCGCGACCAGAATCGCGATCGCCACCGCGCCCCAGAACACGGGCTTGTGCAAGAAACTTGCGTGCTCTTCGCGCGGCACGTCGGTGAGCGCATAGACCAGCCCGTGCAGTTCCTGGTCCGGCTTCGGCTGGGTCACCAGCGTCACCAGCACGGTCACCACCGCGCACACTACGCAGGCCCACAACGCCTGGAACATGTCCTGTGCCAGCCCTTTGGCCAGCGGCGAAAGCGCAAACACGTGCACCCACCGCTTGGGATCGAGCTTCATCAAAAGAAACATGCTCGCTGAAGAACCCACGCCCGCGAGCAGTCCAAAGAACCCGGCCCAGCGCGTGACCCGTTTCCACAGCATGCCCAGCAGCACGGTCGCAAACAGCGGCGCGATGAACATCCCGAACAGCGCCTGCACGTAATCCATGATGCTCGCGAAATGCATCACCACGTACGCAGTTCCAATGCTGATGAACAGTCCGATGATCGTGCACCAGCGGCCCATGGAAACGTAATGCGGGTCCGGTGCTGTCTTGCGGATGAACGGACGATAGATATCGTACGTCCACACCGTGGCGAACGCGCTCACGTTCCCCGCCATCCCGGCCATGAACCCCGCGACCAACGCGGTGATGCCCAGTCCCAGCAATCCGGGGCCGCAGTAGCGCGCCAGCATCAAGGGAAGCACCTCGTTGTAGCTGTGCTGCCCTGCTGCCAGATTGCTCGCTGGATACAGATGCATGGGCAGGACTGCCAGTCCCAGCAAGCCCGGCAAAATGACGATCAGCGGCACGGCCATCTTGAAGAATGATCCCAAGATCGGCGCCATTTTTGCTGAACGGATGTCTCTGGCCGACAGCACGCGCTGCACCACCAGGAAATCCGTCGTCCAATACCCCATCGACTGCACGGCCCCCAGCCCAAACACAATCCCGATCCAATTGATCCCCATGGGGTTGTGCGCAAACGAACCCGTCGGCGCCCACAAGTGAGTGAAATCCTGCCCGGGGAAATTGTGATGGATGCGCGCGATCATCCCGGTCCAGCCGCCCGTCTCCGTCATCCCCAGAATCGGGATCAACAGCGCGCCAAACCAGATCAGGAAGAATTGCAGCACTTCATTGAAAATCGCGGAAAACAGTCCGCCCGCCGCCACATAAACACCGACCGTCAGCGACGACACCCAGATGCTGAAGTTGATGTTCCAACCCAGCACCACCTTCATCACCACGGCCATGGCGTACATGTTCACGCCCGACATCAAGATCGTCATCGCCGCGAACGTGATTGCGCTGAGCCCGCTCGCTTCCGATCCATAGCGCAATTGCAGATAACCCGGAACCGAATGGGTCTTGGAGATGTAGTAGAACGGCATCATCACCAGGCCGAGAAACACCATGGCTGGTATCGCGCCGATCCAGTACCAATGCGCCGCCAGAATCCCGTATTGGTATGCGGACGCCGCCCATCCCATCAGTTCCAGCGATCCAAGATTGGCGGACACGAATGCCAGGCCGGCGACCCATGCGGTCATTTCGCGGCCTGCCAGGAAGAAATCTTCTCCTGTTTTCGCTTTGGTCTTCAGGTAAAAGCCGATGCCTAACACAAACGCGAAGTAGAAAACGATGATGATCAGGTCGACGGGGGACAGCCGGATCAAGTGTGACCCTGCCAGCAGCGCAAGAATGGTTGGCATCTGTGCTCTTCTGCCGCTCGCCGTATGTACGAACCGGCCCGCACGGCATCCTTTTCACCGCTTGCAGCGGTTGATTCAATCGGCCGAGTGCGGAAGCCGATCCGCTCCTGTCGCGCCCTCGTAAAACCCCTGCGTCGCAGAAGCGTACGTCCCGGGAAGCGACGCGATTCTACCAGCAAACGTTTACAATGCATTGCACTTTTTCAGGGAGTTTCCCGGCTGGAACGCGAGCAATATCGTTATGGCAAGAACGTCCCGCCCCCTCTGCCGCGCGCTCTTGTCACCAAGCGAACCCGTAGCGTGCGTCAGTGGCGTGGATTAATTTCTTCAGCAAACGTGCAGGAAATCGCTTGCGTGGGAAGACCGTGCATATATTATACGAGCGCCGCGCGGGGGCCGCTTGCGATCCCTTTCCGGGTCGCTGCCGCGTTCTCCCGCGTTACGTTACGTCGATTGCTTTCGTGCGCCGCGTGCGCACCTGAGTCATGAACCCACAAACACAAAACTCGCAACCCGCGCAGCAGGATTCGACAGCTTCCGGCGCACGCACCTTCGCCCGCGGCCTCGGCCTGTTCGACTCGACCATGGTTGTCATGGGCGTGATGATCGGCTCGGGCATCTTCATCGTCTCCGCCGAAATGGCGCGCCAGATCGGCAGCGCGGGCTGGCTGCTGGTCGCCTGGGGCTTCGCTGGTTTCCTCACCATAGCGGCTGCGCTTTCCTACGGAGAACTCGCGGCCATGATGCCGCACGCGGGCGGCATGTACATCTTCTTGCGCGAGGCCTTTTCGCCCTTGTGGGGTTTTCTGTACGGCTGGACGCTGGTCACCGTCATCCAGACGGGCACCATTGCCGCCGTCGCTATCGCCTTCGCGCGATTCACCGGCGTGCTCTTCCCCTGGGTCTCCGAAAAGAACTATCTGATCGCGCCGTTCCACATCTCAGCCGATTACGCCTTCTCTCTATCGACTGCGCAGACCTTCGCCATCATCTTGATTGCCGTGCTCACGTGGACCAACAGCCGCGGCCTCGAATACGGCAAAATCGTCCAGAACGTTTTCACCGTGGCCAAAACGGCCGCGCTGCTCGGACTGATCGTTCTCGGCCTGTCGCTCGGCTGGAACTGGGCCGCCGTTCACGCCAACTTCGCGCATGCCTGGACCGCGCAAGGCGTAAGCTCTCTCGCTCCCGGCCTGACCGCCGCGACCGTCTTCGGCCTGTTCGCCGCTGTCTGCCTGGCGCAGACCGGCTCGCTGTTCTCGGCCGACGCCTGGCACGACATCACCTTCACAGCCAGCGAAGTGAAGGATCCGCGCCGCACTCTCCCGCTGTCGTTGTTCATCGGCACGACCTTGGTCATCGTGCTCTATCTGCTGGCCAACGTCGCGTATCTCGTGACCCTCCCGCTTTCGGCCATCCAGCACGCGCCCTCCGACCGCGTGGCCACCACCATGCTGCGCGCCATCTTCCCGCATTTGGGTGCGGCCCTGATGGCCATCGCCATCGTCATCTCGACGGTCGGGTGCGTGAATGCCTTGACGCTCGCCGGCGCGCGCACCTATTACGCCATGGCCCGCGACGGCCTTTTCTTCCGCGTTGCTGGACGCCTGAACAAAGCGCGCGTCCCCGGCCCCTCCCTCCTGATCCAGGGATTGTGGGCAGCGTTCCTCGTCCTTCCGCGCACCTACGATCCCGCATCCCACACCTACGGCAACCTCTACAGCAATCTTCTCAACTACATCATCTCGGTTGAGCTGATCTTCTACATCCTGACCATCGCCGCCGTCTTTCGCTTGCGCATCAAGAAGCCCAACGCCGAGCGCCCCTACCGCGCCTTTGGCTATCCCTGGCTGCCAACTCTCTACATCGTGGGCGCGGCAGTCATCATGGTCGTGCTCTTCATGTACGATCGCGAGACCACCTGGCCGGGCCTCGTCATCGCCTGCATCGGCGTCCCCATCTATTTCCTTCTCGCGCGCCGCCCCGAATTTAATCGCGCTCCCGAACGCGACTTCTCCGAGGAAGAAACTCCCAACTAGATTTGCTCGTAACGCCGGCGTCCCGCCGTCGTTTTTCTCTTGCCGTACCTCTGCCGCAGATACTCTTGTGGCGCGGGCGTCTCGCCCGGCAGTCTTTTTCTCGGCTGCCAGCGCAACTCGCGCCATATTTTCTTCTCCTGGCTCCTCTGCTTCTCTTCCCTCGTCAATCCGCGCAGGGGCGACTGTATCTAGCCGGGACGCAGTGCCGGGAAGGTAAGGTAATGAGCAAAGCAAAGAATTGTGGAGCCCCGGAGGGGCGATTGAAATCCTGAAGGACCAATTTGAACTCACGCACTGGCTGATTCGCGCCTGGTTCCTCTCCTTTGCCTCCTATTATCGCTACTCGTACCTCAACGCCTCCACCGGATCGAGCCGCGCCGCCTTCATCGCCGGATACATCCCAAAGAACAATCCCACGCTCATCGAAACGCCCACCGCCAGCACAACCGACCACAAGGGCACCGACGAGGGCAGCTTCGGCAGCACCGCGTTGATCAGCAGACTGATCGCCAATCCCAACGCGACTCCAATCACACCACCCGACCCTGTCAGCACGATCGCTTCCGTCAGGAATTGCCAGATAATGTCGCGCCGCCGCGCACCCAAGGCCTTGCGCACGCCAATCTCCCGCGTTCTCTGCGTCACCGACATCAACATGATGTTCATCACCCCCACCCCGCCCACCAGCAGCCCGATCGAGCTGATCACCGCGATCAGTAGCGCCACCGACGAGGTGATCTCCCGAAACTGGTCGGCGATCGCCTGCGCGCTCGAGATCCCAAAATTGTCCGGCTTGTCGAAGGCCACATGCCGCCTTCTGCGCAGCAGCCCGCGAATCTCGTCTTCCGCTTCGGCCATCTTCCCGCGGACCGCAACGGCGCCGATGAAGTTGTCCTCGACCCCCGCGTAGTGCTTCTGATACGTGCGATACGGAACGAGCACCTCCTTGTCCGCCGACTGGCTCTTCAGCAGCTGCCCTTTGCGCTTTTCCAAAACGCCGATCACCTCGTACGATGACCCTCCTACCGTCACGCTCTTCCCCAGCGCATTCCCGCCGGGGAACAGCCCCGTCGCCACATCCGCCCCAATCAGCACAACGTCCGCCCGGTGCAGGTTTTCCGCGTCGGTGAAAAAACGCCCCTCTGCCGGGTTCTCGTTGAACACCTCCTCGGTCTCCGGCAGCGTTCCCGAAAAATCCACACCGTCCACTTCCTTGTCGCGATACCGCGCGATGACCGGCGCCGGTGGCGGGCCGGTGGGATCGTAGCGGGGAAAAACGCTGGCCGACACCGTCTTTACGTCCGGGCAGAATTGCTGGATGGCCTCTGCGTCCTCCAACACCAGCGACTTGCGCGCCAGTTCCTCGGGTGTTAGCCGGCCGCGTATTCCGGGATCGAATCGGAAGACGAACAACGTGTCCGGTCCGTAGTCGCTCATGATCGTATTCACGTCGTCGTAGACCCCGACGAGGATCGACACGACCGAGATCAGCGCCGTGATTCCGATCACCACCCCCAGCACCGTCAGAAACGAGCGCATCTTGTTCTCGCGCAGCGTGGTCAGCGCCATCTGCACGTTTTCGCCAAATTGCATTCTCATCTCGCTCTACCTGCGCCCGCACACCTTGCCCGACGTCTGAGCCTCGAAGCTGTCTCGCTTTTTCCTTTTTCCTTTTTCCTTTTTCCCTTTTCTCTTTTCGTCTCGCCTTCGCTAGATTTCAAATCGCAGCGCTTCAATCGGTTCTAAACGCGCCGCCTTCTGTGCCGGATACACGCCGAAGAACATTCCTACGGCCGCTGAAATCAACTCCGCCAGTACCACCGCTGCAATGGGGACGTGCATGGGCACCGAGGTCGTCGCAAGCACGATTCCCGCGATCCCGTACGCGATCACCACACCCACCACTCCCCCCATTGCGGCGATCACCGCCGATTCCGTCAGGAACTGCAGCAGAATATCTTTCCGCCGAGCCCCTACCGCTTTGCGAATCCCGATCTCGCGCGTGCGGTCCGTCACGCTGGCCAGCATCACGTTCATGATCACCACTCCCCCGATGACCAGAAAAACCGAGACCACTCCCACCATCGTCGTCGCGATTACCCCGGTGAGCTGTTTCCAAAGGTCCATCAGCGTGGCCGAATCGAGAATCCCGAAGCTGTCTTTTTCGCCCGGCGCCACGTGCCGCCGCGCCCGCATCACGGCTCTAGCTTCATCCTGCGTGCGCTCCATCCACTCCGGCCCCCGCGCTTGCACGTTGATCTGGATTCCTTGCCGCGCCCCGTAAATGGCCAGATACCTCTGGATCGGGATGTACACGAAATTGTCCTGTGACTGCCCGAATGCCGACCCAATCGCCTTAGCCACCCCAACCACCGTGAACGGGCGCCCGTCGATGCTCACTTCGCGTCCGATCGGGTCCCGCCCGGGGAAGAGTGTTGTGGCCACGTCGTTTCCGATCATGGTCACGTAGGAGCGATGGTCATTGTCCACGTCGGTGATGTACCGTCCGCTGGCCGGCTGCTCGATATCGATATCGCCCATATTCGCGGTCACCCCGCGTATACTCGTGCCTTCCACCGTCTGCGTTCCCGCCCGGATTCTCCCGGAGGTGCCTACCTGCGCGCCCACCCGCAGCGGCAGCCGCAGAGTGTCGCGAAGCGCCTCGTAGTCCTCCCAGGTGATGATCTTGTTCCGCCGCAGCGCCTTCACGTACGCCTGGATTTCCGTCTGATCGCTCAGCGCGAACCGGCTGACGATGAAAACGTTCGAGCCCAGATTTGCTACACGTTCCTGGATGTATACGTTCACGCCGGAAATCAGCGAGATCACAACGATCAGCGTGGAAACAGACAGAATGATTCCCAGCAGCGTCAGAAACGCATGCAACTTGTGCCCGCGCATCGTGGCCAGAGCCATCCCCACCGGCTCGCGCAAGCCCATTCCCTGCTTCACTCCGCCTCCTCGGGTCCGCTGGAAATCAGAACCGCAAGTCGCTCGAGCGGACCACAACCTTTCGGCTAAGTGATTGAACTGGTAGGCGATATTCTCTGCCAGGCCCGCACGCAGGTCAGTGACCCCCGTCACGGCCCGCAGGAGCACCGCAACCCGCTCGGCCCGCGGCCTCATGGCTGCTTGCACGCGAGAAAAACCTCCCTGAATCGAATCGATGGAACAGGGCTCAAGGCAGGTGAAACGCGAAGGCTTGCACGGAAGGAATACTTTCGCGAATTCGTGGGGTAGAGCCTTGGCAACAAAAAGCCCTCGCAACTCGGTTCGAGTCGCGAGGGCTTATCTACGAACCGCCTCCGGGCGGATGCGGCTTCTTACCCTTGTCGTTCTTGGCCCTCTCCGGCGGGACCGCGCGCTGGGCGGCCGCCGGCGACGCCTTGTGTTCCGGCGATTCCGCTACGGCATTCGCGTTGGCCGGAGCGGCAACCGCGCGCCCATCGGAGGTGGCCGCTGCCGATTGCGTCAACGGCTCAGGCGCGGGCGAAGAAACCGGTACCAGCGCCCCTTCCGCTTCCTTCAGGAACTTCAGATTGCTGCTCATGCCGTCCCAGTCGATCGAGATCACGTCGCCCAGGCGCACCTGCTCGGTTGCCAGCAGGCTTGCCAGCGGATACACGATATGCCGCTCGATCGCCCGCTTCAGGTGACGCGCCCCGTATTTCAGGTCCGTCCCTTCGCGCAGCAGGAATTCGCGCGCGGGCTGGCTCACGCGGAACAGGAAACGCCCCTTGGCCGTTTCCAGCACGCGCTGCTGCACCATGCCCAGCTCGATTTCCAGGATTTGCTCGAGCTGCTCGCTGCGCAAAGGATGAAAAACCACCACTTTATCAATGCGGTTCATGAATTCCGGAGCGAACTTCCGCTTGGCCGCTTCGGACGCCGTCTTTTCCACCTTCTCGTCCAGCCGCGGCTTCGATTCCGGACGCACCGTCGGCGCAAATCCCATTCCCCCGGTCATCAGCTCGGTGATTTCGCCGCCGCCCAGGTTCGAAGTCATGAAGATCATAGTTTGTGACAGGTCCACGCGCCGGTTGTCACCAAGTGTGAGCGTGGCCTTATCGAGGATGCCCAGCAGCAATTGCCACAGCGCATCGCTGGCCTTTTCGATTTCGTCGAACAGCAAAAAGGACAGTTTCAGCTTGTCGGTATGATATTGCGCAAGCGCCTCCTGCGTGATCAGCGGGTGCGTCTCGCGGTGGCCCAAATATCCGGGCGGCGAGCCGATCAGCTTCGCAATTTCGTGCGAGTGCTGGAATTCAGCGCAGTCCACCTTGATCACCGCGTGCGGGTCCCCAAAGAGGACTTCCGCCGTGGCTTCCACCACGCGCGTCTTGCCCGCGCCGGTTGGCCCCAAAAAAAGCAGGTTCCCCACCGGACGTCCTGGCGAGTTCAGTCCCGCGCGGAAGACTTGATACAGGTCGACTACCGCCTGCACCGCTTCGTCTTGCCCCACAATCTTTCGACGAAGCCCCCCTTCAAAATCGCGGGATTCCAGACTCCGGAGAGTTGGATCTAATTGTGCTTGCGCGCCCACGTTCGTACTCCTTCCGACTCCAGCGCTTGCCCGCCAGGTCAAGCGAACGCTGAACCCTTACCGGAATTGTCTCGCGCCTTGCAGGCCGCGGGGGTCGTTGCTCTCGAATTGGTTCAACTTCACGTCGAGAGTCGACCGCAGCAACCGCAATTGCATGACCAGTTCCCGGCTTGAATTCGACCGGTCCGTCAACAGCAACATCGGCGGCGACAGATCGGCCAGGTCCATGTTGAGGTCGCGTACCGAGTGCATCAGGCTCTGCACGAACGGCGAACGGGCGTCAAACAGCTCGACCCGGCTGTTCACCTGCTCGCGCAGGCTCGACCAGTCCAGTTCGAGCAACGGGTGCTTGCGTGAAACCTGCCGCACCACGTCGTCCGTTATCCGCGGCCTTTCCCCCAACCGCGCCAAATGCAGCTGCCGTACCTTTCCTTGCCGGCGCACGTTGTGCACCAGAAAATAACTCTTTCCTTTGCGCCGGACGAAAGCCACAGCCGCCTCCTTTGCGCGGGCGAGCGTAGTGTAGAGTCGGTCCACTACGCCGTCAATGGTACGATGCTGGCGCGAATCGAAAGTTGCATCGAATCAGTTATTACTTGGGAGGAACGAGCGGACTGTACGATCGGGAAGTTGAATCTGAGCCTTCGACTGCACCCCTCTGCCGGCTGTGGATATACGATGCTCGAGCGCAAACTAAGGTTTCCCATGAATCAAAATGAAACCCTATGCACCATTGTGAGTACTTCCTCACGAACCGCTACGTACTTTTTTCGCGGAGCGCCCCAAGATTACTTCCTGCTGGCTTAGCGACGCTCAAGAAAAAAGATTCCTCGCTAAAGCCAAAGCCCACCTCACAGTCGTGATCGTTCCTGACCCGGCATGCAGTTCCCGCGGCTCTGTTTTTGCAGCCCTGCTTTTGGGCTGCTTGGAGTGCGGCAGTAAGCTGCCGCATTCCAAGACGGCCCATGGCCGCGCAATTTAATGGGTCAGGGCCCAGACGTAGGCGGCGACCGCTTTTAGCTCGCGCGGAGTGAGTCGCGCGCCACCCATGGGCGGCATCGGGCTGCGATAGCGCTTGGGGTGCGGCACTCCTTCCTGGATGGTTTTCATGATTCCGGCGTAGCTGCGATCGCTCCACAAATATTTTTTCGATGTCAGGCTCGGACCCAGAGTCGATCCGCCGCCATTCTGTCCATGGCAAGCGGTGCAGGTGGCACCCCCCACCTGGCCGTGATAAACGCGATCGCCCAGAGCCACCATCGCCCGGGTTGCGCCCGGAGGAACGGGGAGTTTCGCGGCGCCGGCGTTTGCATGAGTTCCTTCGGGCGGGCGACCAGCGCTCTGCTCGATGGAACCGGCTGGGGCGGAGGGACTGGGGCAAGGAGTGCCGGCAACGTTGGCGTAGCGCGTGCCGCCCCTATAGACGATGCGGTAGATCGTGCCGCGGACGTCGTCGGCTACGTAGACCGATCCGTGCGGGCCGACGGCAACGCCCGAGGGACGATGCAAGGCCTCATCCGGAGTTTTTACCGGACCCGCGAAACCATCGGCGAACACCTCGCACGTTCCGGAGGCGCGGCCATCGCGCAGCGGCTGAAAGACGACGTTGTAGCCGCCCTGCGGGTACGGCGCGCGGTCCCAGGAACCATGGAAGGCGATGAAAACGCCGCCGCGATAGCGAGGCGGAAATTGCTGTTTATCGTAAAGGGCCATGCCGTTGGGGGCCCAGTGGGCCGGAAAAGCGGCAACGGGAGCAAGTTTACTGGCGCAAACGCCGACGCGCTTGCCGCCGTCACCGCCGTATTCGGGCGCCAGCACGAGTTTCTGCCGCGCCGCGTCGTAATAGCATTCGGGCCAGCCGTAGTCGCCGCCAGGCTTCAGGAGCAGGAGTTCTTCCGCGGGAAGAGTCGCTTCCTCGGTGGGCTTGTAGAGATTGGGCCAATTGGCGTGCAACTGGTCGCGCCCCTGCTGGGTGACGAAGATGCGGCCGGCGGAATCCATGCCGAAGCCCTCCGCATTGCGTATGCCGGTCGCGTAGCGTGCCGCGGGCGAAAATTTCTGATCCAATTCATTCGCGTGGTAACGCCAGATTCCGCCTCTCGTTTCCAGTTCCGTGCACGGCTTTCTGCCGGGAGATTCCGGCTGACGATTCGCAAACTGGCAAGAGTTCGTTGCGGTGGCGACGTCGATATACATCCAACCGTCGGGAGCGATGAGGAACGGATGCATGGGATGATCGCCGGTGAGAGGAAGGCCGGAAACGATAGTTTGCGCAGGAGTGCGCGGGACGATGTCTTCGGAGCTTAACTTATACCGGATGATGCGATCCTTGCTCTCCGCATACAGCCAATCGTCATAAATGCCGATTCCCGTGCCGCCTGCTCCGCCGGCCTCCGCGGTTTCGCCGAAGCGCCGGATGACGTCGGCGCGGCCGGCGCCCGTCTTGTCCTGCAGAGCCACCAGAAAACCGCCGGGATGTGGAGGGCGATTGCCGTAATAGCGGCCGGACCAGGTGTTGACGTAAACGACGCCATCGGGTGCGACGGCCAGGTGGCGAGCGTGACCAATATGGTCGGCGAAAACGGTGGCGCAAAAACCGGCAGGCAACTTCAAGCCAGCATCGCCGTTGGGACATAGCGTGCTCGTCGACGCTTTCGTGGATTTCGATGGCGTTCGAGCCGAGACGATCAGGCCGAGCAGGAACAAACCGACCGCGGAGCAGAGCAGAGTTGGAACAAAGCGGAGCCGAGGCATCGCCCCTCCCTTATGTATGGCGGCCGCGGTTCGTTGCGACCGAACCGACGGCAGTTCGTTCTTCTCTTGGGACGCTAGCAAGTTCTGCTGGCGACAATCAAGGGGCGAGTACAATCCACTCAGTCATCTGAAATCGCCCGCTGGCACATTCTCTGGCGCGCCGAACGTCTGGAGCGCCGGCAGCATGTTGCCGAAGACCAATTCTCTGCTAGAATTTCCGAGTAACCAGATCAGAATGGTTCGAGGTTTCGCACGATGCCCATCTACGAATACGTTTGCAACGATTGCGGCGAGCGCTACGAGCAGATCGTCATGAGCAAGTCGCAGAAGATCGCTTGCCCCAAGTGCGCGAGCAAGAAGCACACCCTGCAGCTTTCCGTCTTCGCCGCGCCCGCCAACGGCACCAGCAAGTCCAGCGCCGATTCCTCGGCCTCCTCCGGCGGAGCCTGCGGCTGCACCCCTCATTCCTGCGGCTGCCACTAAGCCTCGGCCCCAGCTCGACACCCGGGCTACGCTCGCGGCACTTCGCTCATCAGCTCGATCACGTTGCGGTCGGGATCGCGGAACGCCGCCAGCCACAGATCGTGCTTCTCAAGGCTGGCAACCATCGCCGGCTTGCTCTCGAACGCGACGCCGCGCCGTTCCAGCTCCTGCGCAGCGGCCTGAATATCGTCCACGCGAAAATAGAGGATCGGCCGGAACGTCTCCCCGTTCGCTTCCGGCAAGCCCAGCATCAGCCGTATGCCCGCGCAGTCGAAGAACGCCAGGTTCGGCGCACGAAACAGGAACTTCAGCCCGAGCACATCGCGATAGAACGCTACTGCGCGGTCCATGTCGGTCACCGTCATCCCGATCTGCCCGATCGCGCCCAGATGCAGAGCGGAACTTGCCGTTGCCATAGTTCGCCTCGAATCCCCGCTCTTTGAACAGCAAGCGGCCGTCTGGAATGCCTCAAAGAAGGTGCGTTCCGCGAGACTACGCCCGCCGGCGAGTGCGGTTCAAGAAAAACTCGCGCAGGGCAGCGCCCGGCCGCTACACTGGTTCGCGCACTATTCGCGCTCGCCAAATGATCGCGACGGACCGCGAAAGTTCACGGAGGGTTTCCACAATGCGCAGACAGATCAAGTTCATGACCGCAATCCTGGCCGTATGTGCGGCAAGCCTGTGCGCGGCGCCCGCCTTCGCCCAGGCTCATGGAGGAGCCGTCGGCGCGCAGCAGAGGTTTCTCGCCCAGCGCGCGGGCACCTACACGCGCCTGATCCGTTTCCTGGGCCGGCCCGGCGAATGGAAGGGAACCTCGAAGATTTCGGTGATTCTGGGCGGGCGTTTCATCATGGAAGAAAACCGCGACACCGTTTTCGGCAAGCCGGTCGAAGGCATTCGCATCCTTGGCTACGACGACGCGAGCAAACGCTACGAGATGGTCTCGCTGTACACGATGTCCACCTCCATCACGAAATTCACGGGCACCAGCACGGATGGCGGCAAGACCGTCGACTACTCCGCGATGTCCTCCGAGCCGCAGGGCGAGGTTCCGCTGCACGCGCTGATTCGCCAGGTCAATAACGATGAGTTCGTCGTGACCCTCTCCGCGCGCGGCTCGAACGGCAAATTCCAGCCGTTTCAGGAAACCACCTACCGGCGCGCGCAAAGTGAACCGAAGCGCGTGAACTGAACCGCAGCGCGGAATCCAATTCGTCCTGCGATGCTCGCGGTAACTCAGGACGCAGCCGGCAGGACGCGCAGAACGAGGCAAGTGATGTCGTCATGCTGCCGCGCCTGCCCGACAAACGCGTTCACCTGGCCCATTACCCGCCCCAGCGTGCCCGCCGCGCCTTCCGCCGCCGGCGAAGCTTGCACCAGCGCCAGCAGCCGTTCCTCGCTGAACTCGCGCCCGCCGCCGTCGACCGCCTCGATCAGGCCATCGGTGAAGATGAACAGCAGGTCGCCTGCGCCCAACTGCACGCGCCCCGGCGTGTACGGCCGCTCCTGGTCGCCATCGATGGGCACGCCAAAGGGCACGCCGCCGCTCGACAGCCGCTCGATCTCTCCGCTCGCGCGTCGCAGGATCGGGTCATTGTGTCCCGCGTTGATGTAGAGCATCGCGCGCGTGCTGGGATCGATCTCCGCCAGAAACGACGTGGTAAAGCGCAGCCCTTCGAGGCTGTGCGCGCGGGCGTAGCGGTCGAGGCCCGTCGCAATTTCTTCGAGCGATTCGGGCGTGGCCGCCAGCGCGCGCAAGCCCGCCTGAAAGGTGGCCATCAGCAGTGCCGCGGGAACGCTTTTCCCTGCCACGTCGGCCACCACCGCCAGCAGCGAAGGCTTTCCCGAATCGCCGGGAATGGGGCGCAGGAACGCGTCGTAATAATCGCCCGCCACCGTGTTCTGCGGGCGCGTGGCAAAGGCGATGTCGAATCCCGGAACCAGCGGCGGCTGGTTCGGCACCAGCCACTGCTGAATCTCGCGCGCAATCTCCAGGTCCCTCTTCATGGTCACGCGATCGGCAAGTTCGAGCGCCAGCAGCACAAAGAGAATGATCCCGCCGATTTCTCCGAGTCTGAAAGGGCCTACGGTTGCGTTGTTGCTGCTCCACTGGAATTCGGGCTGAACGATCAGCAAAACGAGCGCGATCAGCAGCAGCACACGCCGCGCCGGCGACAGTTTCATCAGCATGGCCTGAAACAGCGCCCAGCCCGCGCGGAAAAACCGCTTGAACTTTCTCCTCTCCCGGCTGATCTCTTCCCAGTCGACATCCTTGGAATAAAGCCCGTAGCTCGCGCGCGCTTCGGAGACGAACTGCCCCCACAACTGGTTCAGCGCGAACCCTTCCGTCACGCGCTGCCAGAACGAGCGCACTGGCCCCCCGCCGCGCGCGGGGCCGGGGCCGCCCCCCGGTGTGGTTGTCGCTCTGGACATAGGGGACTGATTATAACGTTGGACCGCTAGTAATGCTTTGGGATGTCGATTTCCACCGCCGCGCGTTTCGGCTCATAATCGGTCCTATGGATTCGCGCGAACTGGCCAACTGCATTTGCCGCACGCTGCGCGAGAAGGGCCATCAGGCCTACCTCGTGGGCGGATGCGTGCGCGATCTCCTGCTTGGCCGCGAGTCCGCGGATTACGATGTGGCCACCGACGCCACTCCGGACCAGGTGCAGCGCATCTTCCCGCGCAGCTTGGCGGTGGGGGCGCAGTTCGGCGTTGTGGTCGTCGCGGACGATTCCGCGCAAGTGGAAGTCGCCACCTTTCGCTCCGATCTGGGCTACTCCGACGGGCGCCATCCCGACCGCGTCCAGTACTCCCAGCGCCCGCAGGACGACGTACAACGCCGCGACTTCACCATCAACGCCCTCCTGCTCGACCCCGAAACCAACGAGGTCCTCGATTATGTGGGAGGACGCCAGGATTTGCGCGCCGGCGTCATCCGCGCCATTGGTGACGCAAAGCACCGACTTGAGGAAGACAAGTTGCGTATGATGCGCGCTGTCCGCTTCGCCGCGCGTTTCCATTACGCGATCGATAGCGGAACTTTTGGCGCGATCCAGGCGCTGGCCCCGCAGATTCTGCAGGTTTCGGCCGAGCGCCTCCGCGATGAGTTGACCAAAATGCTGACCGAAGGCGCCGCACGCAAGGCCTTTGAACTGCTGGACGACACCCGCTTGCTCTCTCACGTCCTGCCCGAAATTGCGCGCCTGAAAGGAGTTGAGCAGCCGCCCCAGTTCCATCCCGAAGGCGATGTGTGGACCCACACGCTGCTGATGCTCGAGGGTTTGCAGCCCGCTTGCTCGCCCACCCTCGCCTGGGGCGTTCTGCTGCACGACGTGGGCAAGCCTCCCACCTTCCGCCCGCCTTCCGGCCCGGACGGCCGCATCCGTTTCGACGAGCACGTCGAGGTGGGAACCCAAATGGCAATCGAGATTTGCCGCCGCTTGCGCTTCTCGAACGAAGATACCGACCAGATCGCCGCCCTGGTCGCTAACCACCTGCGCTTCAAGGACGTCCTGCAAATGCGCCCGTCCACCCTGAAGCGCTTTGTCCGCCTGAACCGCTTTGAAGAGCATCTCGAATTGCACCGCCTGGATTGCTCCTCCAGCCACGGCCACCTCGAGAATTACGACTTCATGCGCCGCTTCCTGGCTGAGACGCCCCCCGAGGAGGTGCGGCCCGCCCGCGTGCTTACCGGAGAAGACCTCAAGACGCTCGGTTTTCGCCCAGGCCCCGCCTTCAAGGAAATCCTGGACGCGGTCGAAGATGCACAGCTGAATGGGAAAATTCGCAATCGAGACGAGGCTCTCGCCTTTGTGGAGGATTCTTTCGCCTCCCTGCGAGGTTGATGTAATGTGCTGTGACGGCTATATTTACAGGAGAACACGGGACGCTGCGATGGTTGCGTTTACAAGCTGAGTGAAGTACACTAAAGAACATTAAGAGAGACACGCGAAGATTGCCGCATCCGCTCGGCGCTCTTCCCGCATCTAACTCTTTTGACGGCCAGCGCGCCTCTCTCGACTCTCCGTTTTACCGCTGGTCTTGTACTAGGGGGAAAAGTGGCAAAAGAAACTCGAACTATCCCGCAAGAGCTTCCGGTTCTGCCGGTGCGCGATACCGTCCTCTTCCCAGGCGCTGTGATGCCCCTGCCGATCGGCCGCGAGAGTTCGCTGGCCTTGCTCGAATCCCTGCAGGGCCCGGAAAAGCTGCTTGGCGTCGTCGCTCAGCTGGATCCTCGCGTCGAGGATCCCGTCGGCACCGACATCCACGGCGTGGGAACGGTGGCCAAAGTCCACAAAATGGTGCGCATGCCCAATGGCAACGTCGTCGCCTTCCTCGAAGGGCTCGAGCGCATTCGCGTTTTGGAAGTGATCGGGCTGAAGCCCTTCCTGCGCGCGCGCGTCGAACAGCAACCCGACCTGGAAGAAGAGCGCGACACCGAAGTCACCGCCCTCCAGCGCAACGTGCAGGAGACTTTCCGCGAAGTTGTCGCGCGCTCGCCGCAGCTTTCCGACGATCTGCAGACCGCGGTGATGCACATCGAACAGCCCGGCCGTTTGGCCGACTTCATCGCCGCCAATCTGCCTTCGCTCAACACCATGGTGCGACAGGAACTGCTCGAAACCTTCAACGTGCGCAAGCGCCTCGAGCTGCTTATCAACGAACTCTCCAAAGAAAAGGAAGTGGTCGACCTGCGCAACAAAATTAACGAGCAGGTGCAGGAGCAGGTCAGCCAGAGCCAGCGCGAGTTCCTGTTGCGCGAGCAGATGAAGGCCATTCAGAAGGAGCTGGGCGAAGCGGATGACACCCAGGCCGAGGTCGAAGAGCTGCGCAAGAAGGTCGAAGAATCCGGAATGTCCGCGGAGGCCAAGAAGGAGTGCGAGCGCGAGCTCAAACGCCTGGCCAAGATGACCCCCGCTTCGGCCGAATACATGGTCTCGCGCACTTACCTCGAGTGGATGACCTCGCTGCCCTGGAACAAAACATCCGGCACGGGCGAGCAGGAAATCAACATCAACGAGGCCGAAAAAATCCTGAACGAGGATCACTACGACCTGGAGAAAGTGAAGGAGCGCATCCTCGAATACCTCGCGGTGAAAAAATTGCAGCCGGGCATGAAGGGCCCGATCCTCTGCTTCGTGGGGCCTCCGGGCGTGGGCAAGACTTCGCTCGGCAAATCGATTGCCCGCGCCATGGGCCGCAAGTTCGTGCGCATTTCCCTCGGCGGCATGCACGACGAAGCGGAAATCCGCGGCCATCGCCGCAGCTATATCGGCGCTCTGCCCGGCCAGATCATCCAGGGCATTCGCCGCGCCGAGACCATGGACCCCGTCTTCATGCTCGACGAAGTGGATAAGCTCGGGCGCGATTTCCGCGGCGATCCCGCGGCGGCCTTGATGGAAGTGCTCGATCCGGAGCAGAACGCCACCTTCCGCGATCATTATCTGGACGTGCCCTTCGATCTTTCCAGGGTTCTTTTCGTGGCCACCGCCAACTGGATGGATCCCATTCCCGAGCCGTTGCGCGACCGCATGGAAATTCTCGAGCTTCCCGGTTACACGGAAGAAGAGAAGGTCCACATCGCCAAGCGCTTCCTGATTCCGCGCCAGGCCAAGGAGCACGGCCTCGCGCTCGGCGAGCAGATCGAGTTCACCGACGAATGCCTGCACGACCTGATTCGCCACTACACGCGCGAAGCGGGCGTGCGCAATCTCGAACGCGAAATCGCCACGCTGATCCGCAAACAGGCGCGGCGCATCGCCGAAGGCAAGACAGAAAAACTCACCATCACCCCCGAAGTCGTGGCCGATGCGCTGGGCGTCGCCAAGTTCCGCCTCGAAAAGGAAGTCGAGGAGCGCGTGCAGAAGCCCGGCGTTTCCGTCGGCTTGGTGTGGACTCCCGTGGGCGGCGACATCGTCTTCATCGAAGCCAGCAAGATGCGCGGCGGAAAATCCTTCACCATGACCGGGCATCTCGGCGAAGTCATGCAGGAGTCCATGCGCGCGGCTCTCAGCTGGGTGCGCGCCAATGCCGATCAGTACGGCATCGACGCGGACTTCTTCCGCAAGCAGGACCTGCACATCCACGTTCCGTCGGGCGCGGTTCCCAAGGACGGCCCTTCGGCCGGCGTGGCCATGGTCACCGCACTGGTCAGCCTGCTCAGCGGGCGCCCCGTGCGGCCGCGCGTGGCCATGACCGGAGAAATCTCGCTCTCTGGCGTCGTGCTGCCGGTCGGCGGAATCAAGGAGAAGGTGCTGGGAGCCAAGCGCGCGGGCATCCGCGAGGTCATTCTCCCTTCGGAGAATGAGCCGAACGTGAAGGAGGACCTCAAGCCCGAAATGCTGGAAGGCATGCAGGTCCACTTCGTACGCACTGTGGACCAGGCGCTGGAGATCGCCTTGGGCCAGTTCGAAAAGCGCGTTCGCCCGGCCCCCAGCGGGCCCATGGGCGGACAGGAGCGCCAGGAACGCCCGCCCGCTCCCGGCCCCCTGCACTAAGCGGGCAGCGGATACTGTCCTTCGCTAAGCGGGCGGCGCCGCGCAAAGGACCTGTCATCACGCGCCTTCTGCGTGAATGGGGGTGAGGTCCTGCCTGCCGCAGGCAGGGATCTGCTTTTCGCCGTCGCGTCGCACCCCGCTACGTGGTTTTCATGTCAGCGCCGGTGTTCCGTAGTGCCGGCGTCTCGCCGGCGTTTTTAGTTCTGCCCGAGACGCCTTTCGTGTCAGCCCCGCACTTGAGTGCGGGGAGCGCGCCCCGCTTTGGTTCTTCAGGACGCGCGGAAACGCCGCCCGAACAAATCGCGGGAAAACGGCCGGGCTTCGGCCCGGCCGACTCCCGGCCCGCCGCACCCGCGCCTCGGGCCAAGCGAAACAGTGTCCGTTCCAGCGACACGGAATCCCAAAACCGGCCAGCTTCCTCTCTGTCCCGCCCGCGCAGAATCCCCTAAGTGCTTGTGGTCCCGTCTAATCTTTTCCGCAACGTACGGAACCTTGTTTGCGTCTCTTGCGTTATATGACCCAAGAAGGGCAAGTCCGGTCCACAACACACCCCGACACGGGCTGGCCCCTCCCCTCGTTCCTGTGACCTCGCCTTGCGCCGCAGGTCGCATGGGGGATGCACCACGCCGTTCGCCGCGAAACCAAGCCGGCGTTCAGGCAGAAATCGGAGGCATGATGGCCAGCCTCGTGCCGGACTTGCGCTACAGCATTCGCATGCTCCTGAAGTCTCCCGGCTTTACCCTCGTCGCGGTCCTCACTCTTGCGCTCGGCATCGGCGCTAACACCGCCATCTTCTCGGTTATCAATTCCGTGCTGCTCGAGCCCTTGCCCTTCAAGGATCCCTCGCAGCTCGTCGAGCTTCGCCAGACCGAAAGCGCTCCCGGCAATTTCCCCATGGACGGTGCCGACTACATGGATTGGCAGCGCCAGAATGGCACCTTCTCTTCGATGAGCATGTACACCTTCGCGCGCGGCTATAACGCCAGCGGCGCTGGCGAAGCGGAATCCGCCGCGGTTACCTCCACGCAGGCGAACTTCTTCACCACTCTGGGCGTGCAGCCCTTGATCGGCCGCGCCTTCGCCAACGGCGAGGATGTGGCGGGCAAGAATTTCGTGGCGGTCCTCAGCTACGGTTTCTGGCAGCGCCATTTCGCTGGGCGCGCGGACGCCTTGGGAAAGAAAGTCGAGCTGAACGACCAGCCCTACACCGTCATCGGCGTGATGCCACGCTGGTTCAACTTCCCCGCCGCAGTCGACGTTTGGATTCCCCAGGACATGAGCGACCCGCTCTTCCAGAATCGCGGCAGCCACTGGATGCAGGCCATCGGCAGAGTGAAGGCGGGCGTGCCCATCGCCCAGGCTCGCGCTGACCTGCTGGCCATCTCCGAGCGCATCAACAAGCAGTATCGCAGCGGCGATAACTCGATTCATTCCCTGGTCCTGCCCCTGAAAGACCGGTTGACCGGCAATTCGCGTTCGCAGTTGCTGATCTTGTTTGGCGCCGTCGGGCTCGTGCTCCTGGTCGCCTGCGCCAACGTGGCCAACTTGCTCCTGGCCCGCGCCACCACGCGCTACCGCGAAATGGCTGTGCGCGCGGCCCTCGGCGCGGGACGCTGGCGCCTCATTCGCCAGCTGCTGACGGAAAGCGTTCTGTTGTCTTTCGCCGGCGCTTTTCTGGGACTGCTCGCTGCCTGGTGGGTCATACACGCCCTCGCCGCGGCCAAAACTCTGCCGGTTCCGCGCGCCAATCCGATCGAACTCAACGTTACGGTTCTGCTGTTCGCTCTCGTCCTGAGCCTGCTGGTCGGCATTCTCTTCGGCCTCGCACCCGCCCTGCACACCTCCGCGCTGAATCTGAGCGAGGAGCTGAAATCCAGCGCGAACGCTGTCGGTAGCGCGACGAGTGGCCGCATCCTCCGCAACGCGCTGACCGTCGCTGAAATCGCTGTCTCGCTCGCCTTGCTTGTTGGCGCCGGCCTTCTGCTGCGCAGTTTCGCCTGCCTGCGCAACGCCAACATCGGAGTCCAGCCGCAGAATGTGCTGACCCTCCGCCTCAATTTGCCCGAGGCCAAGTACAAAACCATCCCCGAAACGCGCGCCTTCTTCGATCAGTTGCTCGCGCGCATCCAGCGCATTCCCGGCGTAACCTCCGCCGCTGTCACCACGGCTCTGCCGCTCGAAGGCGGCAGCAACGGCTACGTCAAAGTCCCCGGCAATACCAATCCTGCGCTCGCGCAACAGCTGGTCGAGGTTCACGCCATCACGCCCGATTACTTCAAAGCCTTCCGCATACCGCTGCTCGAAGGACGAACCTTCACGTCCCAGGATGCCCAAGACACGTCGGACGCCATGGTCAAGGCCGAAGCGTTGCAGAAAGCCGCAAAGGGCGCCATGCCCAAGATTCCGCCGGACCTCTTCTTCAATGTCATCATCAACGACGCCATGGCCAAAACCTTCTGGCCCAAACAGGACGCGCTCGGCCGGCAATTCACCGACGAAGGCGGCGGCGTTCCCTACAAAATTGTCGGCATTGTTGGCGACGTTCGGCAGTGGGGCATTCGCGAAAAGCCTGTTCCCGAAACCTACTTTCCTCTCGACTTCTGGATGCAGTACGGTCAGGGCTTCTATTCCGCCATTGTGGTGAAGACTGCCCTACCGCCCACTAGCGTCCTCGGCGCCATTCGCGGCGACGTGCAGCAGCTCGACAGCACTCTCGCCGTCTACCGGGTTCGCACCATGGAGCAGGTCATCGCCGATCATATGCAGGACACCACGCTGCAAACTTTCCTGCTCGGCGCCTTTGCCTGCCTCGCTCTGATTCTCGCCGTCGTCGGCCTCTATGGCGTGATGTCTTATCTCGCCACCCAGCGCACGCACGAAATCGGCATTCGCATGGCGCTCGGCGCGCAGCAGGCGGACGTGCTGCGCCTCGTGCTGGGCCAGGGAGTGAAGCTCACGCTGATCGGCATCGCCGTCGGACTCGCCGGCGCGTTCTTCCTCATGCGTTTGCTGGCGGCCTTGCTGTTTGGCGTCAGCGCACGCGATCCCTTGACCTTCACCGTCGTCTCGATTGTGCTCGCGGCGGTCGCGCTGGCGGCCGGCTACATCCCCGCGCGACGCGCCGCGCGCCTCGACCCGCTCGTTGCTTTGCGCTACGAGTGAGCTGGTTTGCGTTATGATGATCGCAACTGCCGTGCCGGTCTGCGGTGACCGGCCTCGAATTTTGTCCCCTGGGCTCTCGTCCGTTCGCATCGACGGGCCGAGAACGCGCTTTCGGGCCGCTCGTAACAGCGCAGCCCCCGAATCAGCGTGTCTCCGCGCGTCGAACGGGAATTAGGAGACGCTCATGGGAACCTTCCTGCAGGACCTGCGCTACAGCATGCGCATGCTCTTGAAGTCGCCCGGCTTCACCCTTATCGCGATCCTGACTCTGGCACTCGGCATTGGCGCCAACGCCGCCATTTTCAGCATCGTCTACGGCACGCTGCTTCAGCCCCTGCCCTATTCCCATTCCGAGCAGCTCGTGATGGTCTGGTCCAGGGTGAAAGGCGAGCGCAACGTCGTCTCCGTCGGCGATTTCCTCGAATGGCGCCGCCAAAGCTCCGCCTTCCAGCACATGTACGCCTGGACGGGCCAGAGCTTCAACATTTCCAGTTCTGGCGCGCGCGTGGAACAAGTCTTCGGCTCCATGGCTTCGCCCGGTTGGTGGACCAAGGTGCTCGGCGAGCCCTTCCTTCTCGGCCGCGACTTCCTCCCCGAAGAGGACCAGCCGGGCAAGGACCACGTCGTCGTGCTCATGCACAAGCTTTGGGTGCGCCGTTTCGGCGCCGATCGCGGCATCATCGGCAAGCCCATCAAGCTGAATGGCGAGTCCTACACGGTGGTCGGTATTCTTCCTCCCGGCATCGAGGACCGCGGCGATGCTGAACTCGTCGTCCCGCTCGCCTTTCAGCCCGCGCAGATGACCGACTACGGAAATCATTTTCTTTTCGTCATGGGACGCCTGCGTCCCGGCATTTCTGTGGCTCAGGCCCAGGCCAATATGAATCTCGTCCAGCAGCATCTCGCCGCCGCCCATCCCGCGACCGATAAGGATTGGACCGTGAGCGTCGAGCCGCTTCATCTTGACTTCCTTCCTCCCGCGACGCGCGCCCAGCTGTGGCTCTTCCTGGGCGCAGTCGGCTTCGTTCAGCTCATCGCCTGCGCCAACGTGGCCAACCTGATGCTTTCGCGCGCCGCCTCGCGCGAAAAGGAAATCGCGGTGCGCGCTGCGGTGGGCGCCGGCCGCGCGCGCATCCTCCGCCAGTTCTTGACCGAGAGCGTAGCCCTCGCACTCGCCGGCGGAGCGGTCGGCATTCTCTTTGCCTACGCCATCCTCAACGGCATCCTCTCCATGATTCCCATCAACACACTTCCGTACGAGGCGGACATGCGCTTGAATCTACCCGTTCTCCTCTTCATGCTGGCCGCGGCAATTTTTTCCGGCATCCTCTTTGGCAGCGCTCCCGCTTTGCAAGCGGCGCGGCTGAATCTGATCGACTCCCTTAAAGAAGGCGCACGCTCGACCATGGCTTCCGGCAGCAATCGCCTGCGCCACATGCTCGTCGTTGCGGAATTCGCTCTCGCTCTTTGCCTGCTGACCGGCGCAGGGCTGGCCATTCGCAGCTTCTACAAAATGAGCAGCCAGGACCTCGGCGTGCGCACCGATCACGTGCTCACTTTTTTCCTCAACTTGCCGGGCAAGCATTTCTCCAGCATCCCTCAGATCCTTTCGTTCTACCGCCAGGTTCTCGCGCAGGTTGCTGCCGTTCCTGGCGTCCAGCACGCTGCCATCTCCGCCAATCTCCCCGACAATCCCGCCTATCAACTGCCCTTCAGCATTGCCGGCCGTCCGCCGGGCCAGCTGGGCTCCAATCCTGTGGCGGGAGCGAATCTGGCCACGCCGGAATACTTTGAGACCTTCGGCATTCGCATCGAGCGCGGCCGCGCCTTCAACAATCAGGATCTTTACAACGGCGCCCCCGTGGCCATGGTCAACGACGCCTTCGTCAAACGCTATCTTTCCAACGTCGATCCGCTCACCCAGCGCGTGATGATTCCGCGCCTCGATCCACTCGCCGAAACCTTCCGCGAACCCGTGCCGCTGCAGATCGTCGGCGTCTTCCACGATGTGCGCAACCAGGGCCCGCGCCAGCAGAACGTCCCCGAAGTCGAGATTGCCTTCTGGCAGTATCCCTGGCATTCGGTGGCCATGGCCGTGCGCACCAGCGGCGATCCGCGCAGCGTCATCAGGGATGTGACCGCAGCGGTCCAGTCCCTCGATTCCGATCTCCCGCTCACGCAGGTGAAAACGATGGACGAAATCGTCGCCCTTTCACTCGCCGACGATCGCTGGATCGTGACCGTGTTCATCGGCTTCGGCGCGGCTGCATTGTTCCTCGCCATCCTGGGCGTCTACGGCGTAATGTCCTACTCGGTCTCGCAGCAGACCCACGAAATTGGCATTCGTATGGCGCTGGGCGCTGAGCGCGGCCACGTTCTGCAGATGGTGCTCCGGCAAGGTTTGCTTCTGGCCGGGATTGGTGTAGCAATCGGCGTGGCGGGCGCTTTCGCGCTGACTCGCCTGATGCGCTTTTGGCTCTATGGCGTGAGCGCCGCCGATCCGGCCACCTTTGTCGGAGTTGTGCTGCTGCTCATCGTGGTGGCGGTCGCCGGCTGCTTGATTCCGGCGCAGCGCGCGATGCGCGTCGACCCGCTCGTCGCCCTGCGCCACGAATAATTTGTTTGAGTAGATTTTCATCCTGAGATGCGCAAAAGGAGGCAATCGCCATGGCAAGTCTCGAACACATTCGCGAAACCGTGAAAGGCCCCGTCGACCTCAACTACCTCCGCGAGCGCGAACAGCGCGGCTGGCATCTCGTCGCCCTCGAATGGGAAACGCAAGCCGAAGCCGCCGGGGAGCCCGCCGCCACTCCGGCCGCGCGGGCCGCCTTGGAAGAAACGCCCTTCGGCTCGCGCGTCGGCGCCGATCCTCAGCGCCTCGAAGAGAATCCCGCGGAGATGGAGTTCCTGCTCTCCATGCTCGAGCTGATCATTCAGGATATTTCCCTCTCGAAAGTGGCGGAAGAACTCAATCGCCGCGGCTTTCGCACGCGTAAGGGTGTCGACTGGGGGCCCGTCGCCGTGTTCAACATGCTGCCGCGCCTGATCGAGCTCACACCGCGCCTTTTCGCCAGCGCGGAATGGATCGCCCGCCGCAAGCACCTCACCCCTGTCTACTAACCGCACCTGTGCGTCTGTGGCGGTCCGCGATGTCATCCCGAACCCGCTCGCGGTTTCTGCGAACGGGGGTGAGGGATCTGCTTTTCGCCATGGCGCCGTATTTTCATAGGATGTTTTGTGTCAGCCCCGGCGTTCGGTAGCGCCCGGTGTCCCGTTCACACTGCCCTGAGTGAATTGACGAAGGGAGCGCAGCGAAGGTGCTGGCGTTTTTTGGGTCCTCTCTCTCCGTGTCCTCCGCTTTTTCTCTGTGCCCTCCGTGGTGAATCTTTCCGGCCCCGTGCTGCACACGGTCCACTCTAGGCCCATGACCCGACCTGCCTCGGGATCCGCACCCGCCGGAAATGCTGTCGCCCGCGCCTCCAGCCCAAGTAGCACGTTCAGTCCCCGTTGCATCTAAATAAAAAGGAGGTGCAACATGCAGAAGACGAGTCTCCTCGTTTTCACCATCGTATTCGCTGCTGGTCTGCTTCTGGCGGGCTCCTCCTTCGCTCAGGATCCGCGTGCCAACTCCGCCGCCCCGCCCGATG
>JBJKQB010000443.1:0-20071 GCA_046705825.1 Candidatus Acidiferrales bacterium
GGCTTTCGGTGGGAAAGAAGAGCCGCAGTTCGCCGCTTTCGATCTCCCAACGCGTGGCCGCTTCGATCATGGACCAAAGAAATTTCTGGCCTTTGAGCGCGGCTTTGATGGCGTCGACCTGCGCGGATGCCAGGCCGCTCGGGGCGTCTTCCGCCGCGCGCGCCACGATGCGCGGCGCGGAGGCGGGGACGGGAGCAGGCGCGGGCGAAAGAGGTGGCGGTGCCGGCGGTGGCGGTGCGAAGCTTTGCCTTGGAGCCTTTTCCTGCGCCGGGGCAGGAGAGACGAAGTCGGGCCTTGCGCCGGGCGCGGGCGAGGATAGGGCGCTGCCCGCCGGAGCGGACACGGCGGCAGCAGCGGTGGACATGATGCGCGGTGGAGTTCCCGGTGGGTCGGTTGTCACGCGTGGCACTCGGCCCTCGTGCAAATCCGAAAGAATGATTTCGAGCGGGGCGAGACGCTGCGCGTTCACCAGTTTCAGTAGGGCCAACTCGAGATGCAGACGAGGATCAGGGTTGCGGCGCAAATCGTTGTCTGCAGCCACGAGAATATTGAAGAAGCGAGTGAGGTCCTCTTCGCCGAACTTAGCGGACTGTTCGGCGAGCCGGGGGCGCTCTTCCTCCGGCGCGGCAATCAAATCGGAGTCCGCGCCGCAAACGCGCGCGACCAGAAGATTGCGGATGTGGCGGATGGCCTCGCGGCAGAAGTGCTGAAGGTTCTGGCCGTCGGCGATCAGGCGGTGCACGAGCTGAAGGGCGCGCTCCGCGGACTGAGTCTCGATGGCAGCGATCAGATCATCCAACACGCTTTCCGCCACCACGCCGAGCAGTTCGCGGACTAGCGCGTCCGTGACATTATCCCCGCAATAGGCAATGGCTTGTTCGAGGAGCGACAGGCCGTCGCGGAGGCTGCCTTCAGCGGCGCGCGCGAGAACGGCGACGGCGCCCGAATCGATCGATAGGCTCTCCTGCTGGACGATGCTCCTGATCTGGCCGGCAATCTCGTTGAAGCTGAGCGAGCGGAACTGAAAGAGCTGCGCGCGCGATTTGATGGTGTCGACCAGATCTTCGGGCTGCGTCGTAGCCAGGATGAAGATCACATGCGCGGGCGGTTCTTCCAGCGTTTTCAGCAGGGCGTTGGAGGCCTCGTCGGTCAACTGATGCGCTTCGTCGAGAATGACCACCTTGTAGCGGCTGCCGGCCGGGGCGTAGCGGACCATCTCGCGCAATTCGCGGATCTGGTCGATGCCGCGATTGGAGGCCGCGTCGATTTCCAGCACGTCGAGGGAAGTGCCAGCGGCAATTTCCAGGCACGATGCGCACGAATTGTCGGGTTCCGCGGTGGGTCCCTTCACGCAATTCAGGGCCTTGGCCAGGATGCGGGCGGTGGTCGTTTTTCCCACGCCGCGCACGCCGGAAAAGATGTAGGCATGCGCGACGCGACCCTGCTTGATCGCGTTGGCCAGCGTGCGTGTGACGTGCTCCTGCCCGACAATCTCCTGGAAGGTTTGCGGGCGATATTTCCGCGCGATGACTTTATAGCTCATTCGAGTCCGGCACTCGCAGGCGTCGCGCCGCTGCCCCTGACTTCGGTTAGGGAGGAACTTCGGGTACTCCGCGGCACACAAAGCTTCCCCGTTACCGTTGCTCCCTTCCGGGCCTGGCGGGGTTCACGGGACTTCGTTGCACAGAGCCCGAAGTTCCATCGTTTGCAGCGTACAACAAAATTTTCGCGCAACGCGTAAAGCGAGTCTAGCACAAGTCGTCGTGGTGGACAGCGAGGCGCGTCGCGGAAGCGTGGGTGTTAAACTGTCGCCATGGCGCGCATCGTTTTTGCTGCCTTCTTGTGGTCTCTGCTTTCGCTGAGTGCGGCGGCCCAGGTGAAAATTGAGATTTCGCCGCAGCATGAGAAGTTCGAGACCATGCGCGCTAGCGTTAAGAACGCCGGAAGCAAGCCGATCACTTTTTGTATTGAAGTCGGTCAGACATCTCCAGCGGGGGGCGGTGAAATTGAGGCTACTCCGTGGCCATTTTGGGTGCAGCGAAAGAACGGCGGCAAGTGGAGCACACTCACGATTGGCCCTGATGTCGGTAGCTTCAGAGCCCCTCCAGTGTTGGAACCAGGCAAGTCCGCAGAATTTCCCTTCCGCTCGGGCGCTTCAGGGCAGATTCGACTACGACTGAACTATTGGATTGGGGCTTTGCCAAATTTGGACTGCCACGCGCTCCCGAAAAAGGCAAAGTTAGTGACATCATCGATTTTTGCGGTCAAGTAGTTCGTACAGCTGGTTTTCGACGCGATTGAACGATTCGTCGTGTTCGGCGCGCGGAACGTGCGTCGGTTTGGTTCAGCGGAGTGCCGGCGACGCTCGCGATACGTTAGCAGGTTCGGCAACGCCGCGCGACAGTCACGGGATCTGCAGGCTGACCTGGCAATAAAATATACAGAAAGGGATTGTCAGGAGGCCACGTGATTCGGATAAATGCGTGCTTGCTTTTGCTTCCAGGATTGTTCTTTGCGTGCGGCGCAGTATGGGCGCAGCAGCCGGCGGCGACGGGAGCGCATGCCACGATTCAGTGCGGCGGACAGGCGTACGTGCCGGTCACCGCGGATAAAGAGCAGGGCATTCCGCCGCAGATTGTAGAAAAGGCGGCGTGCGGGGAGCAGGTCACCGTTCTTTCCGACCCGCAGGGTTACACGGTACAAGTGCGCACGGCTGCCGGCACGGTCGGCTACGTGGCGCGGTATCAAATCGCAACCGAGACAGCGCCCAAGGCGACTTCATCCGCCGATACCGCAGAAACGAACCAGCCTGGCGAGTCGAGCGGGGAATCGTCTGCAACGAACTCATCCGGCGAGCAAAAGGGGCCGCGCAAGCCGCGCGTGTACGTCAGCGACAGTGCTTCCTGGGAGGCGTCGGGCGGCTTCAGCAATTCGAGCAGCGTGGCGAAAGGGGCGCTGTACGGCGGCTACAACCCGGACATGGTGGACATTTATCAGGACTTCACGTCCGACTGCTCGGCAATCACGGTGACCCAGGAAAAAGCGAAGGCCGATTTTGCGGTGCTGTTCGACAAGGGAAGCAGCAAGAAGGGCTGGACGGGCCTGGGCGGTTTGGTGAAGGTCAACAAAGTCACGGTGCTGGGGCGGAATGGGGAAACGGTGTTGTCTCAAAGCGCGCATTCGAGCGATGCCGCGGTGAAGATGGCCTGCGAGGCGGTCAGCGAAGCAGCCGCGAGCAAAACCGGATCGAGCCAGCCGGCCAAGACGCCAAACTGAGTTCCTGCCGGGTTCCCGGCATGTTGTGCCAGAGAAAAAAACATTGAAATTCCGTGCAACATTGCGGCGGAATGGAGTATCTTAGCGAACGGGTGCTTCCTCCGCACCCTCCGCACGCCAGCGTTAATCCCCACGAAACGGGGACACCCGGAGCAATGCTCGGGCGTGTCCCGCATCACTCCGGAAATGTCCTGACCGAACCACCCAGCCTTCGATTAGGGCGCACACCTCACATCACAACGAGCGGCCGCCCAAAGCGGCTTGGCTTGTGCGCTCCGGCGCGCCAAGCCTTACAAGGAGGAAGTGCATGAAGCATGTTTCCATTCTGGCTGTAGCGGCGCTGGCGGGCTTTCTCTTCACACCGACCGTCCACGCACAGAGTGCCGATGTCACAGCGATTCCCGGAACGCAAATGCGGCTCTCGCTGCTCAACGGGATCAGCACGCGAGTGGCACGTGACGGCGATCCGTTCACCGCGGTTGTGGCGGAGCCGGTCTTTTCGGGCAACCGGCTGGTGATTCCGGCGGGCGCGCGAGTTCATGGAACCATCATGAGCGTCGAGCGGCCACGCTGGTTTTCGATGTTCCGCGGCGGGGCTTCCATGAATATCAATTTCAGGTCCATCGAGGTCGATAGCCGCATCTTCCCGGCGCGCATGAGCATTCTTTCGATCTACAACGGTTCGACCGACATGGGCGCGCGGCGCAAAGACTTGCAAACGGTCGAAGGCGTGGTCGTCGAGCAGAAGCAGAACATCAAGAACGACGTGGAAGACGTGGCGATCGGGACAGCGGGCGGCTCGACGGTCGGCTTGATTTTCAGCCGTGTGCTGCGCGGGACGGTGATCGGTCTGGTGGGCGGCGGGGCTTACGTGGTCGCCCGCAAGGGAAAGGACGTCGACCTTCCGGCACAAACCGGGATGATCGTGCGCCTCGATTCAAACCTGTCTTTGCCGCAGATGCTGTTGCACAACGCGGCCTATACACCGGCCGCCGGCACGGCGGGCGGAGACTGAGTGCGCCGGAAACTCGGCCGTTAGGATATGGGGTGAGCACAACGCGCCTACGGCGCGGGAGGAAGAGGCGCGCGACTCGCTCGGTCGGGCCGCGCGCCTTGGCGGGTGTTACTGAGGAGACTTCAGGGACAGGAATTCGTGTCTCTGGGGGCTGGCTCTTGCGCGCTGTGCTGTCTGAAGAGCTCAGGATCGCTCGAAACCGCCGCGAGGAAGAAGGCACGTAGGATTCCACGAAGGCCAGTAGGGTTTGGCGGAAACACGGAAGTTATGGACACGTAGGCGGCGGAGTGCGGTCTCGATCTGAACCAAGCCACTGCAAACTGTGCGGAGGCGGAACGTCCGTGACAGCCGTTCCGGTCGGAACGGTTGTGATCTCCAGAGGCTGCTCGAACGCGGTGTCGCCCGGCAGTGCCTGATGGCGCTCTCCAGCTGTTTAGCGCGAGGCTGACTCAATGTCTCAGGCGGCGCCTCTCACGGCGACGGCGGCGGGTTTGATGGCCGAGCGCTTGAGGAAGCGGTACAGGCTGGTGCGGCCAATGCCCAAGACCTGCGCCGCGCGGACGCGATTGCCGTTGCAGGCCTCCAGCACGCGCTGAATGTGAATGCTGCGCACTTCCTCCAGGGGGAGCGGGCGCCAATTGTCGTCCAAGTCGGCGAGGCGGCGGTGCGGCTTCTGCAGGTGCTCGGGCAGATCGGTGACGTCGATGAACTCAGCGGGAGCTGTAATCGCCGCGCTGGAGATGACATTTTCGAGTTCGCGCACATTGCCCGGCCAGTCGTGCTGGAGCAATACGATCTGAGCGCGGCGCGAAAGCCCGCGAAACGTTTTTCCGTACATCTGCCCGTATTTTTTCAGGAAATGGTGTACGAGCACGGGGATGTCCTCGGGGCGTTCAGAAAGGCCGGGCACGCGAATCTCGATGCTGCTCAGGCGGTAGAAGAGGTCTTCGCGGAATTTTCCGGAGGCCACTTCCGCGCGCAGGTCGCGATTCGTCGCGGCGATCAGACGCACATCGACTTTCTTCACTTCCGGCGAGCCGACGCGCTGGATCTCCCGGTTCTGAATCACGCGCAGGAGCTTGGCCTGCATCTGCAGGGATGTTTCGCTGACTTCGTCGAGGAATACGGTGCCGTTATTGGCATATTCAAAGAGACCCGCGCGTGTGTCTGTGGCGCCGGTGAAGGACCCGCGCACGTGGCCGAAGAGCTGGCTCTCGAGGAGCGTGTCGACCAGCGCCGAGCAGTTGCATACGGCGAAACGCTCCTGGGCCACGGGGCTCAACTGGTGCAGTGCGCGGGCCACGAGTTCTTTGCCTGAACCCGTGGGCCCGCTGATCAGCACGTTGGAGTAGTGGCGCGCAACCTTCTTGGCCAGTTCGAGCACTTCCAGCATGGCCGGGCTTTTCCCCACGATGCCGTGGAAGTGCAGGTTTTCAAGGAGTTTGTCTTCCAGATCGCGAATCTCGCTGCGCTGCGTGAAAACCTCCGCCAGTTCATCCAGTGTTTTCTCCAGGCGCGAAAACTCGACGGGTTTCGAAAGATAATCGTAGGCGCCTTTCTTGATGACCTCGATGGCCGTTTCAACCGAGTAGGAGCTGCTGGCTAGAATCACGTAGACGCCGGGATCGGACTGCAGCGACTTTTCGAGAAAAACCAAGCCGTCCATGGCGGGCATCTCGAGATCGGCCAGAACCACGCGGCACGTCCCCAGGCGGACTCTTTGCAGTGCTTCCTGCGGACTGGCAGTTCCACCGGCGGAATAGCCGGCCTTTTCGAGGCGGTTCACGGACGCTTCGACCTGTTTCGAATCGTCGTCCAGAACACAAATGGAAATGTTCTTTCGGATTGTGTGTGCAAGCGCTGGTTCCATCATTGTTGTTGGCATAGACACCCCGCAAATGGAGGTTGGGCACTTCGTGTGCCAGTTCCGGTCACACGCGGTCGGAGACCTTATTTGCGGGCGCAGTGGGGCCGTTGGCCCTTAAGTGTTTTCGTGGCAAGCGGAGAGCGAAGCAGGTCGCGTGAAGAGCGACGGCTTCTGCTTGAAGGAATTCGAATGCATCACTTTCAGAACATTCCAAAACGGCACGAACCAGTCCCGCAATGGAATAGGGCAGGGCTTTTCCGGGTGGAAAGAACGAGTTGTCGCGGCTTACGCGGTGAGCGTCGATTCAAGCCAGCGGGCGAACTCTTCCTGGTGGGTCTCGCGGCGGCGCAGAGGCATGAGATGCACACGCGATTTGCCATCGGGGTTGGGATACTCGATGCGGGTCACGCGGTAGGCGATGGGAGGGTTATCCCTGCTGGCGTGCAGCAGCCGGAGAAAAACCACGGCGGACTTGTCGAGCGGGCAGCGCAATTGGATCTCTTCTTTGCCGTTGCCCCAGCAGAGCACCGTCCTTTCGACAAAGAAGGTTCCTCGGATGTCCCACCCCGAAGCTTCAACCTCACAGGTGGTGAGTAGGGTCGTCTGCGGCTCCATGTCGTGCCTCCGGCCAGGAGAGAGCAGCGGGATTGCCAAATGGGGTGCACTAAATCTCGTGAACAGAATGGGTTGCGGACGGCCGAAAGCGTTGCCGGCACTGGGATGTACCTCTGTATTCAGGTTTGTGCGGTTTTGAACCAGAGAGAAGGTAGCGGGCGTCCGCGGAGGACGACCATGCGGCGCAGTGAACCGGGAGGCGAGTTGTTTACTCGGAGGGTAGTGGAGGCGTTCTGAGTATCGCCGTTGTAGCCGGATAGGGAAATGGAAGAGGGCCGCGCACTGCTTTTCCGGAAACGTGCAACGTGCGCGAATTCTCTTGACACCTCGGAGGCACGCACTTAATCTCCGGCTCAATGCAGTTGCTTCCAGGACGTATACCGCTGGCGTCAAGGGGGTGGGGAATGCCGCACAAAGACCGCAAGGACAAGATCACACCAATCCGAATAGAGCGGAGTCGCGAGGAAGAATTCGAGCTACTTCTGCGCCACGCGGCTGCCAAGCTGAACTCAAAGCAGCTGGTGACGGTGAAGAAGGTCTCCGCGGCCTGAGCCATCCAGTTCCATCTCTAAGCTGCTCCTCGGCGTGTTCATTCCCGCCATGCGCAATCCCCCAATCGGACAGTGGAGCCCAATCGGCGCAGGGCCAATCACGTGGTGGGCCAGCGCACGCATGAAATCGGGATTCGCATGGCGCTGGGAGCGCAGCGCGGGGAAGTGCTGAAGGGCGTTCTGATGCAGGCGGGGTCCCTAGCGCTGGTCGGAGTTGCCATTGGGCTGGCGGCGGGCGCGGGATTGACGCGGTTGATGTCGAAGATACTTTACGGGGTCAGTCCCACCCATCCGCTCACGTTTGCGCTGGTGGCGATTGTGCTCACTCTGGTTGCGCTGGCCGCCTGCTATATTCCGGCGCTCCGCGCCTCGAAGGTCGACCCCATGGTCGCGCTCCGGCACGAATAATCTTCCGCCCACTCAACGTTTCGGCTTGTTTAGGAAAACACGACTATCAGCTGCGAGAAGAATGGCTCCGGGGCCTGGACTCGAACCAGGATTCTAGGCTCCAAAGGCCCATGTGCTACCAATTGCACCACCCCGGAGCAGAGCAGCGCGAAGTGCTGAATCCTAAATCTTAGCGGATAACCATCAGCGTTGCCATGCGATTCGTGGACAGCTTTCACTCGCCTTGGAGTCTTGGCGGAGCCGGCGTAAGAGCGTTGAGGCAAGGGCAGGTGCAGGATAGGGGCAGCCGTTCGCTCGCGGCCAATGTACAGATTCAGATGCTGCGCCTGACGGTGTGGCTGGCGCGAAAAATCGCACCGGCTTATAACCGCTCTTGGGTCATCTTGCCGTCGACCAGCCTCCAGACGCCGAGCGGGTTCGCGTTTTTCAGTTCGGAGGGAAGCGCGGCATCGGGCAGGTTCTGGTAGCAGACCGGCCGCGCGAAGCGATAGATCGCCTGCGTGCCGACGGAGGTCGTGCGTCCGTCGGTGCTCGCCGGATACGGTCCGCCATGCACCATGGCGTGGCAGACCTCGACGCCGGTCGGGAAGCCGTTGAAGATGATGCGTCCCACCTTGTTTTCCAGGATGGAGATCAGCTCCGCGAATTCGCGAAGGTCTTCTTCGGTGCCGTGGATGGTGGCGGTCAAGTGTCCTTCGAGATTGCAGGCCGCCTCGAGAATCTGCTGTTTGTTGGAGTAGCGGATCAGCAGGGTGGACGGCCCGAAGTGCTCCTCGGACATTTCGGGGTTGGACAGGAAAGAGGAAATCTCGGTCTGATAAAGCGCGGTCGTTGCGGAGTAGGGATTGGCTGCGCTGCGCTGCACGCCTTCGGCCACCACGTCCAGATCGCTGCGCTGCTTGCGCGCCTGCACCTCTTTTTCGTAATCGCCGCTGATTCCCTTGGTCAGCAGGGCGAACTCCGGCGCCTTCTCGACCTTGCCCTTCAATTCGCCGAGAAAGGGCTCGGAGCTTTTGTCTTCGGAGAAGAAAATCAGGCCAGGCTTGGTGCAGAATTGTCCTGCGCCGAGCGTGAACGAACTGTAGAGGTCTTCGGCAATCTTGCCGGCGCGCGCGCGCATGGCGCCCGGCAGGAGAAACACAGGATTGGTGCTGCCGAGTTCTCCATAGAACGGAATGGGTTCGGGGCGGGCTGCGGCGAGATTCATCAGCGCGCGTCCGGCGCCCGTCGAGCCGGTAAATCCGCCGGCCTTGATGAGCGGATGCTGCACGAGCTGCGTGCCCACCGACGTGCCCGCGCCAAAGATGAGCGAAAAGACGCCTTCATGCAGCTTGCAGGAGCGCACCGCGTTGCGCACAGCCTCTCCGACAATCTGGCTGGTGCCGGGATGCGCGGAATGGGCCTTCACGATCACGGGATTGCCTGCTGCAAACGCGGAAGCCGTATCGCCTCCGGCGACAGAGAACGCGAGCGGGAAGTTGCTCGCTGAAAACACAACCACGGGCCCCAGCGGCCGCCACATGGAGCGGATGTCGGGCTTGGGGAGGGGCTTGCGATTGGGATCGGCGCGGTCGATGCGCGGGTTAACCCAGGAACCCTCCTGCACGACCTGAGCGAACAGGCGCAGCTGGTTACAGGTTCGCGCGGTCTCGCCCTGCAAGCGCGGCTTGGGCAGGGCAGTCTCCAGATGCGAGCGCTCGACGAGCGGCTCGATGACTGCCTCGATGTTGCGCGCGATGGCGTTCAGGAATTCGGCCTTGGCCGCGCCGGAAAGCTCGCGATAAGAGACGAACGCGTCGGCAGCAAGCCGCGCCGCCGCATCGACCTCTTCCGGGCTTGCCTCCTGGTATTCGGGATCGAGCGCTTGTCCCGTGGCGGGATTGTAGGCGCGAAACTTCTTGGCGCCTTGCGATCCTTCATGAAATCCGATGAATGATTTGCCCGTAGCTGCCATAGATATCCCCCGTACTTGGTATGCGGCGCGCCCGGCGCGAAGAGATGCGCCAGGCGCGAAAAGTGTCGAATCAGGCGGAGCGTGTGGCGACGCGCAGTTCCGTGCTCGCGGACTTCGGCCGGCTGCGCATGGCTTCGTGGATCAATTTTCGCGTCGCTTCGAGTTCCTCGCCCACAATTTGCAATTTAGGGGCGCGAACGCGCGCGCTGCCGACGCCCAACTCTTCCTGCACCAGCTTGATGAGTTGCACGAATTTCGGCACCGTGTCCAGGCGCAGGAGGGGCAGGAACCAGCGGTAGAGTTCAAAGGCCGCGGCCGATTTCCCTTCGATGGCGTAATCGAAGAGGTCAACCGATTCACGAGGCAGGGCATTGGCCAGTCCGGCGATCCAGCCCGTTGCGCCAACGCCGATCCCTTCCACGATGGCGTCGTCGACGCCGACAAACACCTCGAGCCGGTTGCCCAGCAGGGCGCGAATCGCGCTGACCCGCCGGATGTCGGCGCTGGACTCTTTCACCGCGTTAAAATTTGAGTGCTCGGCCGCGAGTTCCTGGATTTGTTCGGGGAGAAAATCGGTGCCGTAAGAGATCGGGTTGTTGTAGAGCATGCAGGACAACCTGGTGGCGCTGAAGACGCTGGCCACATGCGCCCTCATCTCGCGCCAATCGCCTTTGTAGACGTAGGGCGGGAGGACCATGAGCGCATCGCATCCGGCTTGTTCGGCGGCTTTAGCCAGCGCGACCGATTCCGCGGTGGTCAACGAGGAAATCGAAGCGACAACGGGCGCGCGCCCGCGCAGCGCGCCGACGAAATTGCGCAGGACCGCGCATTTTTCGTCGAAGGAGAGAGTCGCGCCTTCGCCCAACGAGCCCAGCGCTACGATTCCGGTGCAGCCGTTTTCGATCAGCCAGCGCGCGTGATCGGCCATGAAACCGTGATCGAGATGGCCTTTCTCGTCGAAATACGTGGTGATTGCAGGAATAACGCCCTTCCACTTCATATTGCCCTCCCGCTTGTTAGGAGCTTCGTCATGAGTCCTTCGCTTCCTTAGATTGAGTCGCGCCCAGCGGCCACTGCCGCCAGGCTGCTGCATTCGACAGCAAGAACCGGCGGGCGCACGGAAGCGATGTTCCAGCCGAACAGAAATTCCGCCGCCGCGCCGCAGACGCGTCCCTGGCAGGCGCCCATGCCGCAGCGCGTGTGGAGCTTGGCCTCTCGCCACGAATGATGGCGGCTCACGCGTTCCAGCGTAACATCCTCGCAGCGGCACAAAAACGTTTCCGGCCGCGCCAGCGTTTTTAGTTCGGGCCGAAGCTGGAATGCGGATTTCATTCGCGCGGAAAAACGCAGCCAGCGCGTTCGCTCGTCGAAAAACTTTCGCGCGGCGTTCTCGTTGCGTGCCGCAGCGTAACCTGCGATGCGGCCTTCGGCCAAGGATTTGTCCAGACCGCCGATTCCCGTTGTTTCTCCGGCGCAGTAAACGTGCGGGAGGGAAGTCCGCTGGAATTCATCGACCGCGACGAATCCCTGTTCGATGGCGCAGCCCGCAAACACCGGCAATTCGAGATTCGGTACGAGATGGAAGCCGCAGGCCAGGTAATCACATTCGATGTCGCGAAAGCGTCCCCGGCGGGAGAGGCGAACGCGTTCCAGCCGCTCGCGCCCCATCGCTTCGACGACCCAGGCGTCGGACCAATAGGGAACCCCGCGCAGTTGCCACCCGAAATTCAGAGCGTCCTTCAGCTTGCCGGGGAAGCGCGCAGTTGCCATCGCGAACCGCGCCAAACTCCTGCGTTCTGTCTGCTCGCAGATTGCGACGACTTTCGCCCCGTGGTTTCGCGCGTAGGCTGCGACGGCCAGCAGCAGCGGACCCGTGCCCGCGACCACAATGCGCTTGCCCTGCACCGGGAGCCCTGTTTTCATCAATGCTTGCAGGCCGCCCGCGCCGAACACGCCTTGCAGCGTCCAACCGCGAAACGGCAGGAATAACTCGCGCGCTCCCGTGGCAAAAATCAGCTCGCGATAGGAAATATCCAGCACGCCGCGGCTGGTTTCCGCAGTAAGACGGCCGTCCTCGAGGTGAAACACCCTCGCGCCCGCGAAGGCTTGAACGGGCGCATGCCGCAGGCGGTACAGCCAGGCGGCAGATTCGCGCGCGGAGGTCTTTACTGCCTCGCCGCGCCAGATCTGGCCGCCGGCGGACCGGTTGTCGACGAGAATAGCGACGCTGCGCCCCGATTCCGCCGCGGCCGTCGCAGACGCGATTCCGGCCGGTCCGGCCCCGATCACGACAATTTCGAAATGCAGGCGCTCTGCATAAGTTCCACTCCGGCCCTGGGCGCTGGACGCAGCACCGCTCCCATCGTGGGGCCGGGAGTGGTCTGCGCCGCCGCGCGCCGCAATCCGCGTTGCGGCAACCTCGGCGGTATCTGAGCGGATTTCCATGCCGGGTTCGCAAGTGGCCTGACATCCGCGGCGGTGCGGCTCACCATCGATTGCGCAGCGGCACTCGAAGCACGTGCCCATTCCGCAGAAAGGCGAACGCCGCTCGCCCTGCACGGAGGTTCGCGAAAATGCGCCGGCGGAAAGCAGAGCAGCGGCCGCAGTTGTTCCCGCCGGAACTTCCGTGGTCGTGCCGTTCACGCGAACGAAAATCGTCTTAGGAGGCATGCGCGCCTGACATTTGCCGAGACGGCAGATAGGGTTCGATCGGAATGGCGGGTCGCCGCTCGAGAATCTGGTCGGCCACGAGCCGCCCTGTCGCAAGAGAAGTGGTTATGCCGAGGCCTTCGTGTCCCGTCGCCAGAATCACGCTCGGATCCTCGGGCCACGGCCCGATCAGCGGCAGCTTGTCCGGAGTGGCTGCGCGAAATCCAGTCCACGTCCGTATGCAGGAGGCCGAACGCAACGACGGAACGTATTCGAACGCGCGTTGCAGCATCCGCGCCACGATGCGAGCGTCCACCCCGCTCTCTGCCACATTGTACTGCCGCGATGAGCCGATCAGAACTTGCCCCGTCTTTCGCGGCTGCACGTTGAAAGCGACCGAGTCGCTGGTGATGGAGGCCGCGCTCTTCAAGTAGCCCAACTCCACCAGTTGATGCCGCACCGTGCCGGCGTAGCGATCGGTGATCACCAGATGTCCCTTGCGCGGCTTCACGTTCACGCCGGCCGTAAGAGCGGGAGAATGATGTCCCGCTGCGTTGACGATCCGATGGCAGCTGATTGCCGTACCGTCGGAGAGAGAAACGTTTCCGTGGCCTATGGCGACGATGGTCTCTCCAAACAAGAAAGTGGCGCCGTTTTCGCGAGCGCCATTCAACAAGTGGGCTGCCACGCATGGTGGATAGAGCACGGAATCGCCAGGCACCAAAAGGCCGCCTGCAAGCGGGCTGCGCAAGGCGGGCTCGGCCGCCGATAGTCCCGCGGCGTTCAGAATTTCCGCGGGCACGTCGCGCTGCGTGTAATAGGAGAATTTCCGCCGGACTTCTTCCATTTCCTCATCGTCCGTAGCTACCCAAATCGTGCCGCAGCGCTCGAATTCGGCTTCCGGCGGAAGTTCGGCTTCGAGCTGGTCCCACAACGTCTGGGAATAGCGGGTCAGCGCAAATTGCGCCTCGGAATCGTCCATCACCACGATATGCCCCATGCCTGCGGAGGTCGCGCCACAGCCAGTGAATCCGCGATCGACGACAGCAACGTGCATGCCTGCCGAGGCGAGTTCGCGCGCGCATGCGGCGCCCACAATTCCGGCGCCGGCCACCACCACGTCTACGGCCATACTCATGTGGGAATTCCGAAACGAAAGGGATCCTGCGGGTCCACGACCACTTGCGAATCCGCGGTAATGAACGCGGAACCTTTGATCCGCGGCAACACACGCCCATTATCCGCCCGAACCGTGCCTTCAAAAACGCTGCCGACGATACTTTCCTGCCGCCAAGCCTGTCCGGCTTTCAGCTTGCCGTCGGCGTACAGGCAGGCCAGCTTCGCGCTCGTGCCCGTCCCGCAAGGTGAGCGGTCGTAGGCCTTTCCGGGGCACAGTACAAAGTTCTTGCTGTTCACGCCCGGGATCTTCGAAGCGCCGTACAGTTCGATGTGATCGATTTCCGCGTGGTCCGCGCCGCTGATGTGTTGATCGCGCAAAGCCGTTCGAACGGCCCAGGTAAATTCGGTGAGTCTTTCCACGTTCGACAGGGAAATTTCGAACGGATGATCGTTGACCAGGAAAAACCAATTGCCGCCCCAAGCCACATCCCCGCGCACTTTTCCAAATCGAGGTACGTGGATCTCGACCCCGGAGGCGGCGCGATAGGATGGCACGTTCTCCACCGTCACATCCGTGCTGTTGTGCAGCGTGGCCGTGATCACCCCAACCGGCGTCTCGATGCGATGTTCACCCGGCTTGATTTTTTCAAGATAGGCGAGCGTCACCATCAATCCAATGGTTCCGTGAACGCACATGCCCAGGTATCCGACATTGTTGAAATACAGCACGCCGGCATCACAGTGGGGCTCCGCCGACTTGAACAATCCTGCTCCGACCACGACGTCCGAGCCGCGCGGTTCGTTGACCAAGGCGCGCCGCAGATAGTCGCAATCGTTCCGAAACCAGTTCAGGCGCGCGGCCATCGATCCAGCGGGCGGCTTGGGCATGCCCGAAACGATAACCCGCGTGGGCTCTCCACCGGTGTGAGAATCGACGACCCGAAGGCGCTGGAAACCGTTAGGCGCGTGAGGAGGTGAGGCAAAGGTTCTAAGGGACTTAGGGGGCGTCGTGTGGTGAGGGCGGTCGCGCATGGCGCGGTTATTGTAATACGTCTAGAAAACGTTTTCTGAGCCTAATTTTGCGACGGGCCGGTGGACAGGCCGGGACCGTCTGCATACAGTATACAATTCTTTGCCTCGCTGCAAGGCCTCCGTTACTGGCCGTTGCTGAGCCGCAAAGCGCTTGCATATTGTATCCGATGCGGCTTATAGTTCGCCCGGTTCCACTTCGGTCTGGCTGTCCTTAGACTGTTTATCCTGCACTTTTCAAGGAGCGTGCATGCGTCGCATGATCCAGCAGCGTTTGCCCGGTGTGATCTTGGCCGTTTTCTCGTTGATTGTGTTCTGCTTAATCTGTTTGCCAATGCCGGCCCTTAGCCAATTCAGGTTCGGTCCTCCGCCAGAGCACACATTCCGTTTTCGTTTTGTCGGGCCGATGCGGGGCAATCGCGTGGCCGCGGTTGCAGGAGTTCCTGGTGATCCAAGCACGTATTACGCGGGAGCCGCGTCAGGCGGCGTGTGGAAATCGACGGATGGCGGGAACAACTGGCGTCCGATTTTCGATAAGGAGCCCGCGCAAGCGATTGGCGCGCTGGCGGTGGCGTCGTCGGACCACAATGTCGTGTGGGCGGGCACGGGCGAGGCCTGGGCCATTCGCGACAGCGACGTGATGGGTGATGGCGTGTACAAATCAACCGACGCGGGGAAGACGTGGACGCAGATGGGTCTCGATCACACGGGCCGCATCGGGCGCATTGTGATCGATCCGAAGGATGCGAATGAAGTGTTCGTCTGCGCGCTGGGGCGCACCACCGGCCCGCAGCAGGAGCGCGGCGTGTTTCGCACGATGGACGGAGGCAAACACTGGGATCGCGTGCTTTTTGTCGACGAAAAGACGGGTTGTTCGGGCCTGGCTATGGATCCGGAGGACTCGCGCACGATGTTCGCCGGGATGTGGCAGGTGGAGATGCACACGTACGCGGAAATCAGCGGCGGCCCCGGGAGCGGCGTTTACATCTCGCATGACGGCGGAACGACCTGGGCGCACATCGTGGGTCACGGGCTGCCCAAGCCGCCGGTAGGGAAAATCGACGTTGCAGTGGCGCCAACCAATTCGAATCGCGTGTACGCCCTGATCGAAACGAAGGACCAGGGCTCGGTGTGGCGGTCCGACGATGGAGGAAAGAATTGGCGGGTGATCAATCACGATCGCCGGTTGATTGGCCGCGCCGGGTACTACATCCGCATCGCGGTCTCGCCGGCCAGCGACAACGAGGTGTACATCTCCAACAGCTCGTTCTTCGAATCTCTCGACGGGGGCGAGACGTTCAACCCGGTCCCCTGGGGCGGCGACAATCACGATATCTGGATCGACCCGACGAACGCTAATCGCTTCGTCGTCACGGACGATGGCGGGCTGAACATCACCACGGTTCATGGCCGTGGATTCAATCGCGTCTCGTTGCCGATCGGGCAGATGTATCACGTCGCCGTGGACAACCAGATTCCCTATGATTTCTACACCAACATGCAGGACGACGGGAACATGCGCGGCCCCAGCATCAACATCGCCGGCTTCGGCTACGGCGTGCCTCCGGAATCCGATTGGGACCACGACATGGGGGGTTGCGAATCGGGATTCACGCTGCCCGATCCGGTCGATCCCAATATTGTGTGGGCCACGTGCTATGGCGACGAAGTGACGGTGTGGAACGCAAAGGTGAAGGCCGCGCGCTCGGTCAGCCCCTATTGGCACACGCTCGATTCGCCGCCGAACGAGGTGAAGTATCGCTGCCATTGGACGCCGCCTCTGGCCATTGATCCCTTCGATCCCAACACCGTGTATTACGGATGCCAGGTCATCTTCAAAACGTCTGACGGCGGGCAGACCTGGAAGGTGATCAGCCCCGATCTTTTGACCAACAACCCCAGCCGAATCGTTCCGTCGGGCGGCCTGATCCAGGACAATCTGGGGCAGTTTGAAGGAGAAGTGGTGTTTGCGATAGCGCCGTCGCAGATTCAGAAGGGTTTGATCTGGGCGGGCACGAACGACGGACAAATCTGGTATACGAAGGATGGCGGCGGGCATTGGACGAACGTCACCAAGAATGTTAGCGGGATGCCGGCCTGGGGCACGGTGACAAGCATTCAGCCGTCGTTCTTCGATCCCGGCACCGCCTACGTCAGCGTCGATTTGCACTTGATGGACAATCGCGATCCGTTCATCTACAAAACGACGGACTACGGGCAGTCCTGGGAACTGATCAGCGGCGGAATCCCGAAGAGTGAGTATTCTTACATTCGCGTGATCGCCGAGGATCCCAACTGCAAAGGCCTGCTTTTCGCGGGCACCGGGAACGCTCTCTACTATTCGCTCGACGACGGCGCCAACTGGACTATGTTCGACGCGGGCCTGCCGCACGCTGTGGTTTCCTGGGCTGTGGTGCAGAAGCACTTCCACGACCTCGTTGTTTCCACCTACGGTCGCGGCATATATATTCTCGACGACATTTCGCCGCTCGAGCAGATGGCCAAGGAAAAATCGGAGGCGGCCGTCCGGTTGTTTCAGCCGCGCGACAGCTACCGGTTTCTCCATGGTGGCGGCGCGTTTATTACCTACTACCTGAAATCGACGCCCAAGAACAAGAACGTGAGGATCGAGATCCTCGATTCGCGCGGAAACGAAGTCCGCAGGCTGCATGGTCCGGCGAAGGAAGGCTTCGACCGCGTGCGCTGGGATTTCTACTACGACCCGCCCACGCTCGCGGAGTTGCGCACCGCCGCTCCGGATAATCCGTACATTTGGGAAGAGCCGCGCTTTCGCGGCGCCAAGTCGCGACCCGTCACGCACTGGGGAATCCGGCCGGCTGAAGTGGGGCCGTTCGCCGCGCCCGGGAAATACACGATCAAGCTCACGGTCGATGGGCAGAGTTACACCCAGCCCGTCACGGTCCTCAAAGACCCGCATACACCCGGCACCCAAGCGGACCTGGAAGCCACCTTCCGGGCACAAATGCGGCTTCGCAACGACCTGAACGAAACCTCGAACATGATCAACCACATCGAGTGGACGCGGAAACAGATCGGCGTGGTCGACGAAATGCTGAAGTCAGAACAGGCCAAAGCGAAGGCGGAAGGGAAGCCGGGGAACGCCGGCTCGGCGGACTTGCTCAAGTCCGTGGACGAGATGAGCAAGAAGCTCGAGTCGATGGAATACCAACTGATCTCGCGGGAGAATCTGAACAGCGATGACAAGTACTATTCGGCGGCGTACAAGATCTATCTCAATCTGATCTGGCTGAACGGGGAAATCGGAACCGGCGCAGGCGACGTGGCGGGCGGCGCAAATTGGGCGCCCACGGCGGAAGACCTGTCGGAACTGGCGGCCCTGGAGAAAGATCTGGCCGCTGCGAAAGCGAGCTACGACAACCTGTATCAGAAGGAGCTTCCCGCTTTCAATCGGACGCTCAGCCAGCATGGAGTCAGCCCCATGGCAATGAGTGCTCCAGCGGCGCCGGAGGGAGACGGCGCGACAGCAGAGTAGTTCGCGCAGCACAGTTGGTCCCAACGTATCGGGTCCTAACGCATCGCGAGGCCGTGAACAAAAGCTTTTCCCTTGTGTTCCGCGGCCTCGCCTTGCTCGGCGAATTCCCACCGCACAAACCGCTTTTCAAGTCACCTTCCGAAGCCGCAAGATAAGGCCATGGAACGCAGCGAGGAGGGCTGAATGCGAAAGCGCGCAAGCGCATCCACCAGCTGTTCTGCCGCATTTGTGGCCATTCTGCTTCTCAGCGCAATGTCGCAGGCGCGCACCAAGAGTTCCTCCCACTCGAAATGGGGGCTGACCTGGAGCGACGAATTCAACGGGCCGAACGGCAGCGCTCCCGATCCCAAGAAATGGGTCATGGAGACGGGAGGCAACGGCTGGGGCAATCGGGAACTGGAGTACTACACGGCGCGCCGCCAAAACGTCCGCCAGGAAAAAGGAAAGCTGGTCATCGAAGCGATTAAGGAGCCATTCACCGGCCCTGACGGCGCGCGCCGCGACTACACCTCCGCGCGCATCGTGACCGAAGGACTCTTCGCGCAGAAATACGGCCGCCTCGAAGCGCGCATCAAACTCCCTTCGGGACGCGGGATCTGGCCTGCGTTTTGGATCCTGGGTGATGACCTCAAGACCGCTGGCTGGCCCGCCTGCGGTGAAGTCGACATCATGGAAAACATCGGCTCGCAACCTGCCACCAACCACGGCAGCATGCACGGGCCGGGCTACTCCGGCGGGCATGCGCTAACCGCGTCCTACACGCTTCCGCACGGCCGCTTCAGCGGCGGGTATCATACCTTTTCGCTGGAGTGGGAACCGGCGGCCGTCCGCTTCTACGTCGACGGCCATCTCTACGAAACGCGCACGCCGCGCGACATTCCGGGCAAGCGCTGGGTCTTCGACCACCCGTTCTTCATCCTTCTGAACGTCGCGGTGGGCGGCAATTGGCCCGGCAGCCCGGATGCGTCGACGACTTTCCCGCAGCGCATGCTCGTCGATTACGTGCGCGTCTACGCGCGAGAGTAGCCGTCGATTCGCTACGCGTGGCCCCAAATATCGCCCAGCGTGAAGCCTTCCGGAAATGGATCGCTCGGATCGAGGACGTAGGTGCTGAACCCGGTGATCCAAGCGCGCCCGCTGACCGCCGGGACGACAGCGTTGTGGTCGCCGACGCGCGTTTCGCGCAGCAATCGTCCGGTGAACGTTGTGCCGAGGACGCTTTCGTGAACGAAGTCGCGCCCAATCGGCAGCTGTCCTTTGGCGTACAGAGCGGCCATTTTCGCGCACGTCCCGGTGCCGCACGGCGAGCGGTCCAGCGCGCCTGTCCAGGATGAGGGCTCGTCCCAATCCAGCTTGCCGGTCGAAACGATCACCGCATTTCGGCGATCCACGCCGGGCGTAATGGACGGCGCGGAAAGCTGCGCGATAGTGACGCCCGCAATCGCGGGATTCTCCGGATGCGCGACCGGCAATTGCTCCTGCGCGGCGGCTTTGATCATTTCCCCGATGCGCGCGATGTCGCGACCTTCGTCCGCCGTCAACATCAACCCGAACGGCTCCGCATCGGCGATCGCGTAGAACATTCCGCCGTACGCGACGTCCACCTTTACGGTGCCCAGCTTGCGCACTTCGACGGGCGCGTCAAGATGCATCGCAAAAGCCGGTACGTTTTCGAAGGTGACGCGAACGACCTTCTCATCCTGAATCTCCGCTTCGACTTCCACCAGTCCCGCGGGCGTGTCCAATTTGAGGCGCATCACCGGCCCGCGAATGGGGACCATACCCGCCTCCAGCAGTACAGTGACGACGCAAATCGTGTTCGTGCCCGACATCGGCGGATATTCCACCTGCTCCATGATCACAAAGCCGGCGTCCGCGTCCGGATGGGTCGCAGGCAAAATCAGATTGCAGTTCGATGCGGGATAGCCGCGCGGCTCGCGCAGCATCAGTTTGCGCAGGCCGTCGCAGTGCGCTTCGAGATAGGTCTTCTTCTCAAACATCGTTTTGCCGGGCACATCCGGCACGCCGCCAATGATGACGCGCCCCGGTTCGCCGCAGGCGTGGGCGTCAACGG
>JBJKQB010000444.1:0-17388 GCA_046705825.1 Candidatus Acidiferrales bacterium
GTGCCCATGGCCACCACAAAATCGGCGATGAAAGCGTCCTCCGTTTCGCCGGAACGGTGCGAGACCACAGCCGTGTAGTTCGCGGTGCGGGCCATTTCGATGGCTTCAATCGTTTCCGTGACGGTGCCGATCTGATTCAGCTTGATCAGGATCGAATTGCCGACGCCCTCTTTGATGCCGCGCGCGAAAATCTTCGGGTTGGTCACGAAAATATCGTCGCCCACCAGCTGGCATTTCCTGCCCGCATCGCGCGTGAGAATCTTCCAGCCCTCCCAATCTTCTTCGGACATGCCGTCTTCGAGCGAAACGATGGGATACTGGCGCAGCCAGTTTTCCCAGAAGGCAGCCATCTGTTCGGAGGTGCGAGCGGAGTTGTCCGACTTCTTGAAGACGTATTTTTTGGAGGCTTTGTCGTAGAACTCGCTGGCGGCCGGATCGAGGGCGATGGCGATCTGTTCGCCGGGCTTGTAGCCCGCGGCGGTGATGGCTTCGAGGATGCGTTCGAGGGCCTCTTCGTTGGATTTGAGGTTCGGGGCGAAGCCACCTTCGTCGCCGACGGCGGTCGAGTAGCCCTTTTTTTTCAGCACCGCCTTCAAATTGTGGAACACTTCGACGCCCCAGCGCAGCGCTTCACGATAGCTGGGCGCGCCGACGGCCATGACCATAAATTCCTGAACATCGACGGAATTGTCGGCGTGCGCTCCGCCATTCAGGATGTTCATCATGGGCAGGGGCAGCGTGTTGGCTGCGGCCTCGCTAGAATAGCGCGCGAGGTATTTGTACAACGGCTGCCCGGAGGAGGCGGCGGCGGCGCGCGCAGCGGCCATGGACACGGCGAGGATGGCGTTGGCGCCGAGCTTCGACTTGTTCGGTGTGCCGTCGGCGTCAATCATGCGGCGATCGAGCTGCGTTTGCCCGAGCGCGTCCATGCCCATAACGGCTTTGGCGATTTCGTCGTTGACGTGAGCCACCGCTTTCTGCACGCCTTTGCCCAGGAAGCGTGCTTTGTCGCCGTCGCGCAACTCGATGGCCTCGTGCTCGCCGGTCGACGCTCCGGAGGGAACGGCGGCGCGGCCGAAGGCGCCCCCGTCGAGGCGGACGTCGGCTTCCACAGTGGGATTGCCGCGCGAATCGAGAATCTCGCGGCCATGCACAGACTTGATTTTTGTAGACATGATCTTCTCCCTGAGAATGCGTGCGATGAAATCCGGCTGGCTCTTGCCATAGCGGGGCGCAGCAAGCCTTCGAGGCTCAGGCCAAGCCAGCGCCCTTACTGCCGTGAAGCTTTCTTCGCGAGCAGAAGCCAAACAGAGAAGTCTACGAGAAACTTTTCCTGCGGCCAAGCACTTAGAGACCTTTAGCGCAGGCCGGCTTTAAGGGGAAGGCTACAGGTTCTTGCAGGCCAGGACCAGGGTGGGAGTGAAGTCCACGGAAATCGGCGCGCCAGCCGCCGCTGCCGCGAAGCGGGATTCCAGGTCCTTCCAGTAGGCTTCGGGGTCGGGCAAGGTGAGGGCATAAGAGCTGCCGTAGGAAGTGGAACGCCAGAATCCAGCGTAGTCGGCGGGGCTCATGGCGATGACATTGGGAAAGGCGGCCTGCTCGATCAGGCTAAAGCCCGGCGCGGCGCGCACCAGATCCTGCCAGATCAAGTCACGCTTCAAGCGCGGGTCACGATGCGGTTTCCACGGGCCACGCAGCTCGGAAAGTGCAGTCGCATCGATTGAGGCGCCCGCTTTGGGCAGCGGGCGGTCAAAAACGGCGAGCACAGCGTCTGGACGCAGCCAGAGGCGCGCGTTCGCCAGCACGCGCGGCGCATCCATCCAGTGCAAGGCGTTGGCAATGGCGTTCAAATCGACGCTCCCGACAGGCTGCGCGCATTCTTCCGCTGTAACGTTGCGAACGATCACGCCAGGCAGGCGCCCGGCAATTTTAGCCGCCATGGCGGCGTCCGGCTCGACGGCAATCACTTCGCGGAAGCGCGCTGCAAGATGCGCCGTCACCATGCCTGTGCCCGCCCCGAGGTCCATGGCGCGCTGGCGACGGGGCTCGGGGATCTGGGCGAAGATGCGGTCATAAAGCGCCGAAGGATAGTCGGGCCGATAGCGCTGGAACGCATCCGCGGCGTGGCTGAAGCGTGGTTCGAAGGCCATACATCCTTGATATCAAAACGGGGGCGCTGAAAGAAACAGCAGATCCCTCACCGTCATTCCCGCAAAAGTCGCGGGACTGGGTTCGGGATGACAACTGGTGTGTGCCGCGGCGCTCGCCACGCTTCCTGTCCTAACGATCGCGGGACTGGGTTTCGGGATGACAGGCGCTGGGTGAAACGCGACTCGATGGTCTGACCGGCACATTCGTCGGAGTCCGCCAGCACGGATTCCGGGCGGAGGCGTTATTCGGGCTCTTCGAGCATGGATTCTGGGCGGACGACGATTGTGACGCCGCTATCGGAGACGTCGTAACGCGCGCGATCCGCTTCCGGGTCGTAGCCGATCACGGTGCCTTCCGGCAGAGTGACGTGGCGGTCGATGATGGCCCGGCGAATGCGCGAGTGGCGGCCCACGTTGACGTGATTGAAGATGATCGACTCTTCCACTTCACTGTAGCTGTTGATACGCACGTCGTAGCCCAGCACCGACTTGGACACGCGCCCTCCGGACACGATGGCCCCACCCGAAACGATGGAGTCAATGGCCACGCCCATGCGCTGCGGCTCGCCAAAAACAAATTTGGCCGGCGGATATTGCTGTTGCCAGGTCTGCAGTGGCCAGCTCTTGTCGTACAGGTTGAATACAGGGGCCACCGCGCAGAGGTCCATGTTGGCCTCGTAATAGGCATCGATGGTGCCCACATCGCGCCAGTAGGAAGTTTCCTTCTTGTTTTCGTCGCGGAAATTGTAGGCGTACACGCGATGCTTGCCGATGATGCGCGGGAGGATGTCGCGGCCGAAATCGTGCCCGGAGGCCGGATTTTCGGCGTCATCGATGAGGATGGGCACGAGGAGCTGCGTGTTGAACAGATAGACGCCCATGGAAGCGTTGCATTTGCCCGGATGGACGGGAGATTCCTTGGGGGCAGCGGGCTTTTCCTCGAAGCCGATAATGCGCCATTGCGCGTCGGTTTCGATCACGCCGAACTGTTTGGCCGCGTCTGCGACATCGACTTCGAAGGTGGCCACGGTGACGTCCGCGCCAGCGGCCAAGTGCTGCTCGAGCATGGTCTGGTAATTCATCTTGTAGATATGGTCGCCGGAAAGGATGAAGACGTAGTTCGACTGCTCGCTTCCGATGGAGTAGATGTTCTGGTATACGGCGTCGGCGGTGCCGCGATACCAGTGCTGGGAGACGCGCATCTGCGGAGGCAGCACTTCGATGAACTCGCCCATGCCCATTAAGACCGACCAGCCGCGCCGGATGTGGCGGTTCAGGCTGAGGGCCTTGTATTGGGTGAGGACAAAGACGCGGCGCAGGTCGCTGTTCAGGCAATTGGAAAGGGTCACGTCGATGATGCGATAGACGCCCCCAAAGGGTACGGCAGGCTTGGCGCGGTCGCGCGTGAGCGGCCACAGGCGTTCGCCCTGGCCGCCAGCCAGAAGAACGCCAATCGCATTGCGCATCACAGGCATAAGAGTTCCTCGAACGACAAATGACGGCCTGATTGTAACAGCAACAAGCGCATTTTTAGAGAGTGACCCAGCAGTCGGCTGGCGGCCTTCTGAATCCGTGGGACGCGGAGGAGTTCGGCGAAAGAAAAGCGTTTTGGGCTGATGGCCACCGAGCGACGAATCAAACCGCCACGCAGGCCACCGGGCCCCTGCTGGAGAGGCGCTGGATGGCCCGCAACGTCTGGCTGCCGAACAATTTAGCTTGACTTAGGGACAGGGCTCCTATAGAAGATGTGGGCAATTGCCGGGTCAAGCGTGAACCGGTAAACTGTCTATACCCATTTCACGAACAATTAAAGGGGAACGGGGGTGAATACGCGTGGCAGAAGTAGTTATCCAAGAGGGAGAGTCTTTGGAGAACGCCCTCCGGCGCTTCAAGCGCAAGGTGCAGTCGGAGGACATCATCAAGGAAATCAAGAAGCACAGCTACTACATGAAACCTGGTGAGAAGCGTCGCGCCAAAGAAGCCCTCTCGCGTAAGCGTCTCCGTAAGAAACAGCGGCGTGAGCAGGATTAGGCGACCCAATCACCTGAGAGTTTTCGAGCCGTTTCGTGCCATTTGGCATCGGGAAACCACAGGTGTCCTTGAGCAGTCCGTTTGTAGCGGGAATCAGGGTTTGAAGTCGCCGGCGGGCCGTCCCTGGCCCGGAGGGGCGAACAAGCCCTGAGTCCCGTTTTTTACCGCTGCGAGTTCTGTCCCCCAGCACGGTTCCGGAGCGGAAGATGGAATACCACGACAAGGTCCTGAAGTGCAGCGAGTGCGGCGCGGAATTCGTTTTTACCGCCGGCGAGCAGATGTTCTTCGCCGACAAGGGTTTCAAGAACGAACCCAAGCGATGCAAGGCGTGCAAAGCCAACCGGGCGGCAGGCAACGGCGGGTCGACCGCGCCGAGCATCCAGCGGGTCGAAACGAAAACCGTCTGCTCGCAATGCGGCAAGGAAACCACGGTCCCGTTCAAGCCCACGCAAGGAAGACCCGTGTACTGCCGCGAGTGTTTTCAGCAGCGGCGGACGCTGGGCACGACCACGGCGAGCGCATAGAAGCGGCCAGCCGGGAACCGGCGCTGGGAAGCACGCTCGGAGTGGCGCTTCCGGATCCATTCCGGCGAGGAAGCCGCTTCTCCGCCTGAGGAAATTTCCGGGGTCGAGGTCCGCTGGTTTTGCGCGGCTTACGCCGGGGCTGAGGCCCCGGCCTCCTGAAAGCTCCGAGAATTCGGGCTCGCGCCGCGAGACTAGGCGGTTTTGGAAGCTGCAGGCGGCACGATTTCATCCAGCGCCGACAGGAATTGCTCCATTTCGTGCTGCGTTCCGATGCTGACGCGCAGGAAGTTGGGCATCCCGGCAAAGCGGCGTCCCACCAGGATTTTCTTTTCGCGGAATGCCTCGACCACGGGCTTGACGTCACGATTCAAGTCGATCATCAGGAAATTGCCCTGCGAAGGAATGAAGTTCCGGCCCTCCCGAGTGAGTTGCCCGGACAGCCAGGCGCGCGTCGCATTCAGCTTCTTGCCGCATTCGGCGATGTGCCGGCTATCCGCGAGGCTCGCGCGCGCCGCGGCCAGCACTGCGGCATTGCCGTTGAACGGCTGAAGATTGTACGGGCGCAGGCGCGCGACCGCTTCCTTCGCTCCCACGCCATAGCCGAGGCGCATTCCCGCCATGCCGTAGACCTTGGAGAAGGTGCGCGAAACGATCACGTTGGGATGATCGGCAATCAACGGGATGGCGGTGCTGTAGCTCGGATCGGTCACGAAGTCGTAATAGGCTTCATCGACCAGGATCATCGCGGAGCGAGGGACGCGTTCAACGAAAGCGGCCAGTTCGTCGCGGGTGACGATCGTCCCTGTAGGGTTATTGGGATTGCAGACGTAGACCAGGCCGGTGTTGGCGTTGCATTGCGCAGCCATGGCGTCGAGATCGTGGCGATAGTCCTTGGTGAGCGGTACTTTGACCGCTGCGCCGTGCGCAGCGTTCACGTACTCAATGACGGCTTCGAAGGTCGGATCGGCAACTACCAGATGCTTGCCGGGGGAGACGAAAGCCTCATCGGCAATGCAGAGAATTTCGGTCGAGCCGCAGCCCAGCGCGACGTTCTCGCCCTTCACGCCATGCTTCTGGGCAATCTCATCGCGCAGCGCAAAGTAGGAGTGGTCGGGATAGCGCGCGGCGATGTCGCCACAATCTGCCAGCGCGGCCAGCGCTTGGGGGCAGGGGCCGTAGGGGTTCTCGTTGAAGTTGATGCGAATGGCGCCTTGGGGAGCGGGCTCGTCGTGGCGGGCGCCCTGCGCCGCGCGCAGATAAGGGGCGTACATCACTGCGGCCAGCGACCCGCCTACCACTTTGGAGAAGTCACGCCGGGAAAAGAGCGGTCGGTTCATGGCACACTCCGGGAGTGAAGTTGCAGGGATCATATCCCGCGATTCTCCCGGGAACAAGCATTTCGCGTTTTGTTCAGGTGTCCGGGCAACGCGGAGCAGGTCTGAGATGCGGCGGCGAGCCGGGCGATTTTCTTTGGGAAATACCCCGTCCACTCGATAGCAGCAGCGCGCCTGATGAGAAACGATGGATTGCGCATTAGTCATGCGAATAGGAGCGCGAACCACGCGCGACGTGAACGCGCTCATCGTAGTGAAACATGGACCCATTCATGCTCGGCATTGCTATCGTTCTGATTGGCGCGATATTTTGGCCGGATGACGATCACTGGCCCGGCGGCCTGCACGCCTGAGCGCGAGTCGTTTCGCCTTGCAAGGAGGGGTATCGTATTCGTATACCTGAAAGCTACCCCGACGATTTTTCGGAACGGAACAAAATCGTTCGAGCCAGGATTCTGCACATCGCTAAAGAATTGCTCGCTGGCCAGATCGGTGTGATAGAAGCCTCGCGGGAGCTGGCTCCTCTGCGACACGACGCCGGTGGCGAACTCGCTGATGTGCTTCTCGGGTTCGCTGGGATCACTTCTGAAACTGACTCGCTGCCTGTTGGCGAAGTGCGGCAGTACTGGAATCGCGAGTCGCTGAAAGCTAAGGACGTCGTCTGCACTGAACGCCGCTACCTACTGTTGCGATTGCTCGAAATCCCTTCCTGAGCCTCCCGATTGACGCTGGCCGGAATCTCTGCCTAACATGTCTGACGTGAAGTCCCCGCCCAGCCAAGCGAGGCTCTATGGACGACAAGGCGCTGCGCCAGGAAGTGGCGAAAATGCTGAACAAGAGCGAGGCTCACATTGACTGGAAAGAGGCTCTCGATGGGGTGCCGGCGAAGGCGCGAGGCGTACGGCCGCCGGGCTCGCCTCATTCGTTGTGGGAACTGCTGGAGCACGCGCGCATCGCGCAATGGGACATTCTGGAATTTTCACGCGATCCCAAACACGTTTCCCCCGATTTCCCATCCGGCTACTGGCCGGAGTCAGAGGCGCCGCCGAGCGACGCCGCCTGGAACAAGAGCGTGAAGGACTTTCTGCGAGACATGGAGTCGATGGCCAAGCTGTTTGCCGAAGCCAAAGACCTGGTCACTCCTATACCGCACGGGTCGGGCCAGACCGTTCTCCGCGAAGCGCTGCTGGCCACCGACCATAACGCGTACCACCTGGGGCAATTCGTGCTGACCCGCCGGCTGCTGGGCAACTGGAAGGATTGAGAGCGGGCTGGCGGCCGGACGGTTGACAAGCGCGGGTGTGCGCCGGGGCAAAGCGCGCGGCGACTGCCGGGAGCGGTCTCTGAGAGCCGCCGCGCCGCATAAAGTCTCGTAAAGCCAAGCACAGCAAGGGCGTGCGCGCGTGCGCTGCGTCACAATCCTCTGTAACAGGCCGCACATACGGGTGTGCCGCGGCACGGTAGCCTTGTTGTGTGGCCGCAAGTTGCGATCGGCGGCCATACGTTCATTTACGGAGGCGGTATGGCATACGTCATCGATCAGTCCAAATGCGACAAAGACGACAATTGCATCGAAGCGTGTCCCGTGGCGGCGATCGAAAAGCAAGAAGATGGTTCTCTGTTCGTCAAAGCAGACGACTGCACCGATTGCGGCGCGTGCGAGCCGGTGTGCAATTTCGAGGCGATTCGTCCCGTGGAGTAAATGCGGGCGCGCGGAGCGAGCTGGGCCAGGCCGAGTGCAAGTTCCGCACGGCGGCGAGCGGGGCAATGCGCCGGAACGTTTTCCACATTTTCCTCGATTTCCACAGCGAAAAAGCGCGCGGGTGTGATTGACGGTTTTTGGGGACAGAGTTACAAGGGTGGTGTCACGACGTTCCAGACATTCAAGTCCCGGGGAGCACGGCAGGCGAAAGCTTGAAGCGCTGTTCAGGGCAAGGGTGGAGGGAGCGCTGGAGATAAAGTTCGGAAGGCGCAGCATCACGGCGAGCCCTAAGGTCTGGTCCCGTGGTGGCCAAGCGTGCTCCCGTTAAGCCTGATTGCCGCAAGGCAAGCGGGAAGTTGACGAGGCACGCGAGGCGAACCACAGAACTGAACTCGCGAGACTTGTCGCGGCTGGCTTCACCCGTTCACGCGGGAGGATGCGCGGCAGCTGTCACTTTTCCAGACTGAAGGGAAGGGGCGAGCAATCGCCCCTTTTCTTTTTCCGCTGTTGTTTCCCATCAGCCCCGCAGGACCTACACGCTTGGTTTGTTTCGTGGCTTGAGCAGGCGAATCTTCCGCTCGGTGGCAACCACGAAGCAGCGGGTCCATCCGCGCACGTCTTCTGTTCGGAACAATTCGACGATACGGTCAATGAGCTGACTGCGGCTCGGCGAGTGCAAGCGTATGAGCAGAATGCCATGGTGTCCGCCGGGAACGAACCGGCGCACGTCAGAGAAGTCCATGTCCAGAGTGATCAGAAAGCTTGATTCTGCCTGTACCGCCGCCCAGAGGTCCGCGTCCGGACGCCCCGCGAGCTGCTCCTCGGCGGGGGTTTGGACATCGTGCCCCAGAGCCTCAAGCAGCGCCACCAGCCGGAAGGGAATGTTCTCGTCCAGCTTGATTTTCATCGAATATGTGGGATAGCCGGAACAGGCAGGTCTTCTTCAGCAGAAGCGGCAGCAAAGGCGACGGCGGCTTGAACGTCCTTAGCCGTGAGGGCGGGAAAATCGGAAAGGATCTCTTCCAGGGAATCCCCGTTCGCCAAGCTGGCGAGGATGGTCCGCAGAGTTACGCGTGTCCCCTTAAAAACAGGTTCGCCGCCGCAGATTTTCGGATCGCGGACGATGCGGTTCTCGTGTTCCTTGCTACCGGCAGAAGCGCGGCTCACAGTGTTTCAGTCCTAGCGCACTCGTACTAAGCCCCATCCTATCATGCACAGACCCTATGGGTATCAGTTCGCGAAGGCCGGTGCGCACCGTATAATAGATATGGATTCAAAGGAGATACATGAGCAGACCATCGGCCATTGTGGATTCATTTTCGTCGAAGGAGGCGCACAGCCATATCTGGGACGCGTTCCGGCGCTGGGGATACCTGCAAGCGGATCTCGATCCTCTGGGCGACCTGCAGCCAGTCGCCATGCCGGAGCTGGAGGTATCGGGAGCGGAGGCGGAAGCGGCGCGCAGCGTCTATTGCGGCACGATCGGTGCGGAGTTCATGCATATACCGGATGTCGAGCGCCGCATGTGGGTACAGGAAAAGATGGAGTCGGAAGCGGGGGAAGCGGATCGCGCGCGCATTCTTGACCTGCTGATCCGCGCGGATGTTTTCGAGCACGTTCTGCAGACGCGCTATCTTGGCACCAAGCGCTATTCGCTGGAAGGGGAGGCGGCGCTGCTGCCCTTGCTCCATTCCATTTTGAACGCGGCGGCGGAAGAAGGCGCGGAGCAGGCCGTCGTGGCCATGAGCCACCGGGGACGGCTGAACGTGATGGTGCACGTGGTCGGGCGGGACGCGGCGGAAGTGTTCGCGCGCTTCGAGGACGTCGATCCGCGCAGCGTTCTGGGCGGCGGAGATGTGAAGTACCACATGGGCGCGACCGGGACATTTGCCGCTGCAAACGGGCGCGAATTGGCCATCCATTTGGTCTCAAATCCGAGCCACCTTGAAGCAGTCGATCCTGTGGCCATGGGCCGGGCGCGCGCCAAGCAGACGCGTCTTGGGGAAACCGGCCGCCAGCGCGTGATTCCCGTGCTGATGCATGGGGACGCCGCGTTTGCTGGGCAGGGAATCTGGGCCGAAACGTTGAACATGGCGATGGTTGAAGGATTCAATGCCGGCGGCGGGCTGCACATCATCATCAACAACCTGATCGGGTTCACCAGCGTTCCGCGCGAGCTGCATTCCTCGCGATTTTCTTCCGCTCTGGCGAAGCGCCTGCCCATCCCTATTTTTCATGTGAACTCGGGCGATCCGGATGCGGTGGTGCGCGTGGGAAGAATCGCCGCCGAATACCGCTATCGCTTCGGGACGGCGGTTGTCGTCGACCTGATCGGCTACCGCAAATACGGTCACAGCGAAGTGGACGATCCGACCATCACCCAGCCGCTGCGCTACCGGAAGATCGAGGCGCAGCCGGCGCCCTGGCAGAGCTACGCGCAAACGGTGGGGATCGACGCCGAACCCCTTGCGCAGCAGATTCATGACGAGTTCGACGCGGCGCAAAAACAGGCCCTTGAGCTGGAGAAAAACCCTCCGCTGCGCCAGCTGCCGGCTTATTGGGACCGCTTTCAGGGCGGACGCTACGACGCCGCGCTGGAAGTGCCCACCGGCGTGCCGGAAACGGAGCTGACGCAGATCGGCGAAGCACTGGTAAAGTATCCGGGCGGTTTTCACGTCCACCCGAAAGTAAAAAAGCTGCTGGAGCAGCGTCTGGAGATGGCGCGCGGCAAGCGGCCCATCGATTTCGGCATGGCGGAGGCGCTGGCCTTCGGCTCGCTGCTGAAGCAGGGAGTTCCGGTGCGTTTGAGCGGTCAGGACAGCCAGCGCGGGACATTCAATCAACGCCACGCGGCGCTGACCGATATCGAGAACGAGGAAACCTACGTTCCCCTGGAGCACCTCGCCAGCGATGGCGCCTGGTTCGAGATTTACAATTCGACGCTCTCCGAGGCGTCCGTGCTCGGTTTCGAGTACGGGTTCAGCCGGGATTTCCCCGAGGCGCTGGTTTTGTGGGAAGCGCAATTCGGCGATTTCGCGAATGGCGCGCAAACCATCATCGACCAGTTCGTCTCGGCGGGCGAGGACAAATGGAATTTGCTTTCCGGCGTCGTGTTGCTGCTGCCGCACGGGTACGAAGGGCAGGGCCCGGAGCACTCGAGCGCGCGCATCGAACGCTTCCTGCAGCTCGCGGCGCGAGACAACATGCAGATTTGCCAGCCCTCGAGCGCCGCGCAGTATTTTCATCTGCTGCGCCGGCAGGCGCTGCGGTCGTGGCGCAAGCCGCTCATCGTGTTTACCCCGAAGAGCCTGCTGCGCCATCCAGCGGCGGCGTCTTCGCTGGCGGACCTTGCGGCGGAACGATTTCGTCCGGTGATTCCGGATGCGGGCGATGGTTCTGCTACGCGCGTGCTGCTATGCACGGGGAAAATCGGTCATGAACTGCAGGCCGAACGCAAACGGCGGAAGAGCGCGTCGACGGCCATCGTGTCTCTCGAACAGCTCTATCCGCTGCCGGAGGCCGAACTGGCGGCGGAGATGGACCGTCACCGCAAAGCGCGCGAATTCGTGTGGGTGCAGGAAGAACCCGCCAACATGGGCGCGCTGGCATTCTTGCTGCCGCGGCTCGAGCGGCTTGCGCGCGGCCGCGCTGTGCTTTCAGTGAAGCGTTCGGCGTCCGCCAGCCCAGCCACGGGCTCGCATAAAGCCCACGAACTCGAGCAGAAAACGCTGCTGACGCTTGCGTTTGCGCGTCCCAACGGACACGCCTAGCGGGCGAAGGAATATTACCCGCTGTTCAGAGTCGCGCAGCGGCTCGCAATCCTGCCGCAGCTTGCACCCTTCGGGCTATTGATCAGATCCCTCCGAGATCCCTGCTCCTCCGAATTCTGCTTGTAGGAAACTGGAGTTTCGCTTAGATTCCGGCGAACATCGCTTTGCGGGGCGAACGCGGAATGCAAATCAAGTCCTTCGAACTCGAACGCTGGCAATCGGTTTGGGAAAACCGCGTCGAGCTGAATGTCTCCGAAAGCGGCGTTCATCCGCTGACGGCGGCGGAGTTGGCCGGCGACGAATACAAACTGCAGCGAGTGCTGGCGCTGCGACAGGGTTATCCACAGACGAATGGGAGCGAGGAATTGCGCTCGCGCATCGCCACGATTCATCCAGGTGCGCGCGCGGAAAACGTTCTGGTCACCTGCGGCGGCTCGGAAGCGAATTTCGTTTCCACCTGGGCGTTGCTCGAGCCCGGCGACGAAGTCGTCTTCATGACCCCGAACTACATGCAAATTGCGGGGCTAGCCCCGGCATTCGGCGCGTGCGTCAAACCGCTGCGTCTGCGCGCAGAGCTAGGCTGGGCGTTCGATCCGGACGATTTGAAGCGTGTCGTCAGCGCGAACACTCGTTTGATCGCCGTCTGCAATCCGAATAACCCCACGGGTGCGGTGCTGGACCGGGCATCGCGCGAGGCGATCGTGGTCGCCGCAGCCAAAGTAGGGGCCTGGATTCTGGCGGATGAGGTCTATCGCGGCGCGGAATTCGAAGGCCCAGAGACAGCGACATTCTGGGGCAGCTACGAGCGCGTGCTCTGCACCGGCGGTCTTTCGAAAGCCTACGGTCTGCCCGGACTGCGCACGGGATGGGTGGCCGGCCCAGTGGACATCATCGAGCGCTTGTGGGGCTACCACGACTACACGAGCATTGCGCCGACCGTGCTGAGCGACGCGCTGGCAGCGATCGCGCTCGAACCCCAGCGGCGCGCATGGATCCTGAAGCGCACGCGCACAATCCTGAATCAGAATTATCCAATTCTGAAGAAATGGCTGGATTTGCATTCCGATCTCTTTTCGCACATTCCGCCCAAGGCGGGAGCGATCGCCTGGGCCGGTTTGCGCCGTGGCGAGAATTCCGCGGAATTGGCCGAGGCGTTGCGCGCGCGAAAGAGCGTTCTGATTGTGCCGGGCGAACAACTCGGTCTGGACGCGCACCTGCGGTTTGGGTTCGGAGGCAATCCGGCGCAACTGAAACAAGCGCTGTCCCGGTTCGACGATTATGTCAACGCTTGCTAGCCGGGCCGGTGCCCAGAGCTTAGTGAGAGGCTGAAACACAACAATGGCGCCCATTGCCGCACAGCCGGCTTCTCGCGTTCCAGACCACACCGGTCCGGGAATGCTGCGCCATCTGACTGCGCTTGGGCTGCTGCTCTTCATACTCGGGATCATCCTGCGCCTTGCGATCGGGCCGCATCACGGGTTCTTCCTCATGCGCTGGGCCGGGCTTGCCGCGCTCACGTTCGACGGCTGGCGAAGGAAATCGCTCACCTATTGGATTTTCGTTTCGATGCTGTTGGGTGCGGAAATCGGCTTCGACCAGCCGCATTTTGCCGAGCACCTGCGGATCCTCAGCGACATCTTTCTGCGACTCATCAAGGTGATCATCGCGCCGCTGATTCTGGGGACGCTGATCACGGGAATCGCCGGGCACGGCAACCTGCGCAGCGTGGGGCGAATCGGCTGGAAGAGCCTGCTGTACTTCGAGGCAGTGACCACGGTCGCCCTCTTCATCGGCGTGGCCGCGATCGACATCAGCCGCGCGGGCGTTGGGCTGAGGCTGGGTCCGGCGGTCCACGCCGCCGCGCAGGCAGCGCCCATGCATTGGAACGAATTCGTGCTGCACATTTTTCCAGAGAACATCGCGAAGTCGATTGCGGAGAACCAGATCCTGCAGGTTGCTGTGTTCGCGATTTTTTTTGGGATCGCGCTGGCGCTTGTGTCCGAATCAAAACGCAAGCCGATGGTGAATTTTTGCGAATCGCTTTCGGAAGTGATGTTCGCTTTCACGAATCTGGTGATGTACTTCGCGCCCTTCGGAGTGGGCGCGGCTATGGCTTACACCGTGGGCCAAATGGGGATCACTGCGCTGCTTCCGCTCCTGAAGCTGCTCATGACCGGCTATGCCGCGCTGATCGTGTTCCTGCTCGCCGTGCTGCTCCCCATCGCTTTGCTCGCGCGCGTGCCGCTCCGCGGGTTCTTGAAGGCGGTCGCCGAGCCCGCCACGATCGCGTTTGCGACCAGCGCCTCGGAAGCTGCGTTGCCCGTCGCTATGGAGCGCATGGAAGAGTTCGGCGTGCCGCGCCGCATCGTGGCCTTCGTGATTCCGGCTGGCTACAGCTTCAATCTGGACGGCTCGACGCTGTATCTTGCCGTCGCCTCTCTTTTCGTCGCGCAAGTGGCAGGGATGCACATGTCCTGGCCGGCGCAATTGTTCATGGTCTTCGCGCTGATGCTGACCAGCAAGGGCGTGGCCGGCGTGCCGCGAGCCGTGCTGGTTGTGCTGCTGGCCACTGCCGCGATGTTTCGCCTTCCGACCGAGCCGATCTTCATGATTCTGGGGATCGACGCGCTGATGGACATGGGTCGCACGGCCGTCAATGTGACGGGGAATTGCCTGGCCTCAGCGGTTGTTGCGCGGTGGGAAGGGGAGCTGGGCGCGGTTGCGCCGAAAAGCGCCGCGCTCGCGGCTGTCCCGGTGAAGACCGCTGCTCCTGCAGAAACTTCCATTTCCGAATGAGGCCGAGTTTTCTCACGAAAAAAGGAATTCTTTGCGCGAGATGAACGGGGTAAAATTCGCGCGGATTCTGAGGGGGTATGGATGTCAATTGCACACAAGCCATCATGGAAGATGTGTGTTTTCGCTTTCGCGTCGCTGACCTGCGCGCTTGCCTTCGCCTTGGTTGCGGCCGGGCAGACGCTTTCGAAGGATTCGCTCGCCGGAATGAAATGGCGGCTCGTCGGGCCGTTCCGGGGCGGGCGCGTCGAGGCGGTTACTGGAGTTCCCGGCAATCCTTACGTTTTCTATTTCGGCGCGGTCGCGGGCGGGGTGTGGAAGACCACGAACGGGGGCGCCAGCTGGACGCCGATTTTCGATAAAGAGCCGAACCCGTCGATTGGCGCGATCGCGATTGCGCCTTCCGATCCGAACATTATTTATGTGGGGACCGGCGAGCCCTGTTTCCGCGGCGATATCACTTACGGTGAGGGCATGTACAAGTCCGTCGACGCGGGCAAGACGTGGACGCACATTGGCCTCGACGATTCGCGCCACATTGCGAAGATTCTGATCGATCCGCGTAATCCGGATATCGTCTACGTGGCGGCTCTGGGGCACGCGTTTGGACCAAACGAGGAGCGCGGCGTTTTTCGCACCACGGATGGCGGCAAAACCTGGCAGAAAGTTCTCTATAAGGACGACAAGACCGGCGCTGTCGACCTGGAATTCGCGGGCGGCAATTCCCACATTCTGTACGCCGCGATGTACCAGGTGATCCGCAAGCCGTGGAACATCATCAGCGGCGGCCCGGGAAGCGGGTTGTACAAATCAACGGACGACGGCGCGACCTGGCAGCAGATCAAGGGGCACGGTTTCCCCGACGTGCTGCTCGGAAAAATCGGCGTTGCCACGTCCGCAGCCGATCCGCAGCGCGTCTACGCGCTGGTGGAAGCCGCAAACGACAAGGGCGGACTTTACGTTTCGCACGACCAGGGGAAATCCTGGCAATTCGTGACGGGCGATCATCGACTGATTCAGCGCGCCTTCTATTACATCCACGTTTTTGCCGATCCCACCGATGCCGACAAGGTCTACGTGCAAAACGTCGGCGCGTACCGCTCGATTGACGCGGGAAAGGACTGGCAGCACCTGCCCCTGCCGCACGGCGACAATCACGCGCTGTGGATCGACCCAAAAGATCCGAAGCGCATGATCGCGGGTAACGACGGCGGCGCAACTATTTCGTTCGACGGCGCCAAAACATGGACGTCCGAAGACAATCAACCGACCGCGCAGTTTTATCACGTGGCGGCGGACGATCAATTCCGTTACTACCTGTACGGCGCGCAGCAGGACAACTCGACGGTAGCCATCGCCAGCAGCACGGATCACGGCTACATCGGCCGGCAGGATTGGTACGACGTGGGCGGCGGCGAAAGCGGATACATCGCGCCGGTGCCGCACGACCCGAACATCGTCTACGCCGGCGGAAACTACGGAATCATCACGCGCTGGAACAAGCAGACCGAAGAAGCACACCTGATTACTCCCTATCCCGTCAACGCGGACGGGTCGGGCGCGGCCGACCAGAAGTACCGTTTTCAGTGGACAGAGCCTATCCTGATCTCGCCGTTCGATCCGCACACGCTGTACATCGCGGCGCAGGTGCTGTTCAAGAGCACCGACGCCGGGCAGACATGGACGGTGATCAGTCCTGACCTGACGCGCAACGACAAGAGCAAGCAGCAACTGCCCGGCGGCCCGATCACCAAGGACAGCACGAGCGTCGAATTCTACGACACGATTTTCAGCGTGGCACTCTCGCCGCTCCAACGCGGCCTGATTTGGGCGGGCAGCGACGATGGCCTGGTTCACATCACGCGCGACGGCGGAAAGAACTGGGCGGACATCACGCCCAAGGACATGCCGGCATGGAGCAGGATCAGCATGATCGAGGCGTCGCCATTCGCTGCGGGCACGGCGTACCTGGCCGTGGACCGGCACATGCTGGATGATCTGGCGCCCTATGCTTACAAGACGACGGACTTCGGAAAGACGTGGACGAAGATCACTGATGGCATTCCGAATGGCTCGTTCCTGCGCGCTGTTCGCGAAGATCCCAAGCGCAAGGGCTTGCTCTACGCCGCAACCGAAACCGGCGTGTTCGTTTCCTTTGACGACGGCGGGCGGTGGCAATCGCTGCAACTCAATCTGCCCGTGGTTCCCGTGCACGACCTGATCGTCCATGGTGACGACCTGGACATCGCCACGCACGGCCGCTCATTCTGGGTTCTCGACGATGTTTCGACGCTGCGCCAACTGAAGCCCGGAGATCTGAACGAACCCGTGCATTTGTTTCAGCCGGCTCCGGCCTACCGCACGCGAGCCGGAGACTTCTTCCATCTGCGGGGACCAATTGGAGCAAATCCGCCGAATGGTGCGATCATCGACTATTCGCTGAAATCCGCGCCGAAGGGCGACATCAGCATGGAAATTCTGGACGCCAAGGGGCAAGTCGTCCGCAAGTATTCGAGCAAGAAGAAGAAACAGCAGGGCGAGACAGAATCCTTCGGGATGCCCCCGACGCCTCCGTTGCCAAAGAAGGCCGGGCTGAACCGGTTCGTTTGGGATATGAGATATCCGCTGACTCGGCCCGTGCCCCATGCACAGTATGATGGCGGGCCAGCAATCGGCATTCTTGCGCTGCCGGGGAAATATGAAGTGAAGCTGACCGTTGACGGCACTTCGTACACGGCGCCCCTCGAGTTGCGCATGGACCCGCGCGCGAAAATCTCTACCGCCGATCTGCAGCAGCAATTCACGGTGGGCGAACAGGCGCGCAATCTCGAAGATACGAATCATAAGATCGTTCTCGAGATCCGCGACTTGCGCGGCCAGCTTGACGCTTTGGAAAAGCGGCTCGGCAAGAGCGCGGGCGACCAGGCAGTCCGCACGTCCGCCGAGGAGGTCAAGAGGAAGATCGACGCCATCGAGGGCCAGCTCATTTCGGTGAAGTCCACGGCCAATGAGGACCAGCTCAATTACGGCAACATGCTGAGCAGCCAGCTGGCCGCTCTGGAAGGCAGCATCGACGACTCGGAT
>JBJKQB010000445.1:0-14489 GCA_046705825.1 Candidatus Acidiferrales bacterium
CAATGGGTGGATGTGGGCTTTTCCAAGCTGGAACACCTGAAAAAAATCTTGAGCCGATTCGAGACCTCGCCGCGCTCCCACTTTTCCGTGCGCGATTATCTGTACTTCCGCATGGCGCAGGGCATGCTGGCCATGGCGGAAGAGTCGGCCGACCCAGCGATCGCGCATTTTGATTTCATTGCGAATCTCGCGGAAGAAGTCGACGACCCTCAATCGCTGGCCATCATTTGTTTCTGGAAAGGCCGCTGCCTGCGCAAGAAGGGCGAGTACGACGAAGCGCTCACCTGGACCTTGCGCGGCCGGGATCTGGCGCTGGAACTGGGCCATGCGCGCATGGCGGCGGTGATGCGCGTGGTGGAGAGCTGGCTGCTGTTCCAGAAGGGAAAGTCACGCGAAGCGGCCAACATTTTGCACGAGGCGCAATCCGTTCTCGAGCCGACCGACGACTATGTGACGCTCGGAAACATCCACTCCTCCTATGGCCGCATCGCACGCCGCGAAGGCCGCTACGAACAAGCGGTGGAGCATTTCCAGCGCGCGATTCAGGAGTACAAGAAGCGCGATCTGCAGCATCCGAACCTGGCGCGCTCTCTGGCGAATATGGCCCTGGCCAAGCGCGGAATCGCCCTGCAGCTCCGCAGGAAAATCGACAAGTCCGCCGAACGCCGTCGCAAAGCCAGCCCAAACGGCGCCATGAAGAACGGCTCGGTGGCGCACGACCGCCAGCTCCTGCAGCAGCTGCGCGAAGAGGCTCTGGCGCATCTGGACGACGCGAACGCCATCTACCTCCATCATCCGAATCATCACGGAGCGGGCACCGCACACTTGAACTCCGGCTACATCTATCTCGACAACGACGACTTCGAGCGCGCCGAGGCCAAAGCGACGGTCGCTTACCAGCTGGGCGAGGAAAAGCGCGATTACATCCTGATGGGGCGCGCGCGCGTCCTGCAGTGCATGATCGAAAATGCCCGCGTCGACGAAGGTATCGCCGAAAGCGCCGATCCGGGTGCTCACGCCCGCCGCGCCCTCGAATCCATCCAGGAAGCGGTGGAACTGGCCAAGCACACGCAGAATCACCGGCTGCTGGCCAGCGCGTACCTGTGGCAGGGACTCACGCACTGCAACGCGTTCTTCGATAATCCGGACGCCGCGCGCGAATCCTACGACCTGGCCGTGTCATGGAACCGCAGCAATCACCCGGACAACATGTGGGAAGACTTGCAGACCTTGAAGTCGAAGGTCCTGCGGCGCGGCAGCATCGATTCCACGCTGAAAGCGTGGTGCCAGGGCGCGGTGGGCGACAAGACCTTCCAGCAAATCACCGAAGAGTTCGCCGAATTTATCATTCCCCGCGTGTGGGAGCGGGAAGGACGCAAAATCTCGCGCGTGGCGGCGCGGCTCTCCATCTCTCCCAAGAAAGTCCGGCGCATCCTGACCCGCGCCGGCCGCCGCAAGCCCGAAAAGCGCTAAGCGCCTCGGACCACTCGTCTTCACGCGGGCCCCGCGCGGACGCCCCAATCATCCCCGCCACCCGAATAGCCCAGGCAACCGCATTCCTGCAGCCGGTATCATTCTTTCTGATGGGCGGACCCGAATATGCCGCGCACGACGGGCGTTAAGGCAGCAACTGTTTCCACCCTGCGTTCGATGCCTGCTGCGGAAGCCTTGAGCTTCCTGCGGGAGACCCGAGGCGTGTCCACGTGGACCGCCCGCGACATGGCACATTCGCTCAGGATCAGCCTCCCCGACGCGGCGCAGGTGATCTCCATTCTGCAACTCCAGGGCTACGTGAAGCCCGCCCAGGGCAACGAATGGATGACGACGCTCGCCGGAGAGACGGTGTCGGAATCCAAGATTCCGCGATACAAGCCGGAGCGCGTGGAGAAGGCGTTGCAGGACCTGGGCCGCCGCATTGGCGAAGTCAACCGCGACGCGCGCGCAGCGTACAGGATTACGGAAGCGGTGGCTTTCGGGGATTTCCTCAGCGGCAGGGCTCGGACGCAGGCCGCGGTGGTCGGTGTGCGGCTGGCACGGCGCAAATCCGACGATGACGAGGCGGACTCGCCGCAAGAGCGCAACGCACAGCAAGCCTTTCTGAAACTCTTGCAACCAAGGGGCGGCGCCCTGCGCCTGGCTCGCTTTGAAGAATGGATGCGCGAGAGGGCGCACCGCCGAATTCTTTGAGGGATTTCCGCCGGGTTCATGCGAACTTTGCTCCCATCCTGAACAGTTTTTACTTCCCCTCTTTTCTCCACTCGCTCTTTCGCACTCGAGTTTTCGGCGATTGAATTCCGGCAGCAGGCATTGCGCCTCGCGACGCTGTCGCGAGATCTCGGCACAAGCCCAGCGTTTCGCGCCCGCTGGCCGCGGAGCGTTTGACTCGGCCGAGCGGTCTGTGTTACGAACGTGAGCATGTCTTCACATTTGGCGGACTTGGCGCCGCGGCGCGTGCCACGGCAGCGGAGAGGACGGCGGCGCGTCCAGCGGCTCCTGCACGCAGCCGAGCAGGAAATCGCGAAGACCGGATACCAGGCCGCCACGATGTGCGCCATCGCCCAGCGCGGCGGGTCGTGCGTCGGGTCGCTCTACCAGTTCTTCCCCAACAAGGAAGCGCTGGTCGAAGCGTTGCGCACGACCTATGTCGAGGAGCACCAGAAATTCTGGAGCGCCCTGCGGAGCGAATTGCCCGGGCTGAGCGTCGAGCAGCTGGTCGAGCGCCTGCTTGGTTATCCCATCGCCTTCGCCACCAAACATCCCGCCTTTCTTCCGCTGCTGGACTTGCCTCCCAGCGATCACAGCCAGAAGAGGCGCGCGCTGATTCGCGATCGAATTGCAGAAACGCTGCGCCGCGCGCGGCCGGGCCTCAGCTCCTCCAAGGCGATGCGGGCCGCCGCGGTCGTCCAGCAAATCACGCGAGGATGTCTGGTTCTCTACGCGCGGACGGAGGCTCGGGACCGTCGGGCGATCGTGGAAGAATTCAAGATTGCGCTTGGCAGCTATCTGCATGCGGTGTTTGGAGAGTGAACGCAGAGCAGTCAACTGTTTTCCGCCGCCGGGCGAAAAGGCGATTCGGCAGAAGAGACGCGAGAAGGAGACGGGCATTGCGTGACGCCAAGACAGGATTCTGGAAATCGCTGCTGTCCCTGGGAGCTGTTCTCCCGCTGCTCGCCGGCGCCGGTTGCGGATCGCGCGTCACCTCGGCGCCCGCACCGAAGCCGCCGGCGGTCGCGGTCGTCGCGGTAACGCAAAAGGACGTGCCCGTCTACGGGAACTGGGTCGGGACGCTGGAAGGCTACGTCAACGCCCAGATTCAGCCGCAAGTGAGCGGCTACCTGATTCGCCAGGATTATCGCGAGGGCGGTTTCGTGCGGAAGGGCCAGGTGCTCTTCGAAATCGATCCTCGACCTTTCCAGGCCGTGCTGGACCAGGCCAAAGCGCAACTGGCTCAAGCGCAGGCGCAGCTGGCGAAGGCCACTTTGGACGTGAACCGCGACATTCCCGAGGCCCAGGCGCGCGCCATTCCCCAGAGCCAGCTCGACAACGACCGGCAGGCGCAACTCGCGGCCAAAGCTGCGGTCGAGGCCGGCCAAGCGGCGGTCGAGACGGCCTCGCTGAATATCGGATATACGCAAGTCCGTTCCCTCATTGACGGCATCGCCGGCATCGCTACAGTCCAAGTCGGCAATCTTGTCGGACCTTCCTCGGTGCTGACCTCGGTCTCACAGGTGAATCCGATCAAGGTATTGTTCCCCATCAGCGAGCAGGAATATCTGAGCGTGGCCGGCCGCATCGGGCCCGGAGCCGTGGACTTGCTTTCGCGCGTCGCATCGGTCCCGCTCCAACTGATTTTGTCGGATGGCAGCACCTATGCGTATCGCGGCCGCATTCTGTTCGCGGATCGGCAGGTGAATTCGCAGACGGGCACCATCAATTTGGTGGGCGCCTTTCCTAACCCGCGAGGCCTGTTGCGCCCGGGAGAGTACGCGCAAGTCCGCGCCTTGACGCGGATTTTGAAGGGAGCGCTGCTGGTGCCGCAGAGCGCGGTAACGCAAGTCCAGGGTAACTACGAGGTGGCGGTCGTGGGCGCGGGCAATCGCGTGCAAATTCAGACGGTGCACGTGGGTCCGGCGTCGGGAAGCATGTGGACCATCGAGTCGGGGCTCAAGCCGGGCGAGCGCGTGGCGCTGGAGGGCGCGCAGGCCGTGCGCGATGGCCAAGTCGTGACTCCACTCGAATCCTCGGCGGGGAGTGACTGACGCATGTCGAAATTCTTCATTGGCCGCCCGATCGTCGCCATCGTCATCGCCATCCTCACCGTGCTGGTAGGCGCAATCACCATCCTGCGGCTCCCGATTTCTCAATTCCCTGACATCGTTCCGCCGGAAATGTTCATCGGCGCGACCTTCGTCGGCGCCGACGGCCAGACGATCGCGCAATCGGTAGCCACGCCGATCGAAGAGCAGATGAGCGGCGTCGACAACATGAATTACATGTACTCCCTCAGCACCACCTCCAACAGCCAAATGAGGCTGGTCGTGGACTTCGCCGTGGGCACCAATCCCGATACCGATCTCATCCTTACCCAGATCCGCGAAACGCAAGCTGCGCCGCAAATCCCCTCGGATGTCGCTCGCTACGGCCTCACTACACAGAAATCGCTTACGTCGCCGTTCATGCTCGTCGCGCTGGACTCTCCAAAGGGCGCCTACAACGCCCAGTTCCTGGCCAACTATGCCTACATCAATCTTCTCGATCCCATCACGCGGTTGAAGGGGATTGGCAACGTCCAGATTTTCGGTTCGGGTCAGTACGCCATGCGCATTTGGTTGAACCCCGACCGCATGGCCAAGCTCGGCATCACCGTGACCGACGTGGTGGATGCGGTCCAGGCGCAGAACACCGTGAATCCCGCCGGACAAATCGGCAGCGAGCCCTCGCCGCCCGGACAGCAATACACCTTCCCCGTCCTGGCCCAGGGCCGGCTCGCCACTCCGGAGCAGTTCGGCGACATCGTGGTGCGCGAAAACCCGGACGGCGGAATCGTGCGCGTGCGCGATGTGGCCCAGGTGGAGCTCGGCACGCAGTTCTACAACCTGAAGGGCCGGCTGAACGGGCGGCCCAGCGCCATCATTGCCCTGTACCAGCTTCCGGGCTCGAATGCCGTCGATGACGCTCGCGAAGTGCGCGCCTTCATGGCCCGCGCCAAATCCGAGTTCCCTTCGGACATGAACTACGCGGTTTCCCTCGACCAGACGCTGGCCGTCAGCGAGGGCATCAAGGAAATCCTGATCACGCTCGGCATCGCGCTGGCGCTGGTCATCCTGGTGGTCTACGTCTTCCTGCAGAGCTGGCGCGCCACGCTGATTCCGCTACTGGCCGTGCCTGTTTCGCTGGTGGGCACGTTCGCGGTCTTCCCTCTGTTCGGCTTCTCCATCAACACGCTCTCCATGTTCGCTTTGGTTTTAGCGATCGGGCTCGTCGTGGACGACGCCATCGTTGTCGTGGAGGGCGTGCAGCGCCACATTGAGGAGGACCTCACACCCAAGCAAGCCGCCGTTCGCGCGATGGACGAGCTTTTCGGCCCGGTGATCGGCATTGCCATGGTGCTCGCCTCTGTTTTTATCCCCACGGCGTTCATTCCCGGCATCACCGGCCGCCTGTACCAGCAGTTCGCCGTCACCATCGCCATCTCCGTCATTATTTCCGCCTTCAACGCGCTGAGCCTCAGCCCGGCGCTTGCGGCTCTGCTCCTGCGCCCCAAGAAGCCCGGGCGTGGCCCGCTGGCCGCCTTCTTCCGTTTCTTCAACCGCTCGTTCGAAAGCGGCAGGCATGCTTACGTCCGCATCTCCGGCCAATTCATTCGCAAGGCCGTTCTGGCCATGATCGCGCTCGCCCTGTTATTTGAAGGGGCGGCGCTGCTGGGCGAGCGCGTGCCAACCAGCTTCCTCCCTGAGGAGGATTACGGCTATTGCTACGTGAACCTTGCGCTTCCCACCGGCGCCTCGTTGCAGCGCACCGATGCCGCAGCGCGCCAAGTGGAGCAGTTGCTGAAGCAAACGCCGGGAGTGCGCTACGTGACGAGCGTCATCGGCTTCAGCCTGCTCAGCACCGTGCAGGCCACCAACTCGGCTTTCTTCTTCGTCACCCTGCAGCCCTGGAGCGACCGCACCAAAACGAGCGAAACCGTCTGGGCCATCGAGGCGCGCTTGAACCGGCAGCTCGGCCAATTGCCGCAAGGCACCGCCTTCACTTTTGCGCCGCCCGCCATTCCCGGCGTAGGCACTTCGGGCGGCTTCACTTTCGTTCTCGAAGACCATCGCGGCCGGGGCATACCTTTCCTGGCGAGCAATGTCGATAAATTCGTGGCCGCGGCCCGCAAACGGCCCGAGGTCGGCTCGATTTTCAGCACTTTTGTGACGAACGTGCCGGAGAAATTTGCGCAAGTCGATCGCTCCGCCGCCCTGAAAATGGGCGTGCCGCTCCCCAACCTTTACACCACCCTGCAAGCCTTCCTCGGCGGCGTCTTCGTGAATTACTTCAATCGCTTTGGCCGGCAGTGGCAGGTGTACGTCGAGGGCCAATCGGCTTACCGTTCCAGCCAGGACGACCTGAAGCGTTTCTACATCCGGAACAACCAGGGGCAGATGGTGCCGCTGTCGGCGCTCGTCAATTTTCGCCCGGATTTAGGGCCCCAATTCGTAATGCATTACAACGAATACAATGCGGCCCAGATCACCGGCAGCGCCGCCTCCGGTTATAGCTCCGACCAGGCGACTGCGGCGCTCGAGCAAGTCTTCCAGCAAAGCATGCCGGCCGGCATGGGCTACGGCTTCATGGGTATGTCTTTCCAGGAGGAGGAGGCCAAGAAAGGGGTTTCGCCCGCGGAAATTTTCGGCTTGTCGTTACTGGTCGTGTTTCTGATTCTCGCGGCGCTTTATGAGAGCTGGAGTTTGCCGTTCAGCGTGCTCCTCAGCACGCCCGTTGCCGTGTTTGGAGCGTTCGGCGTCCTGTTGCTCCGGCGGCTGTACGTCGCCCACTTTTATCCTTCCTACATGGTTCACATCGACAACGACGTCTATTCGCAAATCGGCTTGGTCATGCTGATTGGCCTGGCGGCGAAGAACGCAATTTTGATCGTCGAATTCGCCAAGAAACAGTACGAGCAGGGCGAGTCGCTCAGCGACGCGGCGCTGGGCGGAGCGCGGCTCCGTCTGCGGCCCATCCTGATGACTTCGTTCGCCTTTATCCTGGGAGTATTTCCGCTGTGGATCGCCTCCGGCACGGGCTCGGTGGCGCGCCAGATCATGGGAACGACGGTCATCGGCGGCATGCTCGCCGCAACCGTCATCGGAATTTTCTTCATCCCCGTCATCTTCTATGTCGTCGAGCGCATCTCCGGCGCGCAGGCACATGCGGCGCCGGAGCTCTCGCCGGGAGATGCCTCGGGCCAAGGGGAGTGAATGCGGAAGCTGCTGGTCTCGTCATTCGTGGCGGTTTCGACTCTGCTGGCCGGATGCGTGGTCGGGCCGAATTACAAACGCCCTGCCGTCACCGTGCCTTCGGCGTACCGTGGCGCGACGCCGTCGTCGGCCGCCTCGCTGGGAAATGAGAAATGGTGGCAGGTGTTCCACGATCCGGTGCTCGAGAAATTGATTCACACCGCCGTCGCTCAAAATTACGACGTGCGCATCGCCGCGACGCGCGTGGTCGAAGCCCAGGCGCAGCTGGGCATCACCCGCTCGAACGAGTTCCCCTCGGCCAGCCTGAGCGCCGGCCTTCTTAGCCAGCAAAACCCCAAGGTATCCAAGGTATTTCCCTCCTTCGAGGAGAACGCGGGCAGGCTGAGCCTCTCGGTCGTTTGGGACCTGGATTTCTGGGGAAAATATCGCCGGGAAACGGAAGCGGCGCGGGCCCAGATGCTGGCCAGCCAATGGGGACAGCGGGCGGTGCTTGCATCGGTCGTCGCCAGTGTTGCCACCGCGTATTTCCAGCTGCGCGCTCTCGACGCCGAAATGGCCATTGCCAAAAGCACCCTCGCCTCGCGGCAGGACTCGCTGCGCCTCACGCAGGTGCTCGAAAAGAACGGCTCGGCGTCCCTGCTGGACGTCAGCGAAGCGCAGCAACTCGTCTCCGCCGCGGCTGAGGCCATCCCCAGCCTCGAGAGCCAGATCGCCCAGCAGGAGGATCAGCTCAGCATCCTGCTCGGACAAAATCCCGGCCCCATCCCTCGCGGCCTCGCTCTTACCACGCAGTCCGAGCCCGCGCAGATTCCGGCCGGCCTCCCTTCCGAGTTGCTCGACCGCAGGCCCGACATCCGCGAAGCCGAACAAAACCTGGTTGCGGCCAATGCCGACATCGGCGTGCTCAAGGCCGCGCTTTTTCCCGATATTTCGCTGACTGGAACCGGAGGGCTGGAGAGCTACGCTCTGAACCGCTTCATCAGCGGTCCGTCAGAGCTGTGGGATGCCGGCGTGAACGTCACGCAGCCGATCTTTCAGGCGGGCGCATTGCGCTCTGGACTGAAGCTGGCGCGCGCGCAGTACCAGCAGATGCTTTTGAGCTACCAGCAGGCCATCCTGGGCGCCTTCGGGCAGGTTTCAGGAGCGCTGGTGGCCTACCAGAAGGATCGCGAATTTACCGCGCAGCAACAGCAACTCGTCTCCGCCGCGGATGAGGCCAATCGCCTCTCGCGCATTCTCTATAGCCACGGCGGAGCAAGCTACCTTCAGGTGCTGACCAGCGAAACCAGCGCCTTCGCCGCAGAACTGAACCTCGTCCAGGCGCAACTCAACGAGCGCCTCGCTCTCGTTCAGCTCTACCAGGCCCTGGGTGGCGGCTGGCAGCAGTAGCTGTCCGGCTGGATAATCTCCAGCGGGCACAACAGCGGGCTAAGCCGCCCTTGCCCTCAAACTGCGCCCCGTCTGCTTCAGCTCATCCTTAGAAGATGAACCGCGCGCCAAACTGGAATTGGCGCGGGCTGTTCACGTCGTTCGTGATCTGCCCGAATGCGGAGCCTTGCTGGATCTCGGCCAGGCTCGGCACGCTTGGGTATCCCCACTGGGCGTAATTGCCCATGTTATAGCCGGAAAAGTCGAAGCGGAGTGATTTCGTCTCGGTCAGCTTGAACGTCTTGTAGATCGAGAGGTCTACATCTCGCGCTCCCCGCGTTCGAACGTTGTCGAGATAGTTCGGGGCCGTTCCAGGAATAAATGGATTGGCAGCGCCGCCGTTTTCGGTTCCTGGTTGAACGAAGCAATTGTCGTTGAACCACGCCGTGGGCGTGTGCGGAGCGCCGCTCGCCGGATTGCAAACCATGTCGGCCCGCTGATTGAAATAGGAGGGGCTTATCCCTGAGCTCGGTGCGTTGATCGGCACGCCGCTGCTGAGATAGAGGATGCCATTGATCGTCCAGCCTCCTAGAATGGCGTTTGACATCCCACTCAAATTGACTGTCTCGCCCTTGCCAACCGGCAGGTCGTACGACACCTGCCCGGTGAACGAGTACTTGACGTCCTGCGGGCTGATCGAGTGATCGTATTGCAAATTCCTCCAGTCCTGAACTCCGCCATTATGACTACCAACGAACCCAAGGGGAGGATTACTGTCGTCCGTCATCAGCTTGCCCCAGGTAAAGCTCGACAGCATGGTGAAATGGCTGGTCAGCCGCTTTTGCACCTTCATCTGCAAAGAGCTGTACTCGGAGTCGCCTCCCGCATAGCCGCTCACATTGACGCCGTTCCCGCCACCGTAGCTGCCGTCCCCGAATTGCGGGTACGCCTGCAGCACAAACCATGGCGGCACCGCCGCCTGGCCGTTGAACGCCCCGGGCAGAGCTGCGTACGGATTCAGCGCCGTGCTGCAGCCTGGATCATTCAGGATGCACAGCGCAGTGTTGTATTGTGCGATCGTGGCCAGATCGAGCTGGTTCAGGTCGACGCCGCCAAGCGGCAGGAACAGCCCCCGGCTGCCGACATACGCAGCGCTCACGACCACCTGGTGCGGCAGCTCGTACTCCAATCCAAAGTTGAAGTTGTAAGTGGTCGGCGTGCGCTGCGAATGCATCACCGTATAGATCGGGTTGCCCAGATTGTTGGCCAGACCTGCCGGCGGCGTGGTGAAAACCGGGGTCACTCCACCCGGAAACGGGTTGCTCAGTGAGTAGTCCCCGGTGAACACGTCTGTGGCGCTCCCCGTGTTCACTCCGCAGGACGTGCCGTTGAACACCGTATTGCCGTCTGAGTTGTAGCAGGTGCCATCCCATATCGTCTGCGAAGAAAATCCGTCGGTGTTGTTCAGCGCGCTGGCGACGTTGTGCGTGCTCGGTCCGTAATAGATTCCCGCGCCCGCACGCACAACCAGGCGGGCCATCGGCTGCCAGGCCACGCCCACACGCGGCCCAAAATCGTGCAGGTTGGTGGTAAACGGAGAGCGGTTGTTGCCGTTCACGTAAACTTCCGCCCCTCTGTAGGCAACACCAGCAACCGTGTTACTTACGCTCGGATTGAAGTATTCCTGCCGGTTATGACGCTCGTTGCGCCCGCCGAAAATGTCCCAGCGCAACCCCGCAGTAATGGTCAGGGTCTTCGAAGCATGGAAAGTATCCTCGAAGAAAGCCGCATAGTAAGGGCTGGATTCGGCGGCAAACACGTCTTTGGTGAAGTTCGGGTACCAATTCACCTGGGCATTTGGACCGTTGGGGTCGGACGCCATCCCCACGAGGAAAGAAGCGAAATCGCTGCCTCCTGCCGCGCCGGCGTTGGTTTGGTCCGTCGCGCTGATATCAAATATGTACGCGCCTGCCGGCGCCGGCGGCTGGCCCACATTGAGATAGCGCTTCATCCACTCGAACCCAAATGACAATTGGTGCTTGCCCATGATCTTGGTGACGCTGGCATTGACGTCGCTGTTCTCGCTCGCGTACCTGAAATTGTTGTAATCGGCGGTGCCGCCCACGCCGGGAGTACCGGTAGAGCCAAGATCGCCAAAAATCACAAAGGGAAGCTGCTTCAACACCACTTCCGACGCCAGCGAGGACGGGAAACCGGCCGTCGCTCCATTCACCGTCCCGAGGTTGCTGATGTCAATGCTCGAGTAGGACGGCGGCCCGCCCTGATTCTCGAAGTGCCGCGTGAAGGAATAGCGCAACTGCAAGACGGTCGACGTGCTGAGAGTCAGGTCGTCGGCCACCAGGACGTTGCGCGCATTGGTCACGTTCAGCGCGTAATCGGGGTCCCACCCGCTGGGGAAGATGTTGGCCGTCGAGAAATTCAAACGATCGTACGAGAAGCGCGTGAAGATGTGCTGTCTTTCGCTCGGGTTCCAGTCCACACGCACGTCGAACTTGTGCGCGTGCAACGGATCCAGACCTGGCGCTTCAAAATTCGGAACGGAAGTGAAATCCGTCGTCGCCTGATCACACGTCGTCGAGTCGGGGTAATTGCAATGGGGCATTTTCGATAGATACAACAAGGCGATGGGATTCGGGTTGGGGATGATGTTTCCCGAAAACGGCTGCCGCGTGCCGTCCGGATTGTCAGGCAGTGTGGGATCATAGATGGTAAATCCCATTTTCGAGAAGTCCCCGGTTCGTTCAGCGCTGGTAGGGACTTGATAGCCCAGCAGGCCCTCGAACTGCTGCTGCTGGGTATCCTCGTAATCTCCGAAGAAAAAGAGCTTGTCCTTCTTGATTGGTCCGCCGATCGCAGCGCCCTCCTGATACCGGTAGAACGATGGCGGCGAGTTCGCTTCTCCATTGAGACCCTGCTGTTGCTTGACGAAATAATCGTTCGCCGACAAAGCGTTGGGCCGGAACACTCCGAAAACGTCGCCATGAATCTGATTGGTGCCGGACTTGCTCACCAGGCTGATCACACCGGCTCCGCCGCTCTGGTACGACGCCGGCGTATTCTGCGTTTCCACGCGAACCTCGGCAATGCCATCCTCGGGAATGCTCATCGCCGGAATGATGGCGGCGGAATTGTTTTCCGCGATTCCCAGGGGGGTGCCGTCGAGCATGTAATAAACGGATCCGACCAGCGAGCCATTGATGGTGTCCGCCGACACGTCGACTCCCGGGCGCCCGATCGAAATGTTCTGAATGGACTGCATCGAGTCGCTCGAGTTGGGCGAACCATTCACCGCATTCACACCCGCGCTCAACTGGATCAGGTCGTACACGTTGCGCGAAATCAGCGGCACGCGATCGATGGTCGCGGACGTGATCAGCGACCCGACCGTGGAATTGCTGGGCTCGACTAACGCCGCTCCCTCCGTAACCGTGACGCTCTCGGTGGCAGGCCCCACCTTCAGCGCCAAGTCAACCTCTGTGACCTGATCCACGTTGACCGCGATCTTCTCTCTCACCGTGTTCGCAAAGCCGGTTTGACTCGCCGTAACCTGGTACACGCCCGGGTTGAGCGAGACGAAACTGTACAATCCCGCGGAATTGGTTGTCGTGTGCCGCGTTACTCCCGTTGCGGTCTCGACGAGAACCACTTGGGCTCCTGTGACAACGGCTCCGGAAGGGTCGCTGACCGTGCCGCTGATGCCGCCTCTCCCGGCCTGGCCAAACGCGGTGATTCCAGCGACAAGGAAAAGAAGGCAAGCGCAGAACAAGCGCACGCCTGCGGCTCCAATGCCATCTCTCTCGATGTGACAATACATCCGGGAAACGTGAACCTGGCTGCAACGAATCGCTTTCATAGACACCCCCCAACCTTGGCTCGCCCCTAGACGAAATATTTGGGGATAAGTCATCACTTTGGTTAAAGCTTTAGTAGACCCTTAGAGGGAAAATGTCAATCTTCATCGCTGGAATCCATCGATGGAATCGCGGCTCGCAAAAACGCGCCGCGGCTCAAAGGCAGGTAGCCGGATGGTTGTAGCCGCTGCGGAGGCGGAGGATGAGTCAAATTCGACGGTTTTCTCGTGGTCTCCTGCGTCGCCCTTGTGGAAGTAGCAGCAGTAGCATTTTTTCAACAGCAAAAAGGTGCCGGTTGCGATGCGATGTCAGTTCTCTTGCTTTTTCCTTCCTTGTTCGCTTTTTGCTTCGTCCCCAGAATCCCCCAGCGGCCGTCGCGGAATTGATCAATTTCGCTCAATACTACGCTATGGGGACTAATCCTCACCCGGGGATGTTGCCCCGCCTATGCATTCATATACGATGAGTGAGCGATGCTCGACTGGGATCGGAACAACCTTCGCAAGATTCGGACACACCGGATCAAGCGGGAGGAGGCGAACAGGCCCTGTTGAATGATCCGATTCCAATTTATGAACAAGATGTTGGCGGTGAACTCCGCTTCGTTTACTACGGCGAGACCAACGCTGGCCGCTTACTCGCCGTGATCGTGACAGAACGAGGCGAAAGCATTCGGGTGGTGACTGCCTACGATCTCGACGCTGGTCAGAAACGCGACTATCTCAAGCGGCACGCAGGGAGAGTGAACCCAATGAGTAAGAAAAGGCTGCAGATGCCAAAATTCAAAAGCGAGAGCGAGGAGGCCGATTGGTGGGCCAGCCCGACGGGGCGCGCTTATGTAAAACAGAGATCCGCTGGAGCCCGCGCGAAAGGAACCAAGGCAACCGGGTCGGGCCTGGTTGCGAAGTTGAGTAACAAGCGTAGCACTCAGATTGCTATTCGGCTGCCTGGAACCGATCTTGCTCGGGCTCGCAAGATCGCTGACCGCAAAGGCATCGGCTATCAGACCCTGCTGAAGATGCTGGTGCACGAAGGTCTGGCGCGCGAAGCTCGACGCAGGTGAAGCCTGTCCCTACCGAAAATTCTGTGCACGCTCGCATCCATAGGAAATCTGCCGGGCTATGTCTTCCGACCGTTCGCGCGGCAGCGGAACCGGCTGAAGAGCAAAGAACTCGCAGTGCTGGACGCTGCCATCGCAGGACAAACACTGGCGCAAAGATTAACTGATCCGTCGCGTCAGTTGGAGATGGAGATTCTGGTGGCCGAGTGCCTGGCCCTATTCGATTTCGTGGGTGCAAGTGGAACGGTAGTCGCTAGTGAAGTTCACCCAAAGGTATGGCGGAGAGGGTGCGATTCGAACTTGAGCCGGTTGCGGGCGTCAGTCGCGTCTCACGCGACGCGAGCCCGCAGGCGAAATCCTGAGCGAAGCGAAGGACCTGCATCCCTACCGGCACGCAAAATCAAATGGCGGAGAGGGTGGGATTCGAACCCACGAGCCCGCTTTTGGCAGGCTACCCGCTTTCGAGGCGGGCTCTTTCATCCGCTCAGACACCTCTCCGCTGCGAATCGATTTCGTTTAGAGTAGCAAAGCCGCCGCCGAACTCACAAGGCGCGTCCCGTTGCGCCTGCACGAGCGCCCTCTGCATTTCCCGGACTATCCCGGCCCTTTCGGAATTCACAATTCGCAATTGTCTGCAAGGCTCCACAAACTGATAATCTGACACCGCTGTCCAGGAGCCGCTCTATGGGATTTTCGGACCGCCGGGCCCGCCTGAATGCGCTGTGC
>JBJKQB010000446.1:0-4352 GCA_046705825.1 Candidatus Acidiferrales bacterium
CGTCCGGCGGTTCGCGCCGCACTTCCCTTCCCGTTTCCATCCGGGCCGCAACGGCGGCTCTGGGCGCGCTTTCGAACGCGCTGCTGCTCGAGCACGTTGTTGATCCGAAGACCATGACGGACGCGGACGTTCGCCATCTGCTCGGAGCCTTTTTCGACGCGCTTTTGTCGCCGATCTGACGAGCTAACGGCCCCCAAAGCGGCAGCGGTTATTTCACGGCTGAATCATTCCCAACGGTGAGCGCGAGGCGGAGAGCTACGGCGGGAGGAGCGGGCGAAAACACCGCGTGGCACTGCCCTTCCTCTCAAACAGTGGCGCCGAAAATGCGTAACGAAGCTGCGCGGGTCCAGGCTACGGCTGGGACAGCAAATCGGCTTGGCCCGTCGCCAGGTTCACGGGAACCGAAACGTGCTCCTGCACGATCAGCCATTTCGTCCCGAATTTCCGGTAGACGTCGGTGACGCGCACAACGACGTGAAACTTGGACCCGTCCTTATTGGTAAGCGTGGTCGACTGGATGTTGTGCCCGTACGCGACGGTGCCGAGCACGGTAATACTCTGCTCCGAGATCTGGTTCGAAACAGGGCCGGGATACTGCGAGAGCAGAGTCTCCCAGTCTCGCTTGTAGGCGTCCCAGCTGGCATACTGCCGCGGCGGCACCACATCAAAAACGAACAGCGCCCTTCCCCGCGCGTAGCACGACATGATTCCAGAGATGTCCCGCGTATTGAACGCGTTGTTGTAGCTCGTCTCGAGCGCCTCGATTTCCGCCCGGCTATCCATCGGCTTCTTCGCCTGAGCGGAAGCATCGCTCGGCATTCCACAAACCAGAACGAAGGCGCCCAGCAACGAGCCCGCAAGAAAGCGCAAACCTCTCATGTCGTTCCTCCATGGCCCCAATCATTTGCCGCTTCAATCGGCGCACGCACGCTACCCCGTTGCGGCAACGGCTGTCAAGCGGGTGCCGCGCCGCGATTTTTTTCGCGTCAGCCGGCCCAAACCCCGCGCGTTCCGTCGATTGCCGCGTTCGCCGCAGCGTTCCGGTGTCGTTCTTTCGACTGCAACACATTCTGGTATGCTTCTGACCATGCGGCGTTCATCTCGGCTCGCGTGCTTCGTTGTGTTCGCATGCTCGTTTTTGCTCTGTGCGGTCGTCGCAAAAGCGCGTCCGCTCCCGGGACCGCCGCACGGACAGCAACAGACCGCGCCGCCCCCTAAACCGCAAGCGGCGCCCCAGCAGCCGGGTTCGCCTACGTCGCAATCACCCGCGGTGCAGCCGCCCGCGGCGCCTGCAGCGCCGCCCTACACCGGCCCAATGATCGTTCTCGATCCGGCGCACGGCGGAACGGACACCGGCGCCCGCGGCGAAACCGGAGCGCTCGAAAAAGACCTGGTGCTCGACTATGCGCACATGGCTCGCTCGGAACTCGAGAGCCAGGGATTCCACGTCGTACTGACGCGCAGTGGCGATACGAATGTGTCCTTTGCTGACCGCGCCGCCATCGCCAATTCCTACCGCAACGCAATTTTTATCACCCTTCATGTCGCGTCCACCGGGGCGTTCGGCACCGTGCGCACGTACTACTATCAGTTCGGAAGCGAGCCCGCCGCGCCGCCCGGGGCAACGAATGCGAGCGCAACCGCCACGGCGACGCGCTCGACGACGCTGATACCCTGGGACGAGGCTCAATTGCCGCACGTAGACGTCAGCCGCCAGCTGGCCGCCGCGATTCAGGCGCAGCTCGCGCAGCGCTTCAATGGATCGCCTGCGACACCCACGCCGGCGGCGGTCCGCGATTTGCGTTCGATTGATGCTCCGGCGGTCGCGATCGAAGTGTCCAGCGTCTCGGTGCAGAATCCGAACGCGCTGGCGGCGCTGGCCGGTCCGCTGGCCGTTTCGATTGCGCGGGGCATTCAGGCTTTTCTCGCCGCCACTCCTTCCGGAGGAAAGTGATGCCGCGCGACCTTAAAATCGTCCTCGGGATCCTGACAGTGGCCGTGCTCGTTGGACTCGCCAGCCTCGGCGGACTTCACGAGCGCATGAAACGGCTCTCTGAAAACTCCCATGCCGACGAAGAGGCCCGCCGCGAAGTGTTAGCCGCGCCCATCGCCACCCCCACCGATGTGACCGTGCAGGCCCCCATGTACTGGTTCACTGGACCAAACCAGCTCGCGCCCGTGAACGTCGCGCTCGCACTCTCTGCCGATCCCGCCCAACGCGCCAGGCAGGTACTGAACGCCCTGATCGCCGACGCCACGCCCCAGCAGCGAACGCTCCCCGAAGGCACAGCGCTGCTCGGCTTCTACATTCTCCCCGACGGAACTGCCATCGCCGACTTTTCCGACGCCTTGGCCACGGAAATCCCTTCCGGGATCGCCAGCGAGCAAGCGGCGATCGACTCGATTGTCGACACCCTGAAGGTGAACGTTCCCTCCTTACGCCGTCTGAAAATCCTGATCCAGGGACAGGAAGTGGATACGCTCGCCGGGCATATCGACCTGACCGGCTTCTTCGATCTCAACCCTGCTCCCGCGCAACCCGCGATTCCGCCTCTGCACGGTCAAAACGCGCCCGCGGCTACAGCCGCGGCGGCCGCCGTCGTACGCTGACTGACGCAGCCCTGCCCTGTTTGCGTGAGGGAAAACAAAGCAACGCCGGCAGAACGGCAAAGGTTCTTGCGATCGGAGAGGAGGAAAGGACGGAGTCGAGGGTTCACGCCGCGCAGCGCGCGTTGCGCACCGCGTCCACAAACTTCCGCGCATTCTGGACGATCGGCTGCGCGTTTCCTGCCTTCAAAGCGTCCGCCTGCACCAATTCGCCGCCCACTCCCAGCGCCGCTGCGCCTGCCCGGATGAAATCGGCGGCCGTTTCCAGATTGACTCCGCCCGTAGGCACGAACGGAATCTGCGGAAAAGGTCCTCGCAGCGCGCGAATGTATTTCGCTCCGCCGACCGGCCCGCACGGAAAAATCTTCACGAAATCAGCGCCCGATTTCCATGCGGCCGCAATTTCCGTTGGCGTGAGCGCGCCCGCCATCACGAGTTTGCCTTCGCGCTTCACGATCTCGACCGTTTCGCGGTCGAATCCGGGGCTGACCACGAACTGCGCACCCGCCGCAATGCATTTCGCCGCCGTTTCCGCATCGAGAACCGTTCCGGCGCCAACCAGCACCGTTGCGCCCACCGATCCGGCAATCTGGGCGATCAGATCGATTGCGCCGGGCACCGTCATGGTGATTTCTACAATTGGTATTCCGCCCGCGCACACGGCTTCCACCGCGAGCAGCGCCTGCTTCGCATTCGCCGCGCGCACGACCGGCACAACGCCAATTTCGGTGATGAGCCTGCTTGCGTCCTCTTTCTTCATTTCGATTGTCCGCTCTCGACCAACGGCATGGGCGGCGTCAACGCGCGATGCGCGCGCCCGCTCCCTTCATCACTTGCAGCACTTCTTTCAACGTGGCCATCGATGTATCGCCGGGCGTGGTCATAGCCAGTGCGCCATGCGCCACGCCACACTCGACCGCCCACTGCGGCGCTTGGGCTGACAGAAAACCGTAAATCAGTCCGGACGCGAACGAATCGCCGCCGCCCACGCGATCGAGAATCTCCAGGTTCTCGCGCTGCTTCGCCTCGTAAAAAGCGCCGTCGCAATAGCAGATCGCGCCCCAATCGTTGCGCGTGGCCGTGCGCGCCTTGCGCAGCGTCGTAGCCACCACTGCAAACGGAAACTCCTTCACCACCGCCTCGATCATCTTGCGGAACGCAGCGCTCTCGAATTCGGTCAAGCGCTCGTCTGCGCCCGCCACTTCGAATCCCAGCGCCGCGGAAAAATCCTCTTCGTTCCCGAGCATGACGTCAACTAGCGGAGCGAGGCTGCGATTCACCTGCTGCGCCTGCTTTTTTCCTCCGATTCCCTTCCACAACGATTCCCGGTAATTCAAGTCGTAGGAAACGATCGTGCCGTGCCGCCGCGCCGCTTCCATCGCTTCCCGCGCCACTTCCGGCGTAGTTTCCGACAGCGCACAGAAAATCCCTCCTGTGTGGAACCAGCGCGCGCCGTGCTTGCCGAAGATCTCGTCCCAATCGATCTCGCCGCCTCGCAACTGAGAAACCGCGGTATGGCCGCGATCCGAACAGCCCAGCGCCGCGCGCACTCCAAATCCGCGCTCGACGAAATTCAGCCCGTTGCGCGCTGCACGCCCCACACCGTCGTCCGGAACCCAGCGCACGAGTGACTGGTCGACGCCAGCCTGGCAGATCAGGTCCTGCAGCAAGCGTCCGACGGGATTATCGACGAACGCGGTCACATGCGCGGTCTCCAACCCGAAGCAGCGCTTCAACCCGCGCGC
>JBJKQB010000447.1:0-30184 GCA_046705825.1 Candidatus Acidiferrales bacterium
CGCCACGCTGGCGGACTTCACGCTGGCGGTGCCGGAAGCGAAGTTCGGATACACAGAAGTGAAGATCGGGTTCGTGCCTGCGCTGGTTTCCGTGTTTCTGCGGCGGCAGGTTGGCGACAAGGTGACGCGGGACCTGCTCTTGAGCGGACGCGTGATCGAAGCGGAGGAGGCGCGCCGCCTGGGCCTGGTGAGCCAGATCCTCGAGGCGGAATCGTTGATGGAAGAGGCGCGGGGACTGGCGTTGGATATCAGCGCGGCCAGCCCCAGCAGCCTCCGTCGGACGAAACGGCTGTTGCTGCGCAGCGGCGAGGCGCAATTGCAGACGGAAATCGAGAACGCGATTCACGAGAACGCGGAGATCCGCTCGACCGATGATTTTCGCGAAGGGCTCGCGTCATTTCTGGAAAAGCGGCCGCCGAAATGGACGGGGCGCTAGGTCAGTCCAGTTCGGGCTGCAAATGCGAACTGCTTTTTGTTTGCAGCTTCCCGCGGCGCTCCAAAACTTGCGCTGCGATTTGGCGTGGAACGGCTGCATTGCTATCCCAGGTCGAAAAGCTCTTGCAGCGTGGAGCAGCCTTGCAGCTGCTTGCGTTCATGAATTGAAAATCGGCGAGATAACCGGGCCAGGCCGGCTTGCAGGGCGGAATTCAAAGAGCAGATGGAGGCTCCAAATCCAAATCGGCGCAAGCCGGTTCGCCCCGGCCAGACTAAAGATCCCATGACGGCTCACAACGAGACAAGCATACGAGTGCGGTACGCGGAAACGGACCAGATGGGAGTGGTGTATTACGGGAATTATTTCACCTGGTTTGAGGTGGGGCGCGTGGAATTGTGCCGGCAACTGGGGTTCGAGTACAAGCGCATGGAAGCGGAGGATGACAGCTACATCGTGGTGGCCGAGGCGTCGTGCCGGTACAAGCGGCCCGCGCGATTCGACGATCTGCTGACGATTCGCACGCGCGTGATCGGCGCGCAGCGGCGCACGGTGCGCTTCGGCTACGAGATCTTCAACGACGGCGAGCTGATCGCCACGGGCGAGACCACGCACGTCATCTGCGACCACAACGGCCGGCCGAAATCGCTGCCCGAAAAATACGAGAAGTATTTCCAATCCCACCGAGAGGCGCACGCCGGCACACATGGACACAGTTCACATTGACGGCGAGCATCTGACGCTCGAGCAACTGCTGGATGTGGTGGAGCGCGGCGCTCGCGCCGAACTGGCGGCGCCGGCGCGCGAACGCATGAAGGCGTCGCGCGCGGTGATCGAGCGGGTCATCGAGTCGGGTGCGAGCGTCTACGGCGTGAACACCGGGTTCGGCAAGCTTGCTTCCGTGCGCATCTCGCGCGAACAAATCCAGGAATTGCAATTGAACCTGGTGCGCAGCCATGCGTGCGGGGTAGGCGCTCCACTGAGCGAAACGGAAACGCGAGCGATGCTGCTGTTGCGCGCCAACGCGCTGGCGAAGGGATTTTCGGGCGTGCGGCCGGTGGTGGCGGAAACGCTGTGCGCCATGCTGAACGCGCGCGTGCATCCGGTAATACCGTCGCAGGGGTCGGTGGGGGCTTCGGGGGATCTGGCGCCGCTGGCGCACCTGGCGCTGGTCACGATCGGGGAAGGGGAAGCGGTTTGCGAGGGCAAGAGGAGGCCCGGAGGCGACGCGCTGCGCGCGGCGGGCATCGCGCCGCTGACGCTGGAGGCCAAGGAAGGGCTCGCGCTGCTGAATGGGACGCAGGGGATGCTTGCGCTGCTGGCGCTGGCGCTGCGCGACGCGGAAGTGGCCGTTGATACCGCCGACGTGGCGGCGGCGCTCTCGCTGGACGCGCTGCGGGGAAGTCCGGCGGCATTCGATCAGCGCATCGCGAAGGCGCGGCCGTTTGCGGGACACGCCGTCACGGCGCGGAATCTGGAGCGGCTGAATCGCGGCAGCCAAATCCGCGAATCGCACCGCTCGGCGCAGAAGGACCCGCGCGTGCAGGATCCGTATAGCTTGCGCTGCGCTCCGCAGGTGCACGGTGCAGCGCGCGACGCGCTGGCGAATGTTCGCGCGACGATCGAGATCGAGCTGAACAGCGCCACCGATAATCCGCTGGTCTTCACCGATTCGGGCGAAGTGATCAGCGGAGGGAATTTCCACGGGCAGCCGCTGGCCATGGCGGCAGACCATCTGGCGGTTACGCTGGCCACGCTGGGCGGAATATCGGAGCGGCGCGTCGAGCAAATGACGAATCCGGTGACCAGCGAGCTTCCGGCATTTCTGGTGCGGGAGCCGGGCGTCAACTCGGGATTCATGATCCTGCAGATTGCGGCTGCGGCGCTGGCCAGCGAGATGAAGGCGCAGGCGGCGCCGCATTCGGTCGATTCGATTCCCACGTCGGCGAACCAGGAGGATTACGTATCGATGGGGATGGCTGGGGCGCGGCGATTGCGGGCAATGCTGACGAATCTGCGGCATGTTCTGGCGATCGAGCTGCTGTCGGCGTGCCAGGGGATCGACTTCCTCGCGCCATTGCGCACGGGGACGGAAGCGCAACGGGCGTACGAGATTGTTCGCTCGCTTTCGAAGGCCGTGGATCGCGACCGGTCGCTTGCGCCGGATATCGAGGCGGTGGCGCAGGCGATCGCCGAAGGACGTTTCAGCGAGTTGCTATAAGGTGGTGATTACCGTAGAGATTGCAGAGATTCCAGAAAGCCTTACCACCGAGGACACGGAGAAAGGCTTGAGGACACAGAGAAGAACCTGAAGATTACCGCAGAGACGCAGAGAGCGCGGAGAAATTCCCACCCCCCAAAGCTTTACCACCGAGGACACAGAGAAAGACTTGAGGCACGGAGAAAGACCTACACATTACCGCGGAGGCCCGGAGGGTGCGGAGAACGGCTACGAGTGTGATTGAAAGAGGAAAGTGCCGAAACGGAGGCCGACTGCGTATTTGAACGGAGCAGCGCCCAGCGAATAGTGCCCGCAGGGAAGCGAGAGCGACTCGGCGTGCAGGCCGTCGCGGTGGATTTCGCGCAGAAAAGAGTCCGTGAATTCGGGCCAGAACGTCGGATCGTAGCGGCCGCTAATAGCGAGAATCTTCTTGCCCGTGCCTTCGAGCTTGGGAATGTAGGCAAACGGGCTGATGGGCGACCAGAAGCGCTGCAACTCCTCCGGCGTGACTTTCTGGCGCAGCGATTCCCAGACGTTCATGGTGGTGAGCCCGTTGGCGACGACGTCGCCGAAATACGTGGCAACGTGCAGAAAGGCGCCCGCGCGCAGCGCCGGCTCGTGGCACATTGTGACGAAAGAGATGGAGGAGCCTACGCTGGTGCCCACGATGCCCAGCCGGCCGTAGCCTTCGCGGGCCAGCCACAGAAGAGTGCGCCGTGCGTCGAGGACAGCCTGTCGGTTGGCCTGCAGCGTCAAGCCGATATTGGGGCCGACCAAGTGGTCGGCGCGCGGATGGCCGGGAATCGCCCGGCGGTCGTGATACGGCAGGCTCAATTTGACGGCGGTAATGCCGAGGCGGTTCAGCCAGCGGCAAATGTCCTGCTGTTCTTCCCAACGCGCATTCCACTGCGCCAGCACGATCACGGCAGGGCCTGAGCGGCGCGCGCGAAAGAACTGGCCACAGACGCGGTTATTTTCGGGCCAGGGCGAAGCGATCTGGCTGGTGAAGGTGAGCAGGTTGCCGCGCAAATCGTAATCGCCGGCGGGCGTAACAGCAAACCAGTCATCGCTGCGCGCCAGAGTCTCGTCGACAAAACGCTGCAGGAATGCGCGGGGATCGCGCTCGTTGGCGCTTCCGCCGATGTGCTCGAGACCCCAGGCAAAGGGGAGCACGCGGCGGTCGGGCTCGCGGGCCCAGCGCGCGTGTTCGTAACGCCGAATTGTGGTTTCCAGCCAGTTCATGAGGAAAGCGCGAAACAGCTCAGTCTACAGCATTTTTTTGCCGTGTTGAGGAGCGGCGGCCTTGGCGGCGCGACGGCGGGTGATGGCTGTTACAGCCTTTCGGAGCCCTTTTTGCTATTTATCGGGTGGCATCAAAGCGGCTCTTATGGCTTGAGACAGCCTAGCGCCAGCGCCAGCGGAGGAGTTCATGAAATGGACCGAGTTGTTGAAGGCGGAAATGAAAATTGCGTACGGCTCGACGGAAAAGCTGTTGGATAAAGTCGATCCCGCCAGTTTTTCGTGGAAACCGTCGACTGGGGAGAATTGGATGACGATGGGGCAGCTGCTGAAGCACATCAGCGAAGCTTGCGGGACGGGGTGCCGGGGATTCGTCACCGGAGACTGGGGTTTGCCGGGCGGCAAGAAATATAAAGAGCTGCCGGCGGAAGAAATGATACCACCGGGGGAGAAGCTGCCCACCGTGACCAGCGTTGGCGAAGCGAAAAAGCTTCTGGCAAAGGATCGCAGCCTCGCTTTCAGAATGGTCGACCGCGCCGGCGAGCGCAATCTGGGCAACAAAATGATGGCGGCGCCGTGGGCTCCTACGCGGGTCGTTCTGGGAGTGCATCTGCTTCACATGGTGCAGCACCTGGAAAAACACAAGAGCCAGCTCTTCTACTACCTGAAGCTGCAGGGAAAGGCGGTCAGCACGCCCGATCTGTGGGGCTAGACACGTCCTTGCAGGACGGCGAAGGAAAGGCAAATCAGGCGCAGGCGGCGGGAAGTCGAGCCTCAAAATCTGTTGATTCCGCCGGCAATGGCGTCTAGAATCCCCCCACGTTTTTCTCCCGTCAGCGAATTCGATCAAAGTGACTTGAAGTAGGGCCCAAGCTTGTGCGGTCGGATTCTGTGAAAAGGAGCCCAGCCATGCGGAACCTTGGGAAAGCGATTTTTTTCCTGACTACGTTGTTGTTGCTTGCCTTCGGGATTGCAGGAGGCGCGCAGGGTCAAAGCAGTCATGCGCAGCCGCTGATTACGCAAAATATCGATGAAAGCAAGCTGGTCACGCTGCACGGCAATACGCGTCCGGAAGCGGTGACGGCCAACGATCGCGGGGTCGTGCGAGCCGATTTCCCGCTGGATCACATGCTGCTGCAACTGCGGCGGCCGGCCCAAAGCGAGCTGGCTCTGCAGCAATTCCTGAACGACCTGCAAAATCCAGAGTCGCCGGTTTTCCATCACTGGCTCAGCGCGCAGCAATTCGGCGAGCAGTTTGGCCTGGCGCAGCAGGACATCGACACCATTACGAGCTGGCTCGAATCATATGGGTTCCGGGTCAACGTCGTGTATCCCAGCCGCCTGCTGATCGATTTTTCAGGGACGGCAGGGGAGGTGGAACAGGCCTTCCATACTTCGATTCACCGGCTCGAGGTGAATGGCGCCAGTCACATTGCAAACATGCACGATCCGCAGATACCCGCGGCTCTGGCGCCGGCCATCACGGGAATCGTTTCGTTGCACGATTTTCTGCCGCGCCCGATGGTGAAGGTGCGCGGCCAATACACCTTCAGCGGGTCGTTGAGCAACGTGTACGCAGTGGTCCCAGGGGATCTCGCCAAGATCTACGACTTCACGCCGGTGTTCAGTTCCGGAAATACGGGGCAAGGACAAACGATTGTGGCGGTGGAAGACACGGATTTGTATTCGGCGAGTGACTGGAGCACGTTCCGCTCGACGTTTGGACTCTCGGGTTATCCCGGGACGCTGTCGCAAGTGCATCCCGCGCCGCCGAGCGGGCCGAACAACTGCACGGATCCGAGGGTGAACGGCGATGACGTGGAAGCGGAGCTTGACGTCGAATATGCCAGCGCGGCGGCGCCGGGCGCGGCCGTCGAGATGGCCAGCTGCTCGGATACGAACACGACGTTCGGCGGCCTGATCGCGATGCAGAACCTGGTCAACAATACGACCCCGCCGCCCATCCTCAGCGTCAGCTATGGCGAATGCGAGGCGGTGAACGGCGCGGCGTCGAATGCGACGTACAGTTCGACGTACCAGCAAGCCGCGGCCGAAGGCGTCTCGGTGTACGTGGCGGCGGGAGATTCGGGCGCTGCCGGATGCGATCAGAACCAATCGGCCGCGACGCACGGAATCGGCGTGAACGCTTTTGCTTCAACGCCCTACGACGTGGCAGTGGGCGGCACCGATTTCAGCGACACCTATTCCGGCACGAACGGCACGTACTGGGGTTCGACGAACAGCGGGACGTACGAGTCGGCGCTTTCCTACATGCCGGAGATTCCGTGGAACGACTCGTGCGCCGGGGCGCTGCTGGCGGCGTACGAGGGCTATTCGGTTTATGGCCCGAACAGCTTCTGCAATGCGGCGGGTGGATTGCTATCGGCGCTGACCGGAACGACAACGACGGCGGCGGGCGGTGGGGGGCCGAGCGGGTGCGCCACAGGAAGCCCTTCGACCAGCGGCGTGGTCAGCGGTACGTGCGCGGGCTATGCGAAACCTCCGTGGCAGTCCGTTTTCGGGAATCCGAAGGACGGCGTGCGCGACACTCCGGACGTCTCGCTGTTTGCCGCGAATGGACTGTGGTCGCACTACTACATCTTCTGCTACTCGGATACCGCGAACGGAGGCACGGCTTGCACTGGATCGCCCAGCGGATGGACGGGAGCAGGAGGAACGTCGTTCGCGGCGCCCATCATGGCGGGAGTGCAGGCGCTGATCAATGAGAAGGCGGGCGCGAGCCAGGGCAATCCTGATCCGGCGTTCTATAGTCTAGCGGCGGGCGAGTACGGGACAGGCGGAAGCTCGTCGTGCAACTCGAGCCTGGGAAACGGCGCGTCGAGTTCCTGTATTTTCTATGATGTGACCCTGGGCGACATCACCGTCGACTGCACGGGAAGCCAGAACTGTTACGATTCGTCGGCCGGATACGGAGTGCTGTCCACATCGAGCGGCTCGTATGCGCCGGCGTACGGCGTCGCGACGGGCTGGGATTTTGCCTCGGGAATTGGCAGCGTCAATGTGGCCAATCTGGTGAACAACTGGCCGGCGTCTTCGGTTAATCCGGACTTCAGCTTGTCGGCGTCGCCCGGGAGCGTGACGATCACACAGGGAGGTCCGAGCGGCGGAACGACCATCACCGTGACTCCGATCAACGGCTTCGGCAGTAGCGTCTCTCTCTCGACCGCGGGTGTGCCCAGTGGAGTGACGGCGACGTTCGGCACAAACCCGACGAACAGCACGAGCACACTGACGTTTGCGGCTTCCAACGGTGCCACGACGGGCACGGTCACCGTAACGATCACGGGGACGTCCGATGGCCTGACGCACACCACGACGGTCAGCTTGACGGTCAACAGCTCGGGTGGGACACCGTCCTTTACTCTCTCCGCATCCGCGCCCTCGTTGACGATTCACCGCGGAAGCAGCGGGACGGACACGATTAGCATCACCGGCGCGGGCGGGTTCAGCGGCAACGTCACTCTGTCCGCTGCAGGTCTGCCGCGAGGGGTGTCGGCATCGTTCTCGCCCAATCCGACAACTAGCAGCAGCAGGCTGACTTTGAAGGTAAACAAGAGGGCCACGGTGGGCACGTACAACGTGAAGATCACGGGTACTTCGGGCAGTCTCAGCGGCTCAACCACCATTAGCCTGACCATTTCGTGATCTACAAGAGGCCGCGCCCCGGGGAACGGATCCCTGGGGCGCGGAGCATATGTCGTTAATAGGGCTCCGTAACCGGCCGGGGGATGTCCGCCCGGCATGACGCCGGACATTTCTACTTTGCACAAACCGGACATTCTCACTTTGCAGCGACACGTGTGACGGGTGTCCTTGACCCCACCAGGGGCGGGGTGTAGGCTCTGGAGCAATACCCCATCAAATTCATTCGGCTTCCAAGGATCCTGCGAAAAGGAGGTTTCCATGCAGCGCAGAAAGATTCTCTCGACTGTGGGGCTGGCCGCGGCAGTAGCGGTGGTGCTGGCTATGCTCCCGACATCGTTGTGGGGCCAGGGCCAGTATCTGGACGAACTGATCGTGCAGGTGAAGCCCGAAAAGGTCATGCAATTTGAAAGCATCGCGCGGAAGATCGCGGATGCCAATCGTCACGCGAATGGGGATCGCTGGCTGGCTATGGTCAGCGTTTATGGGGAGTCGAACACCTACGTTTTTGTGAGCCGCCGAAACAGCTATGCCGACATCGACAAGGGCGCCGAGGTTTTCATGGCCGCCATGAACAAGTCCATGGGGAAAATGGCCGGCCAAAAGCTGATGGATGAGTTCAACAGTTGCGTGGAAAGCTCGCGCGCGGAACTGCTGATCCGCCGGCCGGATCTGAGCGGCAAAATGGCCAACGATCCGCAGGCGCTGAACGAGATGGTGGGCAAAGCGCGCGTGCTGCGGGTGATCGCTCTGCGGGTGCGTCCGGGCCATGAGCCTGAGTTCGAGGCCATGCTGAAGGACATCAACGCACACGCCGAAACGAATCCCAACGCGCAGCCCGTGTCGGTTTCGGAAACGATCGAGGGAGGGCGCGGCAGCGTCTACTCCATCGCGTTCTTCCGCACCTCGCTCGGCGGGTTCGACAACAATCCGCGGCTCCCGGATTTCATGGGTGAAGAAGGCATGGCCAAGGTCGAAAAGACCATGGCGGAGGTTGGTGCGGGCAGCGAAACAGCGATTTACCGCTTTGCGCCCGAGCTGAGCAATCCTCCGGATGAGATCGCACAGGTTTCCTCCAACTTCTGGAACCCGAAGCCGATGAGCGCTGCCGTGCCGCAGCACAAGGCGAAGGCTGCCAAGGCAGCTGCCGGGGCGACAGCCAAGGAAGCACCGAAAGAATAGAGGGCTATCCCGAATCACGTGGCCTGTGAAGGCGACAGGCTTGCGAGTGCGACTCGGAAGCCGGCTGGTCCGGCCCGCAGGGCGGTTTGCGCCGCGGGCTTGCGTCATTTCGTGCGGCGTCGAGCGGAGTGGCCGGCTTCCGCGCTCGCGCGATTTCCGCTGCGCGCGAGGGGCATCCATTGAAAACACGCTGTGTCATCCGTATGCTAGTTAGTTCATGAAAATCGCGCTCGCCCAGTTGAACCCCACCATCGGCGATTTCGAAGGCAACGCATCGCGTATTCTCGAAATGGCGCGCCAAGCCAAAGCGGCAGGCGCAGAGCTGGCCGTCTTTTCGGAGCTGTGCATTTGCGGGTACCCGCCGCAAGACCTGATCGAGCGGCCGTCGTTTCTGGAACGCAATTTGAACCAGCTGGCGGCACTGGCGAAATCGATTGCGCTGCCGTCGCTGGTGGGCTACGTCGGGAAGGCACAGGACGACACGGGCAAGCAAGTCGCGAATTGCGCGGCGGTGATTGCGGACGGCCGGGTGCTCTTCGAGCAGCGCAAGATGCTGCTGCCGACCTACGATGTCTTCGACGAATCGCGCTATTTCCAACCAGCCGACAGGCAGGATGTTTTCGCACTGAACGCGGCAAAGCTCGGCATCACGATCTGCGAAGACGTGTGGAACGACAAAAGCTTCTGGAAGCAGCGGCTGTACGAGCGCGATCCCGTGGCCGAGCTGGTGGGGAAGGGAAGCGAGATCATATTGAACGTGTCGTCGTCGCCCTACACGCTGGACAAGCGGGAACTGCGGCACGACATGCTGCGAGCGACGGCGATCCAGCACAAAGTGCCGGTGGTGTACGTCAACCAGGTAGGCGGGAATGACAGTCTGGTGTTTGATGGCTCGAGTTTCGCTTTCATGCCCGACGGGCGTGTGGCGGCGCTGGCCAAGTCGTTCGAGGAGGATTTGGTTTTCTTCGACAGCGCCACGGGCACGGGGGACATCCGCTGCCAGCCGAAGAACGAATTGGAAGCGGCGTATCAGGCGCTGGTGGTTGGCACGCGCGATTACGTCCACAAATGCGGGTTTCGCAAGGCGCTGGTGGGGCTGAGCGGCGGGATCGATTCGGCGCTGGTGGTCACGATCGCGGCAGAGGCTCTGGGGCCGCAAAACGTGCTGGGCGTGAGCATGCCCGGGCCGTATTCCTCCGAGGGCAGCCGCACGGACGCGCGGCGCCTGGCCGAAAATCTCGGGGTCGAGCTGCTCGTTCTGCCCGTATCAGAGATCTTCCAGAGCTATCGCAGCGTTCTTTCCGGCGCGTTCGCCGGGCGCACCGAGGACGTCACCGAAGAAAACATTCAGGCGCGCATTCGCGGGAACCTGCTGATGGCGCTATCGAACAAGTTCAACGCGCTGGTGCTCAGCACGGGAAATAAATCGGAGATGGCGGTGGGGTACTGCACGCTGTACGGCGACATGGCCGGCGGGCTGGCCGTGATTTCCGACGTTCCAAAGACGATGGTGTATGCGCTGGCGGAGCTGGTGAACGGCCAGCGGGAAATCATTCCTGACGCAACCATCCAGAAGGCGCCGTCGGCGGAGCTGCGCGCGAACCAGACGGACCAGGACACCTTGCCGTCCTACGAGGTACTGGATCGCGTGCTGAAAGCCTACGTTGAGGACCTGCGCAGCCCGGAAGAGATCGCGGAAGAGATGGGCTATTCGATCAAGCTGGTCCGGTCGGTCGCGCGACTAGTCGACGGTGCCGAGTTCAAGCGCAAGCAGGCCCCGCCGGGATTGAAAGTCACTTCGAAGGCCTTCAGCGTGGGCCGACGTTTTCCCATCGCACAAAAACTCACGAGATAAGCAACGCTTGGGCCGCCGGAGCATATCTCTTGGCGTTCTGATGGCGTGCTGTCTTGGCTCGGGGCGCTCTGATCCGCCGCGCCTCTGGAAAACCGGGGCGTTCCGGCATAAAGGCGTGTTATGCTCCTGCGCCTCACACGCAAATTTGCGGGGAAGCAAAAGGAGCAAATGTGGCCACCGCCGAACAGCAACCGAGTCCCGAGCACATCATGCAAGTCGGCCTGGGCTTCTGGGCCTCGAAGGCGCTATTGAGCGCGGTCGAAATGGGGCTCTTCACCGAACTCGCCAAACGGCCGGAGAACCTGCAGGAGCTCACGGGGCGACTGGGCTTGCACCCGCGCGCGGCTCGCGATTTTCTCGACGCGCTGGTGGCGTTGGGATTCCTGGAACGCCACGGCGAGGAGTATCGCAATTTGCCGCACAGCGACTTCTATCTCGATCGCCGCAAGCCCTCGTACATCGGCGGCATGCTGGAAATGGCGAGCCAGCGGCTGTACGGGCACTGGGGCAATCTGACAACAGGGCTGCGAACCGGCGAGCCGCAAAACGAGATCAAGAGCGGCGATCCGGATGTTTTTATGCGCCTATACGCCGATCCGGAACGCTTGCAGACGTTCTTGAAAGCGATGACGGGAATCAGCAAGGGTTCGAATCACATGATCGCGACGAAATTCCCGTGGAAGAATTACAAGACGGCCGTGGATGTGGGCACCGCGCAGGGAGACTTGATCGTGCAGATCGCGTTGGCCAACCCGCACCTTTCAGGCACTGGATTCGATCTGGCGGAAGTCGCGCCAATTTTTGAAGAGTACGTAGAGGCGAATGGTTTGGCGTCGCGCGTCAAATTCCAGGCCGGCAGCTTTTTCGAGACGCCACTGCCGAAGGCGGACGTGGTCACCATGGGGCATATTCTGCATGACTGGGACCTGGAGCAAAAAAGGGCGCTCATCCGGAAGGCGTTTGAAGCAGTGCCGCCGGGCGGCGCCCTGATCGTGTACGACACGATCATCGACGACGATCGGCGAGAGAACGCGTTCGGGCTGCTCATGAGCCTGAACATGCTGATCGAGACGCCGGGCGGGTTCGATTACACGGGCGCGGACTGCCAGGTGTGGATGCAGGAAGCAGGATTTCGCGAGACGCGCGTCGAGCACCTGCTGGGCCCCGATTCGATGGTGATCGGGATCAAGTGACGAACGCGCCAGGATGATCCTGCCGCGGAGGAGCGCGCGTCGAACGGGAAGCGCGTTAGGTTTTGGCCGCGCGTGGAGGGCGATAATCCAGGAGCGACAATCCGGTTGTCAATCGGCGCGGCGTGCCGTAGATTGTTTGCTTAGCGCAATCGAGGAGACCGGAACCCGCATTGTCCGCAGGCCGCAAATCTTCCACGCATCGACAGAAAACTCCGCCTCGCAGGCGTGGCGCGCGCGCGTCGCACAGCGGGGTTCCCGATCCCAAACTTCGGCTCACGCGGCGCGACAAACAGGCCGGTGAGTGGTTTGCCAAGCTGGTCGCGCTGCAGGCGCGGCTGCGCGGGCCGGGCGGGTGTCCCTGGGACCGCGAGCAGACGCACGAAAGCTTGCGCAAATTCCTGGTCGAAGAGACTTACGAAGTGCTGGACGCCATGGATTCGGGCGAAGCGCGCAAATTCTCGTCCGAGATGGGCGACCTGCTCCTGCAAATCATCTTTCATTCGATTCTGGCCGAAGAAACGGGCAGCTTCACAATATCCGATGTGATCGAGTCCGTTTACACCAAGATGGTTCGCCGGCATCCCCACGTTTTCGGCAGCACGAAGGCGCGCACCTCCGCAGACGTGCTGAAGAATTGGGAGCAATTGAAAGCGGCCGAACGCGCGGAAGAAAACGGGGGCGCGGATCCCGCGGCGGCAGCGACCAAAGCAACGAACCCTGAATCCGTGCTGGCAGGGGTTCCGCACGCGCTTCCGGCGGCGCTGGAGGCCTATCAGTTCACGCGGCGCGCCTCGCATGTGGGCTTCGATTGGGACAATCTCGCTGGGATTCTGGAGAAACTCGAAGAGGAAAAGCGGGAACTCACCTCGCTAATTGCGAGCGGTCCTGCCATGGAAGGTTCGGCCTCGGCCGCACCCGCTGGGGCAAAACAGGGGCCGGGCCCCGCGGTTGCCGCCGCTGGAGATGCTCGCGCGCATTCGCGCTTGCTGGAAGAGGAGACGGGCGATTTGCTGTTTACCGCCGTGAACGTCGCGCGGTTTCTTGGCGTCGATCCCGAAATCGCGCTGAAGAAGGCCAACCGCAAGTTCAAGCGCCGCTTCGAATGGATGGAATCGGCAGCCGCGCGCGAGGGCCGCGCCTTTGCCGAGCTGCCGCGCGCCCGCATGGAAGAGCTGTGGAACGAATCCAAGGCCGCGATGCGGGCCGGCAGGAGCGGATCGCATGCCTGAACAGAAAACGGCGATGGCGGAGATCGAGATCCGCCTATGCAACTCGTTTGCGGAATACGAGCAGTGCGTCGATCTGCAGGAGATTGTCTGGGGCAAAGAGCTGGTGGTCGGCACGTCGATGTTCGTCGTCGCGCATCACACTGGAGGGCAGGTGATCGGCGCGTTCGACGGGAAGAAACTGGCGGGGTTCACCATGGCCGTCGCGGGAGTGCGCAACCGCGAGGCGTTCCTGCACTCGCATATGACCGCCGTGCTTCCCGAATACCGCGACCGCGGCATTGGCCGCCGCCTGAAATTGTTTCAGCGGCAGGACGCGATGAAGCACGGCATCGGGCTGGTCGAGTGGACATTCGATCCCCTGGAACTCAAGAACGCCTACTTCAATTTCGTGCGCCTCGGCGCAATCGCGCGCCGCTTGATTCCCAATTGCTACGGCGTGACGGACAGCCCGCTGCATGCGGGCCTGCCGACCGACCGGCTGGTGGCCGAGTGGTGGCTCAATTCCGACCGCGTGAAAAACATCCTGGCGGACAATCCTCTGCCCGCGAAAGGGCCCGTGGCGCGCATCTCGCTGCCGTCGAATCTGGGCGAAGTCAAGGCCGCGGATCGCGACGCGGGCGCACGCATCCAAAGCACGGCGCGCGAGCAGTTTCAGAAATATTTTCGCAGCGGTTGCGTGGCTACCAGCATTGAGAACCAGGGCGCCACGACGGACTACATCGTGGAACCGGCCGCGGCCATCGCCGGGCTAAAATTGCCGGAACTTGCCGAGCATTGATTCCGGGATTCGGGCGAACGAAATGCGCGTAAAGAGACTCAAACTCCGCGAAATTCACCTGAAACTGCAGGAGCCCTTTCAGACCAGCTTTCACACCGTGCAGCAGCGGCGGATCGTTCTGGTGGAAGCGGACGTGGATGGCGTGAGCGGCTGGGGAGAACCCACGGTCGGCGAGGATCCGTTTTATTCCTACGAAACGGTTGGGACAGCCTGGCACGTCATCCGCGACTTCATCTGGCCCATGCTGCGGGGAAGGGAACTACAATCCGCTTCGGAAGTTTGGGACGCGCTGGCGCGCATACGCGGGCACAACATGGCCAAGGGCGGCGTGGAGACGGCGCTGTGGGACGCGGAAGCGAAGCTGAAAGGCGTTCCGCTGGCGAAACTTCTGGGCGGAACGCGCGAGGAGATTCCCTGCGGCGTGTCCATCGGCATCCAGCCATCGATCGATGGGCTGCTGGCCAAAGTCGAGCGCGAGCTTGCCGCGGGGTATCAAAGGATCAAAGTCAAGATCAAGCGGGGCTATGAAGTCGAGCCCGTGCGCGCGCTGCGCGAGCGCTTTCCGCGCATTCGCCTGATGGCCGACGCGAATTCCGATTACACGCTGGCCGACGCGCCGGCGTTGAAGCAGCTCGACGCGTACCACCTGATGATGATCGAGCAGCCGCTCGGCTGGGACGATTTCTACTCGCACGCGGCGCTGCAGCGGCAGCTGGAAACCCCCATTTGCCTGGACGAATGCATCCACGAGATCGATCACGCGCGCGCCGCCATCGAGCTCGGCGCCTGCCGCATCATCAACATCAAACTCGGCCGGATGGGCGGACACACGGCCGCGCGGCGGCTCCACGATCTTTGCCAGTCGAAAGCGATCCCGGTGTGGTGCGGGGGCATGCTGGAATCCGGAATCGGGCGCGCGCACAACATCGCCATGTCCTCGCTGCCGAATTTTTCCCTGCCGGGCGACGTTTCCGCCAGCCGGCGCTACTGGGACCAGGACATCATCGAGCCGGAAGTCGAAGTCTCGCGCCAGGGAACCATACGCATTCCGAGCGCGCCCGGCATCGGCTACGCTCCGCGCCTCGACCGCATCGAAGCCCTCACAACGCGGCGGGAAGTTCTCGATTGAGCGCTTCCGATGGGAAGACTCTCCGCGAGCGGAACTTGAACGCGCCACCGATCGCAGCAACTCCTCCGGTGTCCGGGCGTCCAAGCAGCCTGCTGCTGGCCTGCGGTCTGGCCGGAGTACTGCTGATGTGGGGAGGGAATTATTTTGCGGCCGTCGTAGCGCTCGCGCACCTGGACTTACTCAGCCTGATCAGCTTCCGCTTCGAGATTGCGGGCGTGCTGATGCTGGCGATTTACCTGGCGCAGAAGCGGCGCATTCGCATGCAGCGGCGGCACATCTGGGTTTTCGCGTGTCTGGCGTTTTTCGGGGTAATTCTCAATCAAGGGTTGTTCACGGCGGGTTTGGAGTACACGACACCGTCGCACTCGGCCATCATCGGCGCCGTCGACCCGATCCTGATCCTGCTTCTGGCTCGGCTCATGCGTCTCGAATGGCTGTCGGCAGGGAAACTCGCCGGCATGGGGCTGGCCTTCACGGGGATTGTCCTTCTCGAAGTGCAGCACGGGCAAGCGATGCATTCGCCGCTGGTGATCGGCGACTTGATCACGCTGGGCGGCGCAACGGGGTTTTCGCTCTACGCGGTGCTGGCGAAACGCGTCGCCGCTGAGTACGACGCGGTTGCGCTCAACACGTTCAACTGCGTCGGAGCCGCCATCGTATGCCTGCCTTTTGCCCTGCGGCAAGCCATGCGCATCGATTGGAGGGCGGTCGCGTGGCAGGGCTGGGCTGGGATGTTTTACATGGCGGTGGTCAGCTCGGTGTTGGCTTACCTGACGTTTTACTGGGCTCTGCGCCACATGGATCCCTCGCGGGTGGCGGTGATCAATTACCTGCAGCCGCTCCTGGTGCTCGGAGTGGCCGCGATTTTTCTGCGTGAGAATCCCTCGCGGTATCTGCTGGCCGGGGCAGCGTTCGTGCTTGGCGGCGTCTATCTGGTGGAACGCGGCGCGCGCATCGTGTGAACCTCGGAACGGCCAGAGGAGGGGATCAGTCTTCGAGGATTTTGCGGAGAGAGCCGTGGATTTTGATTCCACCGTTGTACTGAATGAAACCAAGCCTCCGGAATTTATTCATGAAAAAATTGATGCGCTGCCGCGTGGTCCCGACCATTTCCGCGAGGTTATCTTGGCTGATCGCGCTCAGGATGGAGCCGGCTTTGTTGGAGTGCTGATAACTTGCCAGCAGCAAAAGGATTCGAGCCAGCCGCTTCTCGCTCGAATTGAACATGTGGTCCACGAGATCCTGCTGAATGCGGTAATTGCGCGCGAGGAGGTAATTCAGGAACTGCGAGGCGACCGCCTTGTCTTCATCCAGCAGACGCAGCATGGTATCGCGGCGTATGGCGACGGTAGTCGTAGGCACCAGAGCGACGGCGGAAGTGGAATGAGTTCCTTGCCCGTGAATGCATTCTTCACCGAAGAAGTCGCCTTGCCCCAGAATGCCCAAAACCGCCGCGCGGCCGCGCTTGGAGACGGCGGTCAGCTTCACAATGCCATCTTGAATATAGTAAACATCCGAGCAGCGTTCGCCCTGCGCCACGATCGTGTTTCCCGCCGAGTGCTTCGCTGTCTTGGTCGACTCCAGCGCTTTCGCCGTGACTGGAATCCCCAGCGCCCCCGTTGAAGATGTCATTTCGGTGTTCTTGTTTCTTCCCTTTCCAGGCCGTCCCTGACGTTGCTGCGGCCTATTAATGCAGGCTATGTGCCCTGCGCCCGATAACTTTTACTGAACCTTGCTAAGTCGTGTCTGTCCAACATGAGACAGACAGGAAGCGTTACTGCCCACTAGGCTCCATGCGCAGGCGTGGGCTGCGGTGGCGCTCCTCCGCGGAAAAATCAATGGGCCTGGGTTACGACATCTTCCGAGAGCTGGGCAACGGCGAAGTTCTTTGGGTGGGCTGCGTCGCTGAGTTGGACCAGGTCAGGAGCCGCCTAGCGCTACTCGGTACAGAGAAACCGTCACGATACTTCGTGCGTTCCGCCATGACGGGCGAAATCGTAGCTAACTTCGATCTGACAGGCTCGAGTGAGGCTTGCGCCTGATAGATGGAAACTTAGCTCACGGCCACGCCATTGAAAATCCACAAATGGCATGAAGTTTCCGTTTACCTGCGCGTACGCCTCGCGGGAATTCCTATAGAGAACAATCGGGGACCAACACGGGTTGATGCGAGGATTTCACCTGACTCAATTTTCAGCAGGGGATTCCGGAAGGCGCATTGAGGAATCAGGAGCCGCCAGCATCACGTCTTGGACGCACCGGGCTGCACCGCGCTGCTACCCGATCCGGGCGTAGCGCCGGCGGATGAGGCTCGTGCCGCCTGTCTCGCGATTGGCTGCGCTTGGAGAGGCGGCACACCAGGCTTCGCTTCCGGCGCGCGCTCCACCGGAAGCGGGACGCTTACCTCAAGCACCGTTCTGTGGTCATCGGATTCGATCTCCAGCAAGCCGCCCAGTTCCTCGATGCGCTCGCGCATGCCAGCCAAGCCAACGCCGACGCCGCCACGCGTGCGCCGGAATTTGGAGAGCAACTCGGTGGAGATGCCTTTGCCGTGGTCGGTAATCCGCAAGACCACGCGTTGCGGAGTTCTTTCCGTCACGATTTCGGCGGTGGAGCTGCCGGAGTGGCGGTGAATGTTGGTCAAGCTCTCCTGCAGGACGCGGAAAAGGGCCAGCTCGATTTCCTCGGGCATGCGCTCGAAATCGCGAGCGACCTCGAATTTCACCTCGATCTTGCTGCGCTTGACGAAACCGTCGATGTACCATTTGGCCGCCGAGGCGAAACCGAATTCGTCCAGCAGCGGCGGGTGCAGCAGGTAGGAGAGGGTGCGGGTTTCATCGATGCTTTGCTGCGCCAGGTCCACGCACGTTTCCATCATTTCGCGCTGCAGCGATTCGCTCAAGGTGTGCGAGAGCATGTGATCGAGATTCATCTTCATGCTCGAGAGCAGCTGCCCGAGGCTGTCGTGGAGTTCGCGCGCGATGCGCCGACGCTCTTCGTCCTGCACTTTCAACAGGCGCCCGCTGAGCCGCCGCACCACTTCTTCCGCCAGTCTGCGCTCCTTCAATTCCATGAGCAGGGTCCAAAAAGTCGCGGCCAGGATGAATACCGTCAGACCGAAGGCCAGCACGAGCACAGCTCGTTCCGACCGGTAGGTCTTGTCGGAAATGACCTCGCGCTGCTGGAGCAGGGCCTCTTCCTCGCTCTGTGCCTGATTGAGGATGGACCGCAGTTCCTGCGTGAGGCCAGCCCCCGACAGAGTGAGTTTCTGCTGCTGGGCTTGTTCCCCTTGTGCGTTGGCTTTCGCAAGATCGATCGACTCACCGAGCAGCCCCAGGCGCTGCTCGATCAAAGGCCTGATGCGATCAATCCTCTGCTGCTGATCGAGATTGTCGGAGGTCAGTTCGTGCAGGGTAGAGAGGTCCATGGGAATGCGGCGTGTGGACTCGTCATAAAGGGGCAGTTCCACCGGATCCTGGGAGGAGACAAAGGCGAGGCGCGCGGCTTCCGCGCTGGCCAGATCGGAGCGCAAGCGGATCAGCCACGTGGTCACGCGTTGCGTGTGCGAGACCCAGTCTTCACTGGAGGCGTAGTGTTCAGTGACCAGATCGGCAGAGATGGCGATAATGACCAGAACGACGACGGCGAAACTGAAGACCAGCCAAAGCGTTCGTCCGGATATTTGACGCATAGACCTCGAACCGGAGAAAGACTCGGTTAGGACTGCAGGCGGTTGCTGCCAGCGCCCCCAAGACGCCTAAGGGAGAAAGGTTATCAAGCTATGTAGGAGACGTCAACGAAGACCGGAGAAGGTCAACAAACGGGTGGTCAGTTGGAGCCGTTGAGTTGCCGGAATGCCGGCCGTCTGGCTTGGCATTCTGGCAGCTCTTGCAGGGCACCCAGAGGAGCAGCAACCGGAAGGGCTCTTTTCCGGCGCGAGGCCCGGCCGAGAAGCAGAGGGGCGAAACGAGAGCGTCTTTACGCCGCGCCCAGACGCTCGCGCTTCATTTCCACCATGGGCGCGAACACGTGCCAGAAGTCACCGCTGAGGTTCGTGAATTCGATGGCTACGTTCCTTTTCCCGCGTCCGGCGCCATGGACGGAAACGACGCGAGCTTCGCGCTCTTCCGCCGTATACCCATTCACCAGCAGGATGCGCTGACCGCGCTGGACGCGCGGCACGAGGGGCAGGAGGCCTCCATGCAGATTCACAGCCTTGGTCACCGTGGCTTCGCGAAAGGGGTGGTCTTCCGGGGTGCGTCCATACACCCGCACGGGAATCGAGAGTGGCAGGCGCTTGCAGCGGCGCTTCTCTTCCATAATTTTTCCCCTCAAATTTGATTGTTTACCCGTATTCAAGCTAAGCCCGCCCGCTCCGGATTGCAATAGTACTGGCTCAGAATTCATATGACCGTTACCTTTCTGAAGCAATGCCGGCCGGCCCGGGCAATTTCAGTTTGAGACGCTCGGCCAACCAGGTCGCTCCAGGCTGCCCGTTATGCTTGCGCTTGGCGACCCGACACTGCCCACGTGCCGGATTCGGCCGTAAAACCGTCTTTCGCACGACGCGCACCGATACGGCCGCAGCCCAACCCACTGCAGCCATGCCTCGAACGCTCGGCGCCGGGACCGGTGAACTTCCGAGCTATCGCATCGGGGACACCGCATTGCGGTGACTTCCCCGGAGGGGTGTGCAAGTGACACGTCGACTCCGCACTACAGCGGTAAGCCAATACGTTAAATCGGCGTTAGTCCTAGCACCATGCGGGGAAACCTGTAGATTGGTGGTCGTGTCTATGTAGTTCCGTTTGGGAACAACCTTGCGGAAATGTGGCGGGCAAAAAATACTTTGGATAGGGAATTGCCGTTCGCTGAGCCGCGATCCGCCCGGAAACTGCGGCGAGGTCTTTCCCGCGAGCCCCCCCTGCTGAGGAGGGTAACGGCCTAGTCCAGTGGAGCGAGGTCGTTGCGGCGAGTTAAAGTATAACTTGCACGCTCGAAAAGTGCGTCTTCTTCTGCGGATCGCAAGCGAAAGCGTTGCTTGACACTTTGTCCACGACCTAATGATTCGGTTGCATCGTCGGCACGCAGACGCGGGCAGCGGCGATGGCGGCCGACTCCACGACACGAGTCGCCTCGCGGGCGCGTCGAGCAAAGTGAAGTATTACTTCAAGTGTGGCGCAGCAGTGGCCTTCTCACGACTTCGGCTTGTATGCGGGTGCGCGTCCGCGCTAGACTCGCGCGCGCCTCGCAAACGCGAAGCTGGCCGGTCGAAGAGCAATCGGTCGAAGAGCAAAATGAACACCTCATCCATGAAGAAGCGAATCGCGATAATCCCTGGCGACGGGATCGGGCGAGAAGTAATTCCTGAAGCGGTCAAGGTGCTGAAGGAGGCGGCTTCCGCCACAGGGCACGAGGTTGCGCTGACGGAATTCGATTGGGGCGCCGAGCGCTACCTGCGCGATGGGATCACGCTGCCCGCGGGCACGGTCGAAATGTTCCAGAGGGATTTCGACGCGATCTTGCTGGGGGCCATGGGCGATCCGCGGGTACCGTCGAACCAGCACGCCGCCGACATTCTGCTGGGCCTTCGCTTCAAGTTGGACCTGTACGTCAACGTGCGCCCGTGCGTGCTTTTCGATAAGCGCCTCACTCCGCTGAAGGACCGCGCGGAGAAGGACGTGAACTTCATCGTCTTCCGCGAGAACACGGAAGGTCTGTACGCCGGCATGGGCGGCTTTTTCAAGAAGGGAACCGCTGAAGAAATCGCGACGCAAGAGGATGTGAACACGCGGCGCGGCGTCGAGCGCATCATCCGCTACGCCTTCGAATACGCCCGGGCGCACAAGCTGAGCCGCGTGTGCATGAGCGACAAATCGAACGCGCTGACCTACGGGCACGACTTATGGCAGCGCGTGTTCAAGCAGGTCCGCGCGGAATATGCGGAAATCGAGGCCAGCCATCAGTACATTGACAACCTGCTGCTGCAGATGGTGCGCGACCCGTCGCAATTTCAAGCGATCGTCACCTGCAACCTTTTCGGCGACATCGCCAGCGATCTTGGCGCGGGATTGATCGGCGGGCTGGGCCTTGCGCCCTCCGCGAACCTGCACCCCGGCAAGGTTTCGCTTTTCGAGCCGGTGCACGGGTCCGCGCCGAACATTGCAGGGAAGGGCATCGCCAATCCCATGGGCGCCATTCTTGCGGCGGGCATGATGGTCGACTACTTCGGCTGGTCCGAAGCGGCGAAGAAGATCGAAGCGGCCGTGCGCCTGGCCCTGCGCGAGGACAAAACGCCTGTCGACCTTGGCGGCTCGCTGGGGACACAAGCCATCGGTGATTTCATCGCCGGGGACATCGCGTCCGCTTGACGTGAGTTGATGCAGTCTCGCCGTGCGGAATAGGTGAAGTCTTACTTTGCGTGCCGTTGGTTCCATTCGCGAGCGTTCGCGTCGCGCGCGCCGCGCAACCTTTTGGCGGTGAAGTATCGCTTCAACTCGGTCAAGTGATACTTCAGCTGCGGAAGCGCAGGATCGCGAGACGCGAAGTGATTCTTTGCTTCGCGCTCGCGCCAAGGAGATATCACTTGAGGAGTCGGCCAGTCGACGCCGAGCCGACGGCCGGCCGCTCAAGTCTTTCTTGAGCACTCTGCCAACGCCTTCAACTAAGGCTTCTTCTTCACCGACGGGTCCGCCACTTCCACGCTTCCGGGAATGAGCGACGTCTTCAAAGTGAATTTTTGATTCGGCTGCAGGTTCACTTCGGTCGTGAAGTCGCGATAGCCAACCAGCGCAATCTTGATCTGATGCTTTCCCGGCGCGACGAGCATGGCGCGTCCCAGCCCGCCAAACTGGTGCGCGTAGCCAACAAATTGGCCGTCGACGAACACGGCGGCACGGTCGGGAGTGACATCGAGCTTCACCTGCGAGGTCACCGACGGATAGCGGGCCTGGGGATTCTTCTCCAACTGAATCGGCAGGTTGAGCTCCTCGCCGGGCTGGATCACCACGTCGTCGGTCCAATCCCTGTATCCCGTCTGGCGGACGGTGATGAGGTGTTTTCCGGGCATGAGCAAAATTTTCTTATTGCCCTTGAGTTCGCTGACGTGCCCGACGTATTGGCCATCGATCCAAACGCCAGCCGTTTTCCCCGGCTTGGCGGCGGCGACGAAGTTCACGCGGCCGAGTACTTTATTATCGCCTCGCGCAGTCGCAGCCGTTCCGGCTACGCCGGCCACTAGAATCGCCGCAGTGAAGATCACGAGCATAGGTTGCATTCTCTTGCGCAACATCGATCTCTACCCTCCGAATCGTTTTCTTATTCGATTTTCGCCTGAAACAGTTTGAGACACTCGCGTTATACGAGTGCTAGGCGCTTTTTCGGGGCTGGGCACCCCGCCGGTCCCAGGCGCGGCTGAAGGATTCGTCTTAGAGGATCATGCGGATGATATCGCAGCAGAGTTGCACGTTCGAGAATTTTGTTGCTGGATGTTATCCATAACGAAGCGCGCGCCCCGTGGCTTTGGTTTCAAGCGCGATCAGCACGCCCAGCACGAAGCCGCCAACGTGCGCCCACCAGGCGATGCCGCCGCCCCCTGTTGCCCCCAGCGACCCAAGCCCGCTGAGGAACTGCACGGCGAACCACAATAAAATAAAGACGAACGCCGGGATGCGCGCCGTGAACCAGATAATGAACAGCGGAATCAGTGTCAGAATGCGCGATCCCGGAAAGAACAATAGGTACGCGCCCAGAATGCCGGAGATAGCTCCGCTCGCGCCGATCGACGGAATCGGCGAGCCCCACGAAAAGATCACCTGGGAGATTCCAGAGCCGATGCCGCACACCATGTAAACGAGCAAATAGACGAGCGGGCCAAAGCGGTCCTCGACGTTGGCCCCAAAGATCCACAGGAACCACATGTTGCCGATGATGTGTAGCCATCCCCCGTGGAGGAACATGCAGGTGAACAGCGGCGCGAAGGCCTGCGCGTAAGTCACCGCATGGGCACCTGCCAGGGCGTATTGGATGCGCGCGGGTACCAGGCCGTAAGTGCGCAGGAGCGTCGTGTACGCGGGTTGTGACAGGGAAAGCTCGTAGAAGAAAACAGCCGAGTTGGCGGCGATCAACAGCAGGGTCACCACGGGCGTCGAGCGCCGCGGCGTCATGTCCTTCAGCGGAATCATTTCTCCGCCTCAGCAGTGGCTGCCTGCGCTGCTTCAAGTAATTCTTTAGCTTCAAACGCCGCTTCGGAGCGCGCACCTTCGCGCTGGAATCGGCGAATTTCTTCGAGTGGCCGTATGCCGCCACGTGCGCCAAGCGCCTCGCAGTTCAGCGCGGCAGCGGCGCAACTGAATTCAAGTATTTCTTTAATACGCCAGCCATGCACCAGACCGTACAGGAACGCGCCGTGGAAGACATCTCCCGCGCCCGTGGTGTCCACCGCATTGACGCGGAAGCCGGGGCAGAGCACAAACTGCGCGCCGTCCCACACGATCACGCCCAGCCGGCCAAGCGTCGCGCCGCTCATGCGGCACTTGAACTCCGCGTGCATTTTGGGCAGTGCGAAGAGCAGATTCTGTTCTCCGGTCAGGCGGCCGGGAAAATCCCGCGAGGTGATCGGATAATTCGCAAACCGAAGCAGCCCTTCCACGCCCGCGTAGCGATTGTCCAAATCCGCGACCACCGCAATGTTTTTCTCCCGCGCCCAGCAGGCCGCTTGCTCCGCCGCCGCAGTGTCGTGCCCATCGACGAGCAATACGGACGCGCCGTCGAGCCACTCGCGGCGGATATCCTCGGGGCGCAACGCGATCCCCGGCTCGCGTTTCCATAAAACCGTGCGTTCGCCGGAAGGCTCATCCACCAGGATGAAAGCGCTCTGGCTGGCTTTTCCGGGAACGGTGATCCAGTGCGCTTCGACGTCCTCGCGGCGCATTTCCTCGCGCTGGAACAGGCCCGCCGGATCGTCTCCCACTTTTCCTGCGTAACGCGCGCGCAAACCCCAGCGCCGGCACGCGACCATGGCGCTGGCCACCTGGCCTCCGGCCTTCACTTCCGTGGAGGTAACTTCCACTTTGCTGTCGACGGTAGGGAAGCGCGGCAGGCGGATCACCGTATCCGTCGCGTTGATGCCGATGCCCACCACGAGCGCGTCGCGCACGTCGCCATTGTTGTCCATGTAAGCTGCTAACTCTACTGGGAGCCTGCGCTTTGCGCAACCCGTGTTTCCGCCGCGCAGTCAGGGCGAGCGGGTCGCGCGCGAGTTGGGGCGGGAAGGCGCGGGTTCCGCGTGTGGAACTTTGCTCATGACGCAATTCGATTGCGCCTGTTCCCTTGCTGTGATACAAAAATTTGTTCAAGCGTGCGCGTGAAGTAAAACTGCGCGAGGCGCAAATTCGGCGCCGGCGCTCTTCAAGTTTTGCTTTGATAGTCGCCGCGCCGACGCGCCCATGCCGCTGCACGAATCCGAAGCCATTGTTCTGCAGAGTTATCCGCTGGGCGAGGCGGACCGGCTGGTCAGTTTTCTTTCGCGCAGCATGGGACGCATGCGGGGCGTGGCCGCGGGGGCCCGACGGCCGAAGAGCCGTTTCGGCTCGACGCTCGAGCGCCTCTCGCACGTGCGCATCTGGTTTTTCGAGCGCGAGACGCGCGAACTGGTGCGCATCAACCAGTGCGAGATCATCGAGTCGTTCGTCGATGCGTTTCGCGATTACGACGCGAGCGTGGGGCTTTCGCTGTTCAGCGAGATCACGCAGGCCGTGCTGCCGGACCGCGAGGCCTCCGATGCCAGCTTCCGTTTGCTGCTGTTGTGCGTGCAGGCCGTGAAGCGAACGCGCAAGGTAGAGCCCGCGCTGGCCTATTTCACGCTTTGGACGGTGAAGCTCGGCGGATGGCTTCCGCCTCTGGACGCCTGCTCGCGTTGCGGCAAGCCGCTGCAGGCCCGCGATCAGCCCGGCCAGCCGGCCTATTTTTCGCCCAGCGCTTCGGCGATTGTTTGCGTGAATTGCCGGCGTCCCGGGCTGCGCGCGATTTCGCCGGCGGCGCTCGCGGCCATGCGGCGCATGCTGGCTGAGCGCCTGGACCGTTTGACGGAGGAGGCTGTGCCGCCGCGCACGGCCAGGGAAGTGACGGAGCTCATGCTCGACGTCATCGAACATCAGATTGACCGCAAGCTCACCTCGCGCGAGCTGATGGAGTCCGCATGAAGCGTTCGCGGAAACCGGAACGGCGCCGCGCTGCCGCGCGTCGGCGTGCGTCCGTCAGCACTCGGACACAAACCAAAATGCAAAGTAAAACTTTGCATTTCTCGCGGCGCCAGGGGCTCAGCTTTCAGGATCTCCTGTTACGACTTGAAGAGTATTGGACGCGCCGTGACTGCATCCTTCAGCAGCCCTACGATGTCGAAGTCGGGGCGGGCACCATGCATCCGGAAACCTTTCTCCGCGTCCTGGGCCCCGAACCGTATCGTGTGGTCTATGCGCAGCCCAGCCGGCGTCCCGCGGATGGCCGCTACGGCGAAAATCCGAACCGCCTCTACAAGCACACGCAGCTTCAAGTAATACTTAAACCCTCGCCCGACGATATTCAGGACCTTTATCTCGACAGCCTTGCCGCTGTGGGCATCAATTTGAAGGAGCACGACGTCCGCTTTGAAGAGGATAACTGGGAATCGCCCACGCTGGGCGCCTGGGGCATTGGCTGGCAGGTTCTGCTCGACGGCCTGGAAATCACGCAGTTCACGTATTTCCAGCAGTGTGGCGGAGTTGACCTCGATCCGATCTCGGTCGAATTGACCTACGGCCTGGATCGCATTGCCGCTTATCTGCAGGGCGTGGATAACGTCTTCGACGTGCGGTGGTCGAATTCGATGAGCTACCGGCAGGTTCGTCTCGCCGAAGAGCAACAATTCTCCTCTTACAGTTTCGATCATGCGGACGCGGTGGCCACGCGCAAGCACTTCGATTTGAACGAGGCCGAGGCAACGCGCCTGCTCGCGGCCTATGGCAAGGCCAAAGGGAAAGAGAGAGCGCAATTCCCGGTCCTGCAGGCCTACGACCTTTGCTTGAAGTGCTCGCACCTGTTCAACCTGCTGGACGCGCGCGGCGCCATTTCCGTCACCGAGCGGGCAGCCATGATCGGGCGCGTGCGCAAACTTGCTGTGCAGGTGGCGCGGGCCTGGATCGAGCAGCAATCGGGCGCAGGACTGCCACCCCGCGAACTCAGCGCCGTGCCCATCGCGGGAGTCAGCGCATGAGCCCGGCGAACGCAAATTCGACCGGGGAGTTTCTGTTTGAAATCGGCTGCGAAGAAGTGCCGGCCGGGATGATCGCGAAGGCTGCGTCGGAACTGAAAGTAATACTTGAAAAATATTTTCTGACCAACGCGCTGCTCGACGAAAGCGCCGCGACAAGTTCCATTGACACTTTTGGCGCGCCGCGCCGCTTGACGGCCATCGTGCGCAACGTGCGCCTGAAACAGGAAGACCGCAGGCGGGAAGTTACCGGGCCGCCCAAATCCGTCGCTTTCGACGGCGTGGGCGAGCCGACGCGCGCCGCGGTGAGCTTCGCCGAAAAGCAAGGAATTCCGCTTTCGAAGCTGACCATCATCAATACGCCCAAGGGCGAATACGTCGCCGCCGTGCAAGTCATCCCTGGGCGGCCCGCCGCGGAAATTCTTTCCGAATTTCTGCCGCAGGCGATTCGCGAGATCTCCTGGCCGCGCTCGATGTATTGGACCGGCGCGCAAGGGCCGCGTTTCATCCGGCCGATCCGCTGGATCGTCGCGCTGCTGGACGGCAAGGTAATCCCGTTTTCCTTCGCGGGAGTGCGCTCGGGCAATCGCACACAGGGGCATCGCTTCCTCGGGAAGCAAAACATCGCGGTCGCGAATGCCGCGGACTACGAGGCGAAGTTAAAGAAAAACTTTATCCTTTGCCGGCCTGCCGAGCGCCGCAACAAAATCGAATCGGAGATTCGCGGAATCTCAGCACGCAAGAATCTGCGCGCGCATGAGGACCCGGCACTGCTCGATCAGGTCTCTTATCTGAACGAATACCCCACCGTGATTGCCGGTGCGTTCGATCCCGCGTTCCTCGACTTGCCGGACGAGATACTCATTACGGTCATGCGCGACCACCAGAAATATTTCGCGCTCGAATCGCGCAACGGGGAACTCGCGCCGCAATTCCTGGCGGTCATCAATCTGGAGCGTGATGCCAAAGGGCTGGTGCGCCAGGGGCACGAACGCGTCCTGCGCGCCCGTTTCGCCGACGCGCAGTTCTTCTGGCAGGCGGATCAACGGGTGAAACTGGCGGATTACCTCCCCAAGCTGGCCGCGGTCACTTACGAATCTCGGCTGGGCAGCTATAAGGATAAGGTGGAACGCATGCGGGCCCTGGCGCGCTGGCTGGCCGAGCAGTGGTTCAACGCGGGAGTGACCGAAGCAGATGTGGCGGGCTCGGATCGCGCCGCCGAACTCGCGAAGTGCGACCTGGTCACCGAAATGGTCCGCGAATTCCCCGAACTGCAGGGCGTGGTCGGCGGGCTATACGCGCGCGCGCAGAGCGAACCGGAAGACGTGGCCTCGGCTGTGTACGATCATTACAAGCCCGTCGGATTGGATGATCCGATCCCGCGGAACCTCATCGGATGCGCCGTCGCGCTAGCCGATAAGCTCGACTCGCTAGTTGCTTGCTTTGCGGTTGGCGCGATTCCGACTAGTTCGGGAGACCCGTTCGCGCTGCGCCGGGCCGCGCTGGGCATGGTGAAGATGATTCTCGAGCGCAATCTTCCGCTTTCGCTTTCCGCTGCCGTTTCCGCCGCTGCGCGCGGCATCGCCGAGCATCCGCCGAAGGTCGCTATCTCCGAAGCGGTGCAGAAGCAAGTTCTGGGCTTCCTGCAGGAACGCGCGCGCTACATCCTGCGCGAGCGCCGCGGTTTCGCCTACGACGAGATCAACGCCGCCTTCGCCGCGGGCGCCGACGACCTGGTCGATGCGGTCGAGCGCGTCGCGGCCCTGAAAGCCATCCGCAATACCAAGAATTTCGCGCCTCTGGCCGCTTCCTTCAAACGCATCCGCAACATCCTCGAAAAATCGGCGGGCGCCAGCGACAAAACGCAAGCCGGGGTCAAGCAGGAACTGCTGCGCGAGGCCGCCGAGCTGCAACTGCAGACGGCCGCGCAGCGCATCGGGGAAGAGGCTGCCCGGCGCAAGAAAGAGAAGAAGTACCGGCAGGCGCTGGAAAAGATTTCCGAACTGCGCCCGGCCGTCGACTTCTTCTTCGACAAAGTGCTGGTTATGCACGAGGACGAAAATATCCGACGCAACCGCATCGCCCTGCTCGGCGGCTTGCTCAGGGAGTTTTCCACCATCGCCGATTTTTCGGAGTTAGGCGGCGAGGATTCCAAGGATGCGGCGCGTGCCGTGGCGCGTCCTTAGCGGCAGGGAAGTTGAAGCGATGCTTTTCGGCATTGAAGCAATGCTTTTGAAGGACGGTCGCGCGCCGGAAGATTTTTGAGCGGTTTTTGAAGTTGCGCTTTCGCTGTCGGACGGCCGACGTGCGAAAGTTGAAGTAACGCATGAACGCGCGGGCGGCAGCCGATTTGATCCTGCGGGCGCGCGGCACGCCGCTCTCGCCTGACTTTGGCGAGTTCAAGTTGGACTTGAACTTGAGCGCAGCTACGGCGAGGAAGTTAAAGATGAGTTTTCGTTGTCGGTTCGCCGACGACAAGCACTTTCAACAAGCAACATTCAAACCTTGAAGTAATACATGAACTCGACTGAACGGCCTGGCGCGCTCCGGCGCGCGGGCCTCATCTCTGACAGAGGAGCGAAATGAAATACGTTTATTTTTTTGGCGCGGGGAAAGCGGATGGCACGGGCGACATGAAGGAAGTTCTCGGCGGCAAAGGCGCCGGTCTCGCCGAGATGACTCGCATTGGTTTGCCGGTTCCGGCGGGCTTTACCATCACCACCGAGGCCTGCGACTACTATTTCAAGCACGGCAAGAAATATCCGAAGGAATTACACGGCGAGGTTGATAAGCACCTGGCTCACCTCGAGAAATTGACCGGCAAGAAGCTGGGCGACGATACGGACCCGCTGCTGGTCAGCGTGCGTTCGGGCTCCGCGCGTTCCATGCCCGGCATGATGGAAACGATCCTCAATCTTGGGTTGAACGATACATCGGTGAAAGGGCTGGCCAAAGCCACGAACAACGAACGCTTCGCCTACGACGCCTATCGCCGCTTCGTGCAGATGTATTCCAGCGTCGTGATCGGGCTGCCCAAAGAGGAACTGGAAGCCAAGCTGCGCGCCATGAAGCAGAAATTCGGCGTGAAGGACGACACACAAGTGACCGCCGAAGGCTGGCGCGATCTTGTAGCGCAGTACAAGTCCCACTTTAAGAGCAAAACGGGCAAGGATTTCCCCGAAGACCCGGTCGAGCAGCTCTGGGGCGCGATTGGCGCCGTGTTCGAGTCGTGGATGGGCGAGAAGGCGGTGACCTATCGCCGCGTAGAGAAGATCACGGGCCTGCTGGGCACTGCGGTGAACGTGGTGCAGATGGTTTTCGGCAACACCGGCGACAATTCCGGCACGGGCGTTTGCTTCACGCGCGATCCCAGCACCGGCGAGAAGGTTTTCTTTGGCGACTTCCTTCTGAACGCGCAGGGCGAGGACGTCGTCGCGGGTATCCGCACCCCCATGCACCTGAACGAACTGAAGACCCGCATGCCCAAGGTGTATCAGCAGCTCGAGAAGGTTCGCGCGACCCTCGAAAAACATTACACCGACATGCAGGACATGGAGTTCACCGTCGAGAACGGCAAGCTGTACATGCTGCAGACGCGCACCGGGAAGCGCTCGCCGGCCGCAGCGTTTCGCATGGCCGTCGACATGGCCAATGAAAAATTGATCGGCGTGGAAGAAGCGATCGAGCGCATCAAGCCCGAGGACATCGAACGCCTCTTCTATCCGGTTCTGAATCCCAAGGCGTCGCGCAGCGAACTGACCAGCCGCAAGCTGGCCGAAGGAATCAATGCCGTGCCGGGGGCGGCGGTTGGCAAAGCCGTGTTCACCGCGGAAGAAGCGGAGCAGTGGGCGCAGCGCGGCGAGAAAGTCATTCTGGTCCGCCGCGAAACGAGCCCCGAAGACGTGGGCGGCATGTACGTCGCGCAGGGAATTCTGACCGCGACGGGCGGCAAGACGAGCCACGCGGCTGTGGTGGCGCGCGGCTGGGGTAAGTGCTGCATCGTTGGCGCGGAGA
>JBJKQB010000448.1:0-14421 GCA_046705825.1 Candidatus Acidiferrales bacterium
GGATCGAAAATCTCAGTGGGAGTCACATCCGCCTGCGCGGGATTCGCGTTGCCATTATTCCCGCCAATTACGGCAACCACGCCGTTCAAAAGCGTCGTGGCTGATTGACCGAATCGCGCGACCGCCAGCGCCGGCCCCGCGCCGATCGTGCCTGTTGCAGGGTCTAAAATATCCGTGGACGCGACCGCCGCGGTCCCGTTGAACCCGCCCACGATGAGGACGCGGCCATCCGCCAACACGGTCATCGCCTGCTGCGTACGCGGCGAGGACATCATCCCGGCAGAAGTAAACGAGCCAGTGGACGGATCGTAGATCTCGATGGTCGAGCTGATCTCAGTGCCGTTCTGCCCGCCCGCGATCACCACGCGGCCATCCGGCAGCAGCGCCGCCGTGGCTCCAGAGCGGGCCTCGGTCATCCCGACACCCGCGCTGGTCCAGGAGTTTGCCACGGGATCGAAAATCTCGGCCGTACTCGTTGCGCTGCCGCTCGCCGTGACGCCGCCGACTACCAGGACGCGCCCGTCCTGCAGTGTCACAGACACGTGCCCCGCGCGCGAATAGACCATCGCTGACGCTGGAGCTACCGTTCCGTCGGGATTCCAGAAATCCGCGCTGGGAACTGGCCCGTTGGCCGATTGGCCCCCGGTTACAAGAATGCGCCCGTCGGGCAGCAACGACGCTGCCGCGCCTGCGCGCCCGCTCGAGAGCGCGCCCGTCGCTTGCCAGCTGCCGCTGGGAACCACGAGCGCGGAACTGCCGCTCAACACCGCGACAGCAACCAGAATGATTAGGGAACCCAGGAGTATACTTCGAAGGGATGGCTTCATCGTAGACCTCGGCTGGAAAAGGCCTCTCAGGGCACACTCCAGGAGCGCAACTCGTACACACGAGCGCACTCTGCCGGTCAGCAGCGGGCCTCCGGCAAATTTCAGGGGACGGATTGACCATCGAAAGAGCACGCCAGGGGCCAGCGTGACTCGTTCGTGGCAGCGGCACCGCCGCGCTTGGCCTCCCTAGGTAAGCGCCGAATCCTCAATAGGTTCTGGTCAACCGGCAGGACTGCCCCGGAATTCGAGCGCAGCGATAGCGACGATTTGGTGACAGCAGAGCGATTATTTTGCGGTGCAGATGTACGTTTTTGTGCAAATCAGTCGGCTTGCCAATGCACTCAGAAGCTACTTAGCATCTTAATGCCCCAGCCTGCTGCCGGCCTCCCTGCCCTGGTCATTGACACCGAGTTGCAATTCGCCCTCGAACCCAGTAAGCCGGAGAGGAGACAGTCACTTCGGGATCGATCCAGGTGATTCCCAGCAGCCAGAAGCTGCACAAAGAAGATTCTATGCGGTCTTCTTGGCGTCCCACTCCGCTTCGCGCCAGGCCATCCTGGCCAGCCTCTTCCGCACAGCCGGCGTCGCATCAACCCGAGGATCGACCGCCTCCCGTTCAACTGGCCGCTCCTTCAGAGTTTCGTAATAGAGAAACTCGACCGCAACACCCAGCGTTCCTCCTGGCTCGTCGGCTTCGGTGCGAGTGACCATACCGTGGTAAACGCGATTCAATCTCGTCGTTCCGGCTATTTCCATCGGCGGGGTAAGCGCAATGATCAGTTTCTGCCTGGCCTCAAACGGGAAAATACTTCGAAAATAGACGCCTCGCGAAGAAATGTTCTCAGTCAGGGCGCTGACCTCTGTCCATCCCGGAGGGTTCTCAATGGCAATCGGAATCTCCGAGCGGAGCCTTCGGGCTTGCCTGCTGCAGATCATGCCCCTCCCCCTTTGCGAGCCGAAGGAAAGGGCTGGCTGGCCCGTGCCTTCAGGGATCGAGCGGAACAATCTCTCATCCAGCGGCTAGCCTAATCGAGCTGCTCAGTACAAGTCTGTGATAGTGGTCACTCCATAACTACATCAACTGTGCCATTGGGGAACAGAGCGGGACGTTACAAAGGAGGAGGTTTGGCAAGCGTGCCTTGCAATCTTTCGAAAAAATCAGCGGGTGAGCCTGTAAGCCGGATTGTCCGAGGCATATTGTGATTGCAGTAAGTTACGCAGAATCAACAGCGCCTGGTCGTCGAAGATGTCAATAGTGTTAGCTTTTTCCCAATTATGGGCACGATTTGGGCACGATTTTTTAGGGCGGCTGCTGCAGGTCGATTCGAGGTGATGACTTGAGCACGAACAATAGGCCGTCGCCTGACAACAGGCGGAAAACAGGCAGGCCGGTGCCTGGCGGCGAGGCGACACGCTGGAAGCCGGGGCAGAGCGGGAATCCGGGTGGCCGCCCGCGAACAGCGCCACTGTCGAACGCGTACCGGGAAAAGTTGGCATCGCTGGTACCCAACGATCCGCAAGGGCGTACCTACGCTCAGGCAATTGCCGATGCTCTCGCGGATCAAGCGCGTGCCGGTGACATCCGCGCAGCGCAAGAGCTGGCAGATCGAGTCGAAGGCCGCGCGCGGCAATCCATCGAAATTGAGAACGCGGTGCTCCGCGATGCATTCGAGCGAATGAATCGGGACGAGCTGGACGCCTACGCACGCGATGGCAAACTGCCGGCCTGGTTCCCGAGAGAGGTGGGCGAACATGAGCCAATCCAGTAGCAAGGACAGTGCATGGCCACACCCGGCAAATTTCCGAGTTGGCTCTGTGGAATCACGAGCGGCTGCGCGTGCGATGATCCAATCGTGTGACGCGGCTGTGACTCGCAATCAGTTTGTGATTATCCGAGAACCTGTGGACAGCAAAACCACGCACGCCGACGACCCAAACATCGGGCCATGGATACCACAAAGTGACGGAAGCTTTTTCCGCGTGCTGCGATTCTCGACTGAGCCAGATGAAGAAACGAAGCGGCGACTCCTAGCGCGTTAGATGGGTGCGAGGAAAACATGGCAAAGCGATGCCGCAGGCGAACCAGCACCGCTGACGATCCGATGCCCAAACTTTGGGAGTTTCCACTCGATACTCCCAAAAGCCGCGCGGCTGCACGAGCTATGCTCCAAGCAGACGAGAGGGGAGTGCGAAGGTTTCAGCTCGCGCATTCCGTCCCAGACCCGTACCAGGCCCCGGCAATTCGCAGCCGCATGTAGGTGAGTGGACGCCGGCGCTCGACGACCGCCTAATGCGCTTCGTGTACATTCCGCAAGATACGGATCCCGAAACCCGCGAACGAATCCTCACCACACCCTAGCCGATCGCTTGATCCACCGCGCCGTGTTTTACCGCTCGCTTTCTCTCCACGACGTGGTGGCTCATCCCTGCCGCTATCTTACACAACGAGGGGACTGCAAGGCGCGGAATTGCTTCTAGTCGTTGCGCTCGCGGAGAGCGATCAAATCCTCGCCGACGGGCACGCCTTTCTCGATCTTCACGTGGATCAGTGCCTCAAAGGGCTTCGCCTCGCCGTTGTTCGAAAGCAGAAGGTGCAACAGGAGTTGCTGAACCGAACTCTCGCGACACACATACTCGACCGTGCCCTGCGTCCCGAATGTGGTTGTCCCGGCGAGAATCATAGTCCAGTGGCCTGCGCTGAATCCGGGGAGAAGGGCGATGACGCCGTAATCTTCGGTAAGAGGCGAATTGGACGGGCTCGCCAGGACGATCTTGGGCTCATTCGCTTCGGGATGTACGTTCACGATGGCCAAATCGCCCTTGCGCGGCCCCGACGTGAGCCGGCGAAAAACGAAATCCTGGGTGCCCGGGATTTCGGTCAAGGTGAGATTTTCCGCGGGGGAGCCGACGAAAATCAGGTTGTTGCCCTGCGCATCATCGAGCGTAAACAGGCTGCCGCGCTTGACGCGGAGCTGACGGTGGAACATTTCAGAAATGTGATCGAGGTTATGTACGGCGAGGACCTCGCCGACTCCCGTGTAGTCGTCGAAAATGCGGCTCTTCGCGTCGCGGGCGGGACTGTAGTACCTCAGCCCGGTTTCAGGCCGCCCTGCGAACGCTGCGTTGCTGAAAATGACCCAAGGCTGCTCTGAATCGGAAAGGAAAGGCTTCCAAAAAACGCGAAATACCTGGGGAGCCGAGTCGGCCGCGGGCGGAGGGGCACTCGCGGCATTGTGAGCCGCAACCAGCCACACAATCGTGAATACGGACGCGGCGAGAGCAACCGCGAGGATAAGGGCTACAATTCTCCAACGCTCGAAGGGAGCCTGCTGTGCCACCTTGCTTGAGGGATATTCCGGGCTACTGAAACCGCTAACTCTCGATTTTCCAGATCGATGGCGAAACTCAAGATGATAGCTCTTCTTGGGGAGTTCGAGGATAATGGGATCGTCTTCTCCCTCGGCTGTGTTGTAGTATTCGGCCAATTTGGTCCGAAGACGCCCAACTTGGACGCGGATGGTCGAATCGAGCTGCGGGTCAAAATCCGGCGGCCTGCCGAACACCTCTGTGGCAATCTGGTATTCCTTAACTGGCTCACCCGGATGATCGATGGCCTGCCTGGCCAGATAGCGCAAGAGTTTGCACAACGACTCCGCGTTGTGCAGAACCGTGCTGCCCGCAAGCTTATCAACCTGCCCCAAGAGTTGTTCGCTTTGGGACACGTGCATACCAGTAACACCCATGTAACAGTGAAGGTAACAAAGTGGGAAAGCTGCTGCAAGCACGGGATTTATGTTTGTAACAGTATCAAACCGCTTGAAACTTTAACTGGACGCCGACTTTGCGACAGAGTACACCGCATCCGGGGTGAGTGTGGTGACGCAGCTGGCCTTCTGAGTCCAGAAGTGCGTGGTCCCTGGCCGGGTTTGGGAGTTTGGCGCCAGGGTTGCGACACCGGACTGTTGACCTCCCCTGTGATAACCCTGGTTCTGGATGTGGTGCCATTTCGCCGAAACTGCGCGGGAAGAGCGTGCGGGAGAACGCGCAAGAAAGCGAATCTCAACAATCTCGATGAATTGCACTTGGGCGCGGAGAAGGAAACGGGAGAAAAACGATGAAGAGAGTTACGCAGCGACTGGCGCTGTTTGTAGTCTTCTCACTGGCGGTGAGCGTTTGTTTTGGTCAGGCAGAAACCGCGCTATTGCAGGGCACGGTCACGGACGCACAAGGCGCGGCTGTGCCGGCCGCAACCGTGACGATCACCCATATCGGCACCGGCCGCACCCTCTCGGTGCAGACGAATCCTGAGGGATTCTACATCGCTCCCGCGCTTCCTCGCGGCCACTATCATGTCGTCGTGGAAAAGCAAGGATTTCAAAAGTCCGCCCAGGATTTCGAGCTGCAGATTGCACAGACCGCCGTCGTCGACTTCAAGCTCGAAGTCGGCTCGGTCACGGAATCAGTGACTGTCGAAGCCGGTTCTCCAGTGATTAATGCGGCGGACTCCTCGATCGGCGAGGTAGTGGGAGCAAAACAAGTCGAGGAGATGCCGTTGAACGGCCGCGACTTCACGCAACTTGCTTTGCTGGTACCGGGCGTGATCCGCGGAAGCGGCAACGCCACGGGCTCGTCCGGGAATGCGGAAACCTTCCGCTACGGGCAAGAAGGCGGGGCCTCACTGGTGGTCAACGGAATCCGCGCCCAAGGCAACAACTTCATTTTGGACGGAATTGATAACAATGAAGCGCTGGTGAACACCATTGTTCTTTTCCCTCCCGCCGATGCAATCCAGGAATTCCGAGTGCAGACCAACATCGCTCCTGCCCAATATGGCCGAGCTGGCGGCGCCTTGGTGGTCACCTCGATCAAGTCCGGCACGAACGAATATCACGGCAGCGCATTCTGGTTTAACCGCAACAAAGACCTGAACGCCGAAAATTTCTTTACCAGCCCGAATACACCCACTCCCAGCTTCGTGCGCAACCAGTTCGGCGGGTCTGTGGGCGGGCCTATCATCAAGAACAAGCTGTTTTTCTTCGGGGATTATCAAGGATTGCGGCAAAACGTACCGAGCGGTCCATCGTACGCGACTGTGCCTACAGATCTGATGCGCACGGGCGATTTTTCTGAGTTGCTGAATCCTGCGTTGACTGGGGGACTGACCCTGCCAACCGGCGGCCCGATCTATGACCCATCGACCGACGGCTCGGTGGCCCCCACGGCAACCAATCCAAATGGCGCTCTGCAATTCATGGGCAATGGCTCACAGCCCAACGTCATTCCTGCAAACCGGCAAAACCCCGCCGCCCAGGCTTATCTGAAGGCGTATCCAGAGCCGAATTGTGGACCAGGGCGCACGATACAAGACGCGAATTGCGATCCCCTGTATCACAACTTCAAGCTGGAGAGGACAGTCACCGAGAACTGGGATGATTGGGACGTTCGTGGCGATTACATCATCGACACGAACAACGCGCTCTTCGTGCGGTTCAGCCACGGCCATACCAACCAGACAAACACGACTTCTCTGGGTGTACTCCCTTCGGGCTTTGGCTCTGGCACGAACTTCAACTGGCCCAACGGCGCTGCGATCGGACTGACCACAACGCTCAGCCCAACGATGACCAACGAATTCCGCGGCGGATATGTCCGCGACCAGTACGGGTACACGCCGCCGTTTAATAGCGTGAATTGGTGTACGCAGTTTGGCATCGTCAACTGCTACACATCCGGCGTGCAGGGTGGTATTGCCTTGATCGGGGCATACGCTTCGCAACTTGAGTATACCGGCGACTTTGGCATTTACCTGATCCCGCAGACCGGTTTCAACTACAACGACACGCTTACCTGGATTAGGGGGCGACATACGGTCAGGTTCGGCGCAGATATTCTGCGCCGGCAACTGAATCTGTACCGGCCGCTCGCCGGCAAGGGGTATTTCCAACTGGCCGGCAATGGCAGCAGCCCCTGCTGCGGTCCGGGCCAAGGACACACAGACACGGGTTACGAAGTTGCTGACTTGTTCGCCGGCTTCGTAGATGCCTACTCGCACGGCACACCCTTTGGCATGGTTGGCACCCGCAGTTGGGAAAACGGGGTCTTTGCCCAGGATGACTTCCGCGCAACGCCCCGCCTGACGCTGAACCTCGGGTTGCGCTACGACGTCCTCACGTGGCCCGTGGAGATCGACAACAGGCAGGCGAATTTTGACCTGAACACCGGAGCGCTGGTGGTGGCCGGAAGCAATGGCACGCTGCGCACTTCGATCCCCAATGACTATCATGACTTCGGCCCCCGCCTCGGTTTTGCCTACCAACTTACCGGAGACGGGAAAACCGTAATACGCGGAGGCTTCGGGCTGTTCTATTTCATCGACCGTGGCGGTATCAGCAACCAGTTGGCTCAGAATCCCCCCTTTAGCGGCGAAAATTCGGTCACCTACGCCCAGGGTTATCGGATCACGCTAACGGGCTCTCTACCGTGCGAGCCGACCTGCACGCCAGCACAGCTGATCTCTACCAATGCCACCGGGCCGTTGCCAAGCGGCAGTTTCACCAATTTGAACTTGTCCGCACCGACGGGCGTAAGCGTTGTGGGGATTCTTCCCAAGAACGTGACGCCTCAGGTCTCCGAGTGGAATCTGCAAGTGCAAAGACAGGTTGGAATCAACCAGTCGGTGAGTATTGCCTATGTGGGGACGCACGGCGCGCACCTCATGCGGAATTACAATGCCAACCAGACGCTGTATGGAACTGGCGCGCAACTCTATCCGCAGTTGGGCGGCATCACCATCCAGGACTCAAGCGGCAAATCAGACTATCATTCCATGCAATTGCAGTACGAACGCCGCATGACTGCGGGCTTACAGGTCACCGGGGCGTTCACGTGGTCCAAAACGACCGATGACTCCTGCGGCAATCTGGACGCTTGTGCCCCGCAGCTCTATACCGACTACGCGATTGAACACGGATTGTCCAACGAGGACGTGGATTACGTGTTCAGCCCAAGCGTCATTTATGAACTGCCCTTTGGCCGCGGAAAACGCTGGGGCGGGGATGTTTCCAGGTGGGAGGATTACGTCATCGGAGGATGGCAATTTAACGCCATTTACGCCCTACAGGGCGGGACCCCGTTCAGCATCACGGCCAGCGGCAATCCGAGCAGCACGCGCGCCGATCTCGTGGGCAAGCCTGTCATACATCCAGGCAGTCTGACGAACTACGTCGAACCGGGCGCCTTCGCCGTGCCCGCCAAGAACGGTGCGGGTATCTACCTTGCTCCCGGCACTTCCGGACGAGATATGATTCGCGGTCCCGGATTCTCGAACATGGATTTTGCCATGTTCAAAAACTTCGCAGTCACTGAGCGGGTCAACGCACAGTTCCGGGTTCAAGCGTACAACCTAACCAACACGCCGCACTTCTCCAATCCGTACGATACGAACCTGAACGACGGACACATCGGGGCGATTAACAGCGTTCTGACAAACAGCTGGCGCCAGGTCGAACTCGCCGTGCGGTTGACCTTCTAGTGGAGCTGCTGGTGACAGCGGGCGCGTAAGCATGTACAACGGGTGCTGTCTTGCCCGCCCACTTGCACCAAGTCGGGGAGCGGTCTAACCGCCGCTCCTCAATCCACCATGCGATACGATCTGGCCACTCAAACGTGAAGCGGCGCACTCATTTTCCGGCGAGTACGGCATTTCTCCTGAGTGTTCTGATTTCTCTCGCGCCGACTGGCAGCCGAGGTGCGGTTGCGCAGCACGCCGACACGGCCGCACGCGCAACCCGTCCTCGAATCACGAGGATGGATCCGCCAAACTGGTGGACTGGATTCACGGGAAATGTGGAAATTCTCGCGACAGGTGCAAATTTGGACGGCGCCACGGTTGCTTGCTCATACCCCGGAGTGAGTGTCACGCAATCGAAAGTCACGGGTGGGGGGCGCTACGTGTTCATCGGGCTCAACATTGCGGCAAACACTCCGCCAGGCGACGTGGCTATCCACGTGCGAACTCCATCAGGTACGACGTCCGCAGTTTTTCCGCTGCTAAGGCGCGGTCCAACGGCAGGAAAATTCCAGGGATTTTCCGATGACGACGTGATCTATCTCATTATGCCCGACCGCTTCGCCGACGGGGATCGCAGCAACGATCAGTTGCCCGGCGCACCCGGGTCGTACGACCGCGCAAATCCGCGCGCCTATCACGGCGGGGATTTGCGAGGTATCCGTGACCATTTGGATTACCTGCGCCGCCTCGGCGTGACCACCGTCTGGCTCACGCCCGTCGTAGAGAACGATCCCGCTTCACCCCAGGACTACCACGGCTACGGAGCGGTGGACGAATACGCGGTTGAACAGCATTTCGGCACGATGCGAGATTTGCAATCGTTGGTTCGCGACGCTCACCAGAACCACATGAAGGTGATCGTCGATTTCGTCCCCAACCACGTCGGGCCGCACCATCCCTGGGTTGCGAATCCGCCGGAGCCAGATTGGTTTCACGGGACTGCGGCCCACCATACGACATCGAACGGCAATTTTCAGTTTCTTGCCGATCCACACGCGCCCCGGCGCTATTGGCGCGACGTTGTAGACGGTTGGTTCGCCGGCATTTTGCCCGACTTGAATCAGGACAATCCAGATGTGGCCAGGTACTTCATCGAGAACGCACTGTGGTGGGCGGAAAAGACCGGAATCGACGGATATCGCCTCGACACTTTCCCCTACGTTTCGCGGCGATTCTGGTCCCAATGGCACAAGGCGCTGGACGCGGTCTATCCGCACATGACCACGGTCGGCGAGGTCCTCGACCGCGATCCGGACGTTACGTCCTATTTCGTGGGCGGGCACAAGGGATTCGACGGAATCGACACGGGCGTCACGACGGTATTCGACTACCCGCTCTTCTTCGCGTTGCGAGATGTGCTCAATGGCGGTGCTTCCATGCAGACGGTCATCAGTGTGTTGTCGCGCGACCGGCTTTATCCCCATCCAGAACTGCTCGTCCCGTTTCTCGGCAATCATGACGTGCCACGCCTCGCTAGTTTGCCTGGAATGTCGCAACCGAAGTTGGAACTCGCGTTTGCGCTGCTGCTCACCATGCGCGGAATCCCGGAACTTTATTATGGCGACGAAATCGGCCTGACCGGCGGCGGTGATCCCGACAATCGCCATGATTTCCCCGGCGGGTTTCCGGGCGACCCCCGCGATGCTTTTGCCCAATCCGGGCGCACTCCGGCACAGCAAGCGCTGTTCGCTTTTGTGCAGCGCCTGCTTGCGTTGCGGCGAGATCACCCAGCGCTCGGGCGCGGGCAACTGTGGAACATTTTTTCGAATAAGACGGCTTACGCGTTCGCACGCACGTCCGGCAGCGAACAGATTCTGGTGCTTGCGAACGCGAGTCCGGCGGAACAGAAAATCGAGCTGTCATTCAGCGATACTCCGCTTTCTTCGGCTCGCGGGCTCATTCCGCTTCTCGGCGGAACGGAGCACACCGTCGAAAACGATCAGGTCGGGCTGACTTTGCCGCCGGACGCCGCCCAGATCTATCGGGTGAAATAATGCGAACCTCTCGCAAGTTTTCGGGCGCCTCGATCGCTGCACTGTTTCTGGTGCTTGCGTGCGTCCGCGCTCAATCCGCCCCCGGCGCTCCGGGAGCGATGCCTACTTGGACGTCTGGCACCAAAGAGGCGGTAGGCACTTCGCTCACTACCAACTCGAAGGTCTGGTTCACCCTGAAAAACGGCATCATGACCGAGGTGTATTACCCGCAACTCGATACGGCGGACGTTCGCACTCTGGAATTTGCGGTGAGCGACGGCACCCGGGTGTGGCTCGAGTCCACGGACATGCGCCATTCGATCGAGCAGACCGACAGCAATGCTCTGATCTTTCGCCAGACAAACCGCGATCCGGATGCCCGCTTCACAATTACCAAAACCTATGTCACCGATCCGCAGCACGACACGGTCTTGATCCAGGTCGCGTTTACCGCTCCGCCGAAATATTCGCTGTACGTTCTGTACGATCCAGCGCTGAAAAACTGGGGTTACGGCGATACCGGCTATTCGCAGGGGAACGCATTGGTCGCTGAGAAGGGCGACGTAGCATCCGCACTCATCAGCAACGCGACTTTTGAAGAAACTTCGAGCGGATTCGCTGGTGCAAGCGACGGATACACCGACCTTCTGCTGCACCGCCGCCTTGACTGGTCGTATCGCCGCGCCACAAACGGGAATGTCATTCAGGTCGCTAAGATTGCCGGCCGCCAGTTCACCCTCGCTCTGGGATTTGGTTCAACGGCGTCGAGCGCAGTCGCCACTGCGCAAGCGAGTCTGGCACGAGGATTTGCGGACGTCAGCAGGGAGTACGCGGAAGGCTGGCATGACTACGTGCGAAAGTTGCTGCCCGTTGCTGGTCCTTACGCGCATGAATTCCGCTTGGCGGCGATGGCGCTGAGAGCGCACGAAGACAAGACCTACCGTGGCGCCATGATCGCGTCGATGAGCATCCCGTGGGGAGACGCGGTGCCTGCGGATAAGCCGACGGTCGGCGGATACCATCTCGTCTGGGCGCGCGATCTCTACGAAGTCGCCACCGCACTCCTTGCCGCAGGCGATCGCGCAACGGCCGAGCGGGCGCTGAATTACCTCTTTACGGTGCAGCAGAAGCCGGACGGTAGTTTTCCTCAGAATAGCTGGCTGGACGGCAAGCCCTACTGGAGCGCATTGCAGATGGACGAAGTCTCCTATCCCATGATTCTGGCCTGGCAGCTGGGACGAACCGACGCGGACACGTGGTCCCACCACGTGCGCCCGGAAGCGGATTTCGTGGTGACCCACGGTCCTGCGACGCAAGAAGAACGCTGGGAAGAAGTCCCGGGATATTCGCCGTCAACCATTGCCGCGGAAATCGCCGGGTTGGTCTGCGCCGCAGATATCGCTCGCAAGAACGGTGCAGAAGAAGATGCCCGCCGCTATCTCGAGACTGCCGACGACTGGAACGCGCATCTCTCCGAATGGCTGGTCACCACCACGGGCCACCTGGCGGGCGCGGGTGATCCCGGTGGCTACTACATGCGCATCGACAACAACACCGATCCAAACGATGGCTATCAAATGGATGTCCACAATGGCGGCGGAATTTGGGATGAGCGCGACGTCGTAGATGCGGGATTCCTCGAACTTGTCCGGCTGGGCATCCGTCCGGCAAACAATCCGGCCATCGAGCGGTCCGTGCGGATCGTCGATTCGACGATACGCGTCGAGACTCCCAATGGCCCGTCGTTCTATCGTTACAGCCACGACGGCTACGGAGAAACGCTTTTCGGCGGGCCGTGGCTGGGCCAGGGCATCGGCCGCCTTTGGCCGATCTTTACCGGCGAACGCGGAGAATATGAAATCGCTCTCGGCCAGGATCCCACGCCCTATTTGCAGGCAATGCTCCATTTCGCAAACCAGGGAGGCATGATCCCGGAACAGGTGTGGGACACCGCCGAGCCGGTCTCGTCGCACCTGGTGTTTGGCAAAGGAACGGGCAGCGCCACGCCGCTGGCCTGGAGCATGGCGCAATTCGTTCGGCTGGTCGTCTGTGCACAAGAAAACAAGATCGTCGAGCAGCCAAGCATTGTTGCCGGCCATTTTCTGCATCAGCCCTGATCCTGAGGTCTGCAGTCCGCAAACGCAACGGGAACGGATACTCCCTGCAGCCGTCCCTCTTCGAACGCCCCGAAGAAAAACTCCCCCTGCATGACGCGATTGAGTTCTACAAACACGCGCACTGCTGGTCGGATCGGCTGATTGCGGGCGATCGCTACTGGTGATGACCTCGTCGGTCGGTGTATCAGGCGCTAGAAGGCTTTCAAAAATCCCGTTCGAAACACCAGCCGCAAGTGATTGATTCTTCGCCGCCACAAACCCTGCGTCCTGCCTTTCAGCAATCACCAGTTTCTTGAAACGCTGCCTGACAATCTCCAACCGGCTATACTCTTGCTTTTGCGGGCGAAAAAATCCGACCGCTGAGGCGCTGTATGTTGAAAGCGGAGATCAGACCCGGCGTTGAGTACGCCATCCGTGAGAAGCGCGTGCCCGGTGCCCCCTTCGAGCACGTCCGAATCATTGAGCACATTCGCGGAAACAAGTGGAAAGCGAAATGGATCGAGCCGAATCCCGGACTCATCCACTACGTCGAATCGGGCCAGTTGATTGTGCCTTGGAAAGAGCGGCGAGCCTTCCTGAGAGAAGAGGAGAATGAAGAGCGTCTCCAAGATCAAAACCGACGTTGTGGGTACGACGAAAACTCGCCCGTCGCGAATGCTGTTTATCAGATTTTCGACAGCGTGGGTGATGATGTGTCCTTCTACAGGGGAGTTTTGAGATGCTCTCCCGAAGCACTCGACAGGCTTAAAGTAAGGGTTGGGATGGCTCCCGGCGCGAATGACTCTCCTGTCGCATACCAAGACCGTGGTGGGAAGATGCGCCTTCCGTTTGACGAGGCGTTGGAGTTCGCTCGCAAGTTTTCTGCGGCGGAGCCATCGGCAGTTTTGGCAGGAGTCGAGGGTACAGAGCGAGAGTGGTCGCAGAAAGCGAGGCGTCCAGGCGAAGAATACATCATTCCGCTTCTTAACCAGTACCGTGCGTCTTGGGCGTTGATTCGGCAGTGGACGGGGCACGATCCAGCCATCGCTCAAAGAGAGGCCGAAATCGAAAAGTTGGAGCGGCTGGTTTGGGATGCCATTTACGCCCTCCAAAAAGCCGGTCTGGATAGCGAATCCGCGAGGCTTCGGCGGGCACTTGAGCGCAGGTAGGCCCCGAACTTTGCCTCCGCACCATTATGACGTGCGCGTCGCCGTTCCCAGTCGCCCGGAGAATTGTCCTCTTCGATTGTGGCGAGCATAGCGGAAACTTGGTAATATCCTGCCCGTTCCGTTCAGTATGAGGCGAGTTAAGTGAGCGAGAAGGAAGCCGTTCTTTGGGGAATTCACGCGGGCAAAACCGGCGCTGCCGACTCCCTCTTCCTTACCAAGAACTGCATCGCTATCGGCTGGCGGAAAATGGGCGATCTCAGCAAACTGCGTGCTGATCGCGAGGCGTTCAAGGCGAAAGTTGCCGAAAGTTATCCAGATCTTGTGGCGGGAGCAATACGCAACTCGGCGGGCCAGACGTTTCGATTTGTCCATGAAATGAAGCCTGGAGATTTTGTGGTCTACCCGCCGAAACAAACGAGAGTGGTCCACATCGGCAAGATCGAGGGCCAGTACAAGTACGACCCGGACCTAGCCGGCACAATTCGCTGATCGGCGTGCCGGCCTCAGCTTCCTTCAAGATGCGCACGATCTGCTCTTCGGTGAAACGGCTGTTCCACATCGCTCCTCGTGGTCCCGGTCCGGCGATGCGGGACCGGCTCTTATACCCCGGAGAAGCTACATTTTCACTGGACTAGTTTTCGGGGAGCAGGTCACAGCGTCTCCGAAAGTTTGTGGCGCAGCATGAGAATACGCAAATCCTTCTGCGCGAGGAAACTCGGGCCGGGAAAACTCGTACGGCGTCCATGACCCTTCGTCCCGACATGCCGGCTATTCTCGACCTTATCG
>JBJKQB010000449.1:0-2759 GCA_046705825.1 Candidatus Acidiferrales bacterium
GTGTCCCTGTGCGTGAAAAACGCCCTGCTTCCGCAGCGACGGCACTTCCAAAATTGCGATTGAATCGTCCGCCCATTCGCCCTCGATTTCGACCACGCACGCTAGGCTCCTTTCATTCATACTGAACGCGGCGCGCCCAAATCCTGTGACGGCTGCATTGTCGTCGAAGCCGCCGTCTGGAGTCGCGCCGCTCGCCGGGTCGTCGCCGTCGGGCGCTGCCTCGCACCATTCAGGCCATTCGGAGCATTCCGCGAGCGTCAATTCGCCCACCGGCGTTGCCAGAAACAGAGTCTCACTGGCATCTTCCGCCGAAGCTTCCCACAGCTGCACCCGCGCATCGCTTCCGCCGCTCGAACTCGCCGCAAAGTAATTTCCCGCCTCGGACCATTTCAGCGCCGACGGAAACGCCTCGAATCCGCCGAACGCGCCAAGAAACATCTTCGCGTTCAGATCGAACGCGTGCAGCTCGCGCGGCCATCCGCCCCACGCTGCCACCAGATGACGTCCCATTGCCGACCACGCGAACGCCCCCGGCTGTCCCCTAGGCCCGTTTCCGCTGGCGCCCGGAACCGAAAGCGCCAGCAGCGCCATCACAAGCTCCACGTCGTACAGCACCACGCTTTCCGAGCCCTGCCGCACTAGCGGCGAAACCGCGCATACCTGCCCCGCCGGCGAAACCGCCAGATGCTGCGCGCGCCCGCTGAAAACCTTTTTCACCAGCCAGTTTGATTCGCGCGATAAGTCCCGCAATCCGCGCGCCACCAGCGCCGCCGAACGCATCGCCAGCGCCTGCCGCGGCGCCGGCACAATCTGCTGCGCGGATTTTTCGTGGAGTGACAGGAATGATTCAGGGCAGGGAATGCGTTTCCGGATTTACCAGCCGTTCGCGCGCCTGCGCGATTTGCGCGTCCACTTTCTCGGTCATTTCCTTCAGCACGTCGCGCCCGTACTTTTCCGCCTCGCCCACGCGTTCCCGCAGCTGATGCAGATCTGACCGCACCATTTGCTGCAGCTCCGCCTCGATCTCCGCCAGCCGTCCGCGCGCCTGGCTCAGCCGCCGGATCACGCGAACCAGTTCCGCGCCCGGTCCTTCGCCCTTCACCGCCTCCGGGCTGCATTCGTATTCGTTCAGGATTTTTCCGAGCCGCGCTTCGTCGCCCTCTTCGTACGCCTGGTTCGCCTCGGCCATCAATTGCTGGCGCTTGGCGCGGTCATCGCGGTCGGAAGTCAAATCGGGATGGATGCGCTTGGCCACGTCGCGGTACAGCCGCTTCATCTCCGGCGTTGCCTCGAACGCGCGCGGTTCGCTCGTGGACTTTTCGCCCGCCGCCGACTTGGTCTCGTCCGCGCGGGCGCGAGCCTCCCGCGCCGCCTGCTGCGCGCGCTCGTTCCCCGGCTGTTGACGCGCCAGCCTCTCGGCAATCTGCGCCTTGCACTCATCGAGCTCCGCGTAGCGCGCGCCGATGAAGTGCAGGTAGCGCCGCTCGAACGCCGCAAGCTCCGCGCGCAGATTGGCCACGCGCAGCTCGCGGTCGGCCAGTTCGCCTTCGATCGCCGCTTGCTCGGAAAGCTTCCGCGCCAGTTCCTGGTCTTCTGGTTTCTGGGGATTCTGGCCCGGTATCTGGATGGACGGCTTTTCGGCCGCGCCCGATTCCACCGGACGTTGTTCCGGACGGGCATCCGCCGCTTTCAGCGCCACGATGTTTGCCTCTGAAGTGTTTGCGTGCAGCGAGCGCCAGCCGGACAACAACATCCCAAGCGGCCGATTCGCTCGCAAAAAACTCTATAAATTCTAATTCGCGAGGGGGCCGCGCGCCGGGAATTTGCCGCGCCCGGTTTCCAGAAGTGAGGACTCCGGAATTGAGGATTGCGGAATGAACGCCGCGAAACCAGCGCGGGCATCAGGCCCGCAAAAGAAGGGAACTACTTCGCCGCGAGAATCCTTTCGATCTGCGCGAAATGATTCAAATCGTGGCCGGCGATCATCTCCACGATCGTTCGGACGGTCTGCTCGCCGCGCTCCGGATGCATGGCACTTTTCTTCCAGTCCTCCGGCGTGAGCGATTTCAGCAGCGCCACGTTCAGTTCGCGCAGTCCGCGAAACTGCTCGAGCGATTTTCGCGGGTCGCGCTTTTCATAACGCATCGCCGCGGCCCAGGCGTCCTGATCGAACGGCTGAATCGGTTCGCCCGGTTGGCTTAGCACCATGCGCATGCGCCATCCCATGGCCACTTCCGTGTCCGCCAGATGCGCCGCGATTTCCGCGATCGACCATTTTCCCGGCGCGGGACGCTTGCGCGCCTTCGCCGGCGTCACGCCCTTCAGCAGCTTGGCAAGCCGCGCCGGCGCCGCCGCTTGCAGCTTTACCGGATCGCGCCCCGCGAGGTAGCCGTAGATTCTCTGCTTGTATTGTTCCGACGTTTCCTGCATCGCTTCTCTCCTGACAGCTCATTTGAGCTGTCACCAAATCTGGCAGCGCTGGCCCGCCGGGCGCACCATCGGCGAACTTTCCGAGCAGCCAAACGCCTTGGCGAACGCCGGCGTATTCGAAAGCGGGCCGTTGGCGCGGAATTGGTCCATCGGATGCGGATCGGTGCGCATGTAGAGCCGCGCGATCTGCGGACGCAAATTGGACGTCCAGTTGCGCGCATAGGCCAGGAAGAACCGCTGATCGGGCGTGAACCCGTCCATCTTCTTTCCGGATTTTGCCTCCGGCGTGGTTTGAAACGCACGGTAGGAAATGGTCATGCCGCCAAGAT
>JBJKQB010000450.1:0-5704 GCA_046705825.1 Candidatus Acidiferrales bacterium
TTTCAGCGCGGGCGCGGCGGGAGTCGCAGCAGCGGAGCCAGCAGTTCGCGCCGTTGCGGCGGCATGAGCGTTGCGGCCTCGGCTGCCCAACAGGCGTCCCAGGTAGAGTGAGCCCGCCCCCAGCACCACCACGGCCAGGACCACCGCGGCGGCGCGAGCCATGCGTCCGGAGCGCGCTGCGGAAGAGATGGACAGCGCTGCTTCCTGGCGGGCTATGGCTTCCGCGTGCCAGGCTGCGGCGAAATTGCCGGATGCTGCAGCATCTTCGGAAGCGGCTGCCGGAAACGCCGCCTCGCTCTCAGGAGCGTCGTCCGGCGCTTGCGCCGTGTCGTAGGCGCGCGCGGCGATCCACTCGCGCAATTGCCGGCGCGCGGCGTCGCTCATCGCGACAAAACGGAATCCGGCCCGGCCGATCGATTCGCGGCTCCAGATGGTTTCGGCGCTGGCCTCGATGCGCGCGTTCGTGCCGGGGAGAGTGAAGGCGAGCGAGACGGGCTGCTTTGCCGCGTTGGGCACGGCGCAAAGGATTCCCGCGCCGCCCTCGGAGACATCGTAGAGCATCACGGTGGCGGGCTGGGCCGGCGCGGAGTTGTCCGGCGCCGGGACGCTCAGCTCGAGCGGCAGGGGTGAATCGAGAACCAGCCTTTGATGTTGCCGTTGCTCTTGCATCATCGCGTGGTCGCCGTTTGGCGATACGAACAGCTTCGATAGTAGGCCGAAGAGGCGCAGCGAAGAGCAGACGAAACGCAGCGATTGCGCAAAAGAGCAACCGCGGCGGGAATTTCGAAAAGAGGAGGAATTTACCGCAGAGGCGCGGCGAGCGCAGAGAAAAGCGAGTTCGCTGCGTTCAGGCGGCGGGCGAGACGGGAGCACCAAGCCTTCGAAGCTCCCTTCGCCAATTCACTCAGGGCCAGGCCAGCGCCGCTACAGGAAGCATTGGGCGGGTCAGCGGCGGAGCAGTTTGAAGGCGTGGCTGTTGGGGCCGAGGCCCTGCCTGAAGGCCAGGTGAATCCAGAGCATGGCCAGGGGCTCGAGCAGGCGCGACGCGCTGAGCGGGCCGGCGTCGACGACGTCAAAGCCGAGTTCGGCGGCGAGTTTGGAAACCACGGCTTTGGCGGAAGCGTCGTCGCCGCAAATGAACATGCTGGCGTTTTCCGAGCCGAAGCGCGGCTTGGCGAAATTGGGGGCGCCGATGGTGTTGAAGGCTTTGACCACCTTGGCGCCTTTGGCCCAGCGGCCCACTTCTTCGCCGGCGGAATTCGTGGTGCCGAGAGCGAGTCCGGAAAGATCGGGGAGCAGCGGATTGGTGCAGTCGACCACGATTTTTCCGGCGAGGGAGCCGGCGGAATTGACGGCATCGTGAGTGGCGGGCCAGGGCGTGGCGAAGACGGCGATTTCGCCGAAGGCAGCCGCATCTTTCACGCTGGCGGCGCGCGCCTTGCCCTTGATCGATTTCAGGAGTTCCTGGAGCTTGGAGTCGTTTGTGTCGCGGACGCCAAAGACGATCTCGTGGCCCTGGCCGGCCCAAAGGGAGCCGAGCGCTCCGCCTACATTTCCTGCGCCGATGATTGCGATCTTCACCTGATCCTCCGAGTGCGCCGCGGGAACGGGTCCGGCAGCGAGCGTGCGGCCATGCCGAAGGCCGGCCGCTGAAGAATGAGATAGCGGCGGGAGCGTCCGCGATTCGAGGAATTCTGCGGCGTGACGGGCAGAGGGAAGACGCGCGGGGAGCGCGGGGGCAGCGAGTCTTAAGTGACAACATGGACGTAGCTTATCGGCTACGCTGGTACTTTCGTTCAGTTGTGCGGCGGCGTTCGGTTTCCTTAGCATCGAAGGGTCGGGGAACCTGTGCCCATTCGAATCCTCAAGCGGTTGACCACTCGGCGCGTGCGCATCCTCTGGATCGTGCTGAGCGCCCTTCTGCTCGTCAGCGTCGCGCCACTCTGGCTGTATCACCGGCAGGTTTTGCGGCTCAGCGAAGAGAAATTGCAGGACGCCGAGCAAGTGCAGCAAAACGAGACGACGCGTTCGATCGCCAACGAGACGCTGCAGTTCGAGCGCAACGTCCACGATGAGCTGACCACGCAGCGGCAGGTGCTGAGCTTGACGGGGTGGATTCAGGACGTGGACGATCCCACCGTGTCGCCGCAAATCTCGCGGCTGCTGCAGCAGTTCGTCGAAAACAATCCGAACATTCTGTACGTCACGGCGATCAACCGGCAGGCCAAGGGGCAGTCGGCGGGAAGCTTCGCGGCGGATCAGGACCCGTTCGTGGATGTGGCGCTGAAGCGCGGTTTTCAGGCCAGCTTCCAGGGCATGGATTTTCTGAGCGAGGCCTTCGCGCTGGGGCAGAGCGACCATCCCGCGCTGGTCATGTCGGTGCCGCTGATGTCGGACGGGCAATTCAGCGGGATGCTGGCGGCGGTGGTTTCGCTGGACCGCGTGGAGCAGCGGCTGCAGGAAGTAAGCGTGCGGCATCGCGTGGTGTTCATCGTGGACCTGCACGGGCACATCGTGGCCTATCCGGACGCGCGGTCGCTGGTTCCCGGGCGGGATGTGAGCGCGATGTTTCCGCTGGTGAAGCAATTCAAGGAATTGCCGAGCCTGCTGCGGGCGACGCAGACGACGAATTTTTCGGTATACGACAAGCCGACGCAGCGGCGCGTGGAGATGATCGGAACGTACAGCACGATACCGGAGCTGCGCTGGGCGGTGGTGGCGCAACGCAGCCTGGACGACACGCGCATCGACGCGGGCGTGAACGAGATGCGCGCGGAGGCGCTCAGCTTCGTGGTGGGCGTGACCATCGTGGCGCTGTTTTTCGGGTACCTCTTCGCTGTGGGGATCACGCGGCCGATTCAGGGCCTGGTGCAGTCGACGCGGGCCATCAGCCGCGCCGAATTCCACGAACGCGCGGAGGTGCGCGGAACGGCGGAAATCAGCGAGCTGGCCGAAACGTTCAACCACATGGCGGGCGACATCGAGGAGTACGTCGAAAAGCTGAAACAGGCCGCGGCGGAGAACCGCGAGCTGTTCCTGGGATCGATCCGCATGCTGGCGGCCGCCATTGACGAAAAGGACCCGTACACGCGAGGCCACTCGGGACGCGTAGCCAAATATTCGCTGATGTTCGGGGAAATTCTGGGGATGAGCGCGGAAGAGCTGGACCGGCTGCGCATTTCGGCGCTGCTGCACGATGTGGGCAAGATCGGCGTGGACGACCGCGTGCTGAAGAAGCCGGGGAAGCTGACGGAGGAAGAATTCGCGTTGATGAAGCAGCACACGGTGAAGGGCGCGAACATCATGCGCCCGGTGCCGCAGTTGCGCGACGTGCTGCCCGGCATCGAACTGCACCACGAACGCATGGACGGCGGCGGGTATCCCTACGGCTTGCCGGGAGAGAAGATTCCGCTGATGGCGCGGATCATCGCGGTGGCCGACACGCTGGACGCCATGACCACGGACCGTCCGTATCAATCGGCCATGGATTTGGAGTACGCGCTGGAGCGCATCCGCTCGCTGGCGATTTCGAAGTTCGACCCGCAAGTGGTGGCGGCGCTGGAGATCGCGGTGCAGAGCGGACGCCTGCGGCTGAGCGCCACGCTGGTCGAGGTCTGAGCGCGGCACAACGCGGATGGGGCGCGGCAGCCGAAAAATGTTGGACCAGGAGTCCCGCCAGTAGTAGCATTCCTTCCAATTGAAGAGCCTCTCCACCCGAGACGCACTCGCGCACGTGTCTGCTTACCTGAGCCTCAGCGAGGCGTGATGGGGACGCCGAGGGTGTCACTACTGCGACCATGGCGGAAGCCAATCTCAAGCGCGCCGCAAAAGGAGTTCAGACCCCGGAGCTGACGGGCCGAACGATCGGAAGATTCCTGATCGGCGGGCGGCTGGGCAGCGGCGGGATGGGAGAAGTCTACCTGGCGGACGACACGCGGCTGAAGCGGTTCGTGGCGATCAAGCGGGTGGCGCCCGCGATGCGCAGCGACGCTCGCTCGCTCGCGCGTCTATGGAAAGAGGCCGAACGCGCCTCGCGCCTGAACGACCCGCACATCGCAGCGGTTTACGACGTGCTGGAGGAGGGCGGCGAAGTCTTTTTAGTGATGGAGTACGTGGAGGGGGAAACTCTGCGCAGGCGGCTGGAACGCCCGCTTTCGATCGAAGAGTTTCTGCCCATTGCGGTGCAATGCGCCGCCGCGCTGGCCGCCGCGCACCAGGCTGGTTTGGTTCATCGCGACATCAAGCCGGAAAATTTCATGCTCACAGCGTCGGGGCGAGTGAAAGCGCTCGATTTCGGCGTGGCGCGCGAGCTGCCCGGCTCGGATACGGCGATGACGCTCGAAACGCTGGAGAGCGGCGGGTTCCAGGGCACGCACGCGTACATGGCTCCCGAAGTGCTGGAGGAAAAGCGAGGAGACGCGCGCGCGGACATCTTTTCGCTGGGCGTGGTTTTCTATGAAGCGGTCGGGGGCAAGAACCCCTTCCGGCGCGACACTTTTCTGGGCACCTGCGATGCGATCCTCCATTGCCATCCGGCGCCGCTGAGCCAGGAGAACGCGGAGGCGCCGGCGGAGCTGGACCGCATCGTGGGCAAGATGCTGGCCAAGCGCGCCGAAGAGCGCTACGCCACCTCGGCGGACCTGCTGATCGATTTGCGGCTGCTGGCGCGATCGCGACCGGGCGTGCGTGAGGACATCATCGAACTTACGCCGCCGGAGCCAGATGCGCGGGGAAGAGGCACGAGGACCGCGGGAGACGGGACTGCTCCTCCAGTTCCGGAAGCCGCGCGGAATGCGTGGCAAGCAGCCAGGATGGGGTGGGCGTCGAGCGGGAGGGCGTTTCGTGCCGGGATAGCGGTCGCGCTAATCGCCGTGGCGGCGCTGGCGACGGTGTGGATGGCTCCTGCAATGCGCACGAAAGTGGAACGCTGGTTCGGAGCCGCCGCAGTGCCCTCGCACAAGTACGTCGCAGTGCTGCAGTTTCGGGCGCTGCCCAGCGACCCGCAGGCTGCTTCGTTCACCGCCGGATTGAGCGACACGCTGACCGCCAAATTGACGCAGCTGACGGGCGGCAATTCGTTGCAGGTTGTGCCCGCCGCGGAAATCCAGAGCCGGCACGTCAACACCGTGGATGAAGCGCGCGCCGAGTTTGGTGTGAACCTGGTGGTGGACGGGAGCCTGGCCAAGGCGGGCGACCTGGTGCGTGTGAACTGCGCGCTGGTCGATCCGCGGACGCACCGGCAACTCAACGCCGACACGATCACGGTAGCGGCGACCAATGCCTTCGCGGTGCAGGACGAAGTGGTGAGCGGAGTGCTCGAGATGCTGGAAATGCAGGTTCAGCCCAACCAGCGCGAGACGCTCAAGGCGCATGGAACGAACGTTCCCGCGGCGTACAGCGCGTATTTGGAGGCGACCGGACATCTCGATCATTACGACCGGCCGGAAAGCGTGGAGAAAGCGATCGCCGATTTCCAGCATGCGCTGCAAATCGATCCGAATTACGCTGCAGCTTACGCCGGGCTGGGCGACGCGTACTGGAAGAAATATGAGGACAGTAAGGATGCGGAGTGGGCCAGCAAGAGCCGGGCATCGTGCGAAAAATCATTGAGTCTGGACGGCACACTGGCGGCCGGGCAATTGTGCCTGGGAACCATCGACGCGGGCTCGGGAAAGTATGAAAGCGCCGTCGGGGAGTTTCAGCG
>JBJKQB010000451.1:0-16570 GCA_046705825.1 Candidatus Acidiferrales bacterium
TCTCGACCTCACGTTTGAGCCGGAGGCATCGCAGATAGCGATGATGGGCAGCGCTGCATGGCTGAGTCCCGCGTTCGCGACGCGATGTGATTTCCTGCCCAACACGAATGAGGGCATAGCCGCCCGCGCGGATGGGCCTGCGATAGCGAACCGTCCCAGCCGCTGATCGGGCCACGAATTTATGACCTCGCGCGCACCGCAGGTCGCGTAGAATTTCCCCGTGCCGCGTTCCCCGAGAAGCGTTCGCCCGCGCATCGTTTCACTCGCGCCCAGCGTCACCTCCATTTTGTTTGCGATTGGCGCGCGCCGCGATGTGATCGGCGTCAGCAAATGGTGCAAGGACGTGGCGCGGGTGCGACGCCTGCCGCAGGTCGGCGATTGCTGGAAGATGGATGTGGACGAGGTCATGCGGCTTCGGCCGACGCTGCTGATCGGCTCGGTTCCGTTTGACGCGGAGACGGTGTCCAAGCTGCTGCAGCGGCCGGTGGCGTTCCTGGCGTTGAATCCGCGCAGCCTGGCCGATATCGGAAGCAATGTGCGGATGCTGGCGCGGCTGGTGAATCGCGCCAGCGCCGGAGAAAAACTGATCGCGCGCATGAGCGGCGCGTTCGCGGAAGTTGCGCAGCGAGCTATGAAAATGCGGGCGAAGCCGCGGGTTTACTGCGAGGCTTGGCCCAATCCGCGGATCAGCTCGCCGCCGTGGGTGGCGGAGCTGGTGACGATGGCGGGCGGGGAGTTCGTGACCTCGCCGGGCGGGCGCGTCAGCGACGAGGAGGTGGCGCGCGCGAATCCCGACCTGATCATCCTGGCCTGGACGGCCACGGGCGAGCGCGCCGAGCGGTCGCGCGCCCTGAACAATCCCGCATGGCGGGATACCCTCGCGGTGAAGAACGGGCGCGTGGTGGTGATTCGCGATCAACTGCTCAACACGCCGGGACCGCCGTTGATGCAGGGCGCGCGCGAGCTGTTGCGCGCGATACACGGGCGCAAGTGAGCGCGGCCGCGGAGATATCGAAATGCTGACGGTGGTCGCAGGGCTGATTGCGTCGCGGGGCAAGCTGCTGGTGTGCCAGCGGCGGCGGGACGCTGCGTTCGGACTGATGTGGGAGTTTCCGGGCGGGAAGGTCGAGCCGGGCGAGGCACTGAAGGAAGCGCTGGAGCGCGAACTGCGCGAAGAGCTGGGAATCGCCGCGCGCGCCGGCGCGGAAGTGTATCGCACGGTGCACAAATACGCGGAGATGCCGGAAGAAATCGAGCTGGTGTTTTTCGAATGCGGCATGGCGGAAGGAAGTCTCGAGAATCGTGCCTTCGAACAAATTGCCTGGCGCGAGCCGCGGGAATTGACGTCCATGAATTTTCTGCCGGCGGACCGCGAGCTGATCGGGCTGCTGGCCAACGGAGCGCTTCGGCTGAGCGAAGCGTCGTCGTGAGCGGGAGCTGAGATTGGGCGAGCCTGCCCGCGCGGAGAAGCCGCCATTCGCTGAAATGCCGGAAAAGCGCACGATCGTGGGGCTTGGGGAAGTGCTCTGGGACCTGCTGCCGGACGGAAAGCAGTTGGGCGGCGCGCCGGCGAATTTCGCGTATATCTGCAGCTTGCTGGGCCGCCACGCGGTAGTCGCCAGCCGGATCGGGGCGGACGCCCTTGGCGCGGAGCTGCGGGAGCGGCTCGATGAATTGCAGCTCGACACGTCATTTCTGCAAGCGGACGCAACACATGCGACGGGGACGGTGCGCGTCAGCCTGGACGCGCAAGGCCAGCCGGCCTACGAAATCGAGAAAAACGTGGCGTGGGATTTTCTGGAATGGACGCCGGCATGGGAAGACCTGGCGCGACGCGCGGATGCCATCTGCTTCGGGTCGCTGGCGCAGCGGTCGGCGGCGTCGCGCGGGACGATTCGCGCGTTTTTGCGCGCGGCCCGGCCGGAGGCGATCCGCATTTTCGACGTCAATTTGCGAAAAGGCTTCTTCTCGGCGGAAGTGCTGGCCGAATCGCTGCGGCTGGCGAATGTGGCCAAACTGAACGATGCGGAATTGCCGGCGGTCCTGCGCGCGCTGGGGCTTTCGGCCCAGGACGAACAAACGTCGGCGGAGCGGCTGCGCCGCGCGTTTGGGCTGCGGCTGGTGTGCGTGACGCGCGGCGGGCGCGGAAGCTTGCTGGTTGCGGAAGGCGAGTGCGACGAGCATCCGGGAATCGCGGTGCGCGTGCAAGACTTGGTCGGCGCAGGAGACGCGTTTGCGGCGGCGCTGGCGGATCAGTTGCTGCGCGGGTCGTCGCTGCGAGCGATGAATGAAGCGGCCAACCGCATGGGCGCATGGGTGGCGAGCCAGCCGGGAGGAACGCCTCGCGGCGACGCGGAAATGATCAGGGGAATCGTGGGCGTGCGATCGCAGCGAGCTGAGTGATCGAGGAAGGGAAAAGCCAAAGGCTTACCACCGAGGACACAGAGAAGAACTGGAGGACACAGAGAAAGCCGCCGGAAGAGTTGGGAAGGGGAATGCGAAAGACTTACCACCGAGGGCACAGAGAAGAAACTGGAGCACACGGAGGAAACCGCCGGAAGAGTTGGAGGATTGGCTGGGAGGCCTGGACTCGAACCAGGATAATCAGATCCAGAGTCTGATGTACTACCGATTGTACGACCTCCCAGCAGTTGATTCCGCTTAGTTTACAGTACAGCGCGAGTGGCACACAAGACGGAGAGGGCGCTCCTTTTGCGGCGCAGAGAGATTTCCGTGCTAACGGTGAGCCCAGTGATCAAAGAAGGGAAAGCCCGAAGACTCACCACCGAGGACACAGAGAGGGAATGCGTAGCGGCGGGATCACCCAGGCAGTCGGATGGAAGGGCGGTGGCGGTTTCAGATATTTCAGGATCGCCCCTTCACTCCTTGCGAAAGACCGCTTTGGGAATCCTCGGCGACAAAGGAGCAATTGAGTCCGAGATTCACGACCCCTATTTTTGTTTGTATTTTGGAGGTTCAGGAACGCGGAATTTCCATGCCATGCTGTGCTGCCATTCTTTCGCAAACTCCTTCGGCTCCATCCGTCGCAAAATTTTTCCGCTCGGCACCGCAATTTCGTATCCCAATACTTGGCACATGATTCCTCCCCACATTGTGTCGCAAGGAACTTCCGCCATGACGACCATCTCAGAAGAACCATGAATCCAATCCAGTCCGACCACACCCAAGTAGGAACCCGGATCAGCCGCCATTTGTGTGCACTGATCCCGTGAGATGAGAACGGCTCTGCAAGGTGGAAAGCTGCGAGCCATATCCTGTTCAACCGCCTGTGTGATGTGTCCGGGGCCAAGGCTAGGCTCGTTGACGCAGTGGACAGCGACGATCTGGGCCATGTAGGCGTTGTACTCGCTGTTTATAAAAAAGCACTCCGAGTCCGGCGACCAAGCGATCTCATCCACGTCGCCATCGAGCGTCGGAACGGATGTTGCATGCTCTCCAAGCCTGCTAAGTCGCAAAGACGCAGTTTCGATTTCGATTGGGTAACCCGCTGGATAGCCCGTGGATTTCTGATAGGTGACCTCGATAGTGTTCTTGCCGTCTGGAGATACGATGCGGAGTGCCGGGCATTTCAAGGACAGACAGTTAATCGGGAAAGTGATCCCCTTCTTCGACCATATCGGTGCATTTTGCGCCGAGACATCTGACGCGCCGTGTTGTGGCGCACCGAACGGCATCGCGAAGACAATTAGCAGAAAGCCCGCCCGCAACATGATGAATCAAAGTCTATGTCCCTCGGTAGTTTCTGACAAGAAAAGTCCAGTTTGGGTCAGGGCGGAGCTTTCGCTTCGGCAGCCGCGAAATTCTCAGTTCCGCTGGGTCAGGAACGAGGCGAGGAGGCGGGCTCCGAAGACGCCAATGAGCGCGAAAAGGACGCTGACCACAAGCCAATCGCGAGGTGTGTCCCGGGATCCGGCCTCGGCAGCCAGGATCACAGCCGCGAGCAGAAGCAAGACCAGGGAAAGCCCGCGATGGAAGCGGCGAATCTCCGAGCGCAGCCAGGAATCGAGGTGGCGTTCGATTTGGCGCCCGCTATCCGAATCCGTGCAATCCGTCTTGCAGTGGCAGGCATTGCAGACATGCGCGGGCGCCTGATACAGAATGAGCTGCCGCCCGTAGTCGGTCTCTCTTCGTTCGAGGTGCTGCCCGGTGGGACATTTCCAGGCATCGAGCTGCGGATGATACGTGAAACCAGCAACGTGGAACTGTTCCGAAAGGCGGTGCGACTGGCGAGCGATCCATTCCAGAACGGCAGCTACGGCGACAAGAAGAAGAGAGTAGGCCGCCACCATCAGGACGTCGGGATGCATGCCGTGTATCACCAGTGTCGCGCACCCGGTTCCACCACTTCAGTAAAGAGAGCTCCCTCAGGTTCCTCGATGGCCGGCGGCGGAGCAGGATGGCGAATCCCCAACCAGGCGAGATAGAGGACGGGCAGAATTCCACCGACGATGAACAGAACATCGCCCGGAAAGCGGAGCCAGGTGATCAGGATATTGAGGCGGTTGTTGAGAAACTCGAGCGAGCGGGCGTAGAAATAGCCTTCGTTGACCGAATGGTAGAGCTGCATGATGCCCAGGGGGAACAGGGAGGCGAAGACCATCCAGGCCAGGCCAATGTTGAGCGACCAGAAACTCACCTTCGCGGCGCGATCGGACCAGAGCTTCTCGGGAACGATGTAGCGCAGGCAGAACAGCGCCAAACCGACCGCCATCATCCCGTAGACGCCCATCATGGCGGCGTGTCCGTGATTCGGCGTGAGAGCCGTGCCGATTTCGTAGTAGGACACGATGGGAAGGTTGATCAAGAAACCGAAGATGCCGGCGCCCAGAAAATTCCAGAATCCCACGGCGGCGAGGAACATCACGGACCAGAAGTGAGGGAAGGTCGTGTGAGAGCCCGCCTCCTGTACCGCTCCGAGTTGCAGGAAGCTCCAGGCTTCCAGGGTGAGGAAAGTCAGGGGGATCACTTCAGCAGCGGAGAAGAAGGCGCCCAGCGCCATGTGCAGGGCGGGCTCGCCGGAAAAGTAGACGTGGTGCATGGTGCCGACCATGCCGCCGGCGGAATAGAGGAGAACGTCGAGGGAGATCATGCGCAGAGCGATACGCTCGTGGACGACCCCGAGCAGAACGAACAGGTAGGCGACCATGACGGTGGTGAACAACTCGAGAAAATCTTCGACCCAGAGATGCACGACCCAGAAGCGCCAGAAATCCGTGGTGGTGAAATTCTCGGCGGGCCGCGCGAGGAGTCCCACGGCATAGAATGCGGGAATGGAAAGAGCCGAGAAGAAGAAGAGCCAGGGCATGTTGCCCATGTTCTCCTGACCCAAACGCGTACGCAGTCCTCGGAACATGATAACGATCCAGAGAAGCAGGCCGGCGGTGAGTAAAATCTGCCAGAAGCGTCCCAGATCCAAATACTCAAAACCCTGATCGCCAAACCAAGCCCAGTAATGGTGAATCCAGCCTTCGATCCCGGCATATTCGCCCGCGAGGCTCCCGAAGACCACAATCGCCAGGGCGCCCAGCAGCGCGTAGGCCAACCAGTTCTGGCGGCGCGGTTCGCGTCCCGCGACCATGGGGGCCAAAAAGATTCCGGCGGCGAGGAACGAGGTGGCCACCCAAAAGATGGCGAGTTGAATGTGCCAGGTGCGTGCGATGTTGAAGGGCAAAACGCGCGCCAGATTCAACCCGAAGAAGCTGGCGATGTCCGCCCGGTAATGCTGCGTCGCTCCACCGAGCAGAGCCTGCAAAAGGAAAAGCAGAGCCATGACGAAGAAGAACCACCCGGTGGCGCGCTGAGCCGGAGTCAGCGCGACTTTCCCGGGAGCGCGGAAAGAAATGCGCGTGCGCTCTTTTCCGTGCCAGCCAAGAAAGTTCCAGCGCCCGAATACGAACAACAGGAGGCCAATGCCTCCGAGCAAGGCGATCAGCGACAGCACGCTCCAGACGACCGTATCGGCTGTGGCATGATTTCCAACGAGCGGTTCCGGCGGCCAATTATTGGTATAGGAATAGGGCAGGCCGGGCCGCAGAGCGGCGGCTGCCCAAGCCGACCAACTGAAGAATGCGGTGAGCTGCCGAATTTGCGTCGGATCCGTAATCGCGCCGGGGCGGAGGCCAAATCGCGTGGTCGGCTGCGAGAAAAACTGCTGATAGTGCCCCACAAGTTTTTCAAAGGCAGCGGCCTGGGCGGCGGTGTAAGTGAGCTTGCCGTCGGCAGGATCGTAGCGGTTCGTCTTGAAATCCGCGACTGCGCGCAGCTTTGCCTGACCCGAGTTGGCCCCTCCATCGTGATCGATCACCAGGAGAGCGGCGCGGTGGAGATAATCGGCGGTGAAGTCAGGCCCCAGATAGGCGCCATGGCCAAAGATCGTGCCGTACTCCATCAGGCCGTTGCGCAGGAAAACTTCCTGGCCATGAATCACGTCGGCCCCGGTAAAAAGCACACTTCCCGCGGGATCGACGACCTGCGCGGGAATGGGCGGTTCGTCGGTGTAAGTGCGGTAGGCGAGAAGGCCCAGGATCAGGAAGCCAACGAGAAAGACAATGGCGACCGCCTGAACCCAACCGCGTCCCACGAGGAGTTCCCGTTTGGCGTTCCGAGTCATAAAACGCTCCGTTCCGGGCCGGTTTGCGTGGCCTCGAACCACACGCCTGCGCCGGGCTATATCGTGCCGTTGAGGACCTGGGCGCACGCGAAGCTTACTGCCGTTTCCGTGAGAGTGGCAACAGAGGAAATAGGGCGGAATCTCAGGTCATCCGGATCCGCGCGGAGGCGCGTGGCGTGGGAAGACGGGGACGAGGCGACGGTTGCGCACGTAGAACTGCTGGCCGCGCCAATTGATGCGGCGTGGAAGGAAACTGGCGAGCCAAGCGGTGAAGGCGAAAGCGTCGCGCAGCGGGAGAAACCAGAATTTGCGGCGCACAAGGTCGTCGCGCATGCCGGAAACGCCCACCGCGAAGGCCATCCACACACGCAAGAGCAGGTAGACGCCGACGTAGGCCGCCGCCATCGCCGCAAACGGCGAGAGGGCCGCGCCAACAATCGTCCAGGGCAAAAACTGAGTGAAAATCAGGCCAAAGTAGCCGCCGCGCCGGGAATGTTTGATGCTGGCGTACCAGCGCGTTTGCTGGCGGAAGGCTCCGGCGAAAGATTCCTGCGGATAGACGATGGAAACGGGGAAGCGGCTGAGTTCGACGCGATGGCCGGCGCGAGCGATGCGATTTCCGAGCTCGTAGTCGTCGGCAAAATGATCGACGAGCGCTTCAAAGCCGCCGATTTCAGCGAGACGGGCTTTGGTCGTGGCCATGGCCGCGCCCAGCATGAAATTGATCCCCGAAAGGCGGCGCGAGACGAGGACGCCGGCGGCAAAATCGGTGCTGTTGCCCAAGGCAACCAGATCGACGGAAAGCGAGGCGCGCGCATCGGTGAGGCCGCGATAGAGGCAAGTGACGCCGCCCACGGCGGGATCGCGAAAGGGCGCCGCAATCGCGCGCAGAAAACCGGGCTCGACGCGGACATCGCTGTCGCAAACGAGCAGCAGATGGTGGCGCGCTTCTTTGGCCAGGCGAGACAGCTTGTTCACCTTGTCGCTTACGCCCAGCGGCGGCGAGCCAACCAGCAGGCGCATCGGAATTTGCGGGAAATCGGCGATCAGCTTGCGGATGACCGGGATGGCGGGATCGGTTTCGTCCGAGACGCAGAACAGCATTTCGAATTCGGGATAACTCTGGCGGCAGAAGCTGGCGTAGTTTTCGTAGGCCTCGCGATCGAGTCCGAAGATGGGGCGCAGAATGCTGATAGCGGGCAGGCGTTCCGGAAGGGAAGCAGCGAGCGCCGCGGGATCGGAGCGGAAGAATCGATGCGCGGCTAAAATCGCCACGATGAGATACAGAAACGGGATCAGCGCCAGCAGCAAGAGCGCGTCGCGTATCGCGATCCAGACCATGCGGGCTCAACTTCTGCCGACAAAAATGAGATACACGCCGAAACAGACCAACAGAACCCCGATCCAGCGATGATAGCTGACGTCTTCGCCCAGAAACCAGCGCCCGCCGATGGCGCCCACCACGTAGCCGAGGGAAGTGACGGGAATGACGAAACTGACGTCGGCGCGCGCCAGCATGCCGAGCAGCGCGAAATAAGACAGGGCCATCAAGAAGAAGCCCAACCACATCCAGCCAATCTTGAACGCGCGGCGGCCCGTGCGCAGCAGGCCGCGCGGCGTGAAGTCTTTCACCTCGCCGATGATCTTCATGGCGCGGGTGACGCACATCTCGCCAAACGTTCCACCGACCACGATAAAGACCAGCAGCGCGATTTGTGTGGTCATCGCAGCGGTCCTTCGCCGAGAGGCGGGGGCGAAAAGGGCGGCTCGGCGGTGGCGGGCGAAGTATAGCCGATGAAAGCGACGCCGACGCACACGACGAGAATGCCCATCCAATGCAAAAAAGTGATTTTGTCACCCAGGATGTACTTGCCGAGCAGCGCGACGGCGCCGTAGGTCAAAGCGGTGGCCGGCTGGACGTAGCTGTAGTCCGCCCAGCTGAGCACGCTGATGTAGCAGACGAAAAAACCGATCATGCAGAAGGTGCCGAACCACACGAGAGGGGATGCCAGGACAAGATAGACGTAATGGCTGATTGGCACGAGGCGCAGCGCGGGAATCGCGATTCCGCGCATGCCCTTGCTCATCAGCAGGTCGCCAAACGGACCGAACAGGATGAGCAGGGCGATCAGCGCGTAGGTTTTCAGACGCAGGTGGCCGGCGACCCCCATGCCTCCCGCTAGTCGCTGGAAATTTCGATGCGCGGCTCAATGGCGGGAACGCGAACCAGAGCCTTCTTCTCTACGCCCTTGCGCGCGACTTTCCAGCGGTCGGCACGAAGCTTCAGGAAGTCGACCGCCTCGTGGTACAGACGCTTGCGCTCGTGGGCGTCCCACAAGGCCTCGCGCACGATGCGCCAGGCCACATGCGGGCGGAAATAGTAGCTGTCGTAGAAACGATTGACGGACTGGACCATGTACTCGCGGCTGAGGCCGGCGTACTCGAGGTGCGGGAGCTGGTGGCCGTCCGAATCGGTCAGCGCTTCGGTGGCGAGGAAGCCCTCGCGGACCCCCTGATCGTAAAGTTCGGTGCCGGGATAAGCGTGGGCCATGGAAACCTGGATGGTTTCGCAGTCAAGTTCCTTGGCGTAATCGATGGTCTTCTCGATCGTATCTTTGGTTTCGCCGGGCAAGCCGATGATGAAATCGCCGTGGACGTGGATGCCGACCTTCTTGCAGTTCTTCACGAAGGTGCGGCCCATTTCGGTGGTGGCGCCCTTCTTGATGTTCTTCAGGATCTGCGGATCGCCGGATTCGAAGCCGACGATCAGCAGGCGGCAGCCGGCATCCGCCATGGCTTTCAGCGTTTCATAATCGCTGTGCACGCGCGCGGTGCAGGACCAGCGGAAACCCACCGGCTTGAATTCCTTGCACAGCGCCAGGACGCGGTCCTTGCGGATATTGAAAGTGTCGTCATCAAAGAAAAATTCTTTGGCCTGCGGGAACATCTTGTGCGCCTGGCGAAACTCGCGCGCGACGCTCTCCACCGAGCGCACGCGCCAGGCGTGCCCGGAAAGGGTCTGCGGCCACAGGCAGAAGGTGCAAAGCGCCGGACATCCGCGCGCGGTGTAGAAGGAAACGAAAGGATGGAGCAGGAAAGGAACGTTGTAATTCTCGATGGTCAAGTCGCGCTGGTAGACGTCGGTAGCAAAGGGCAGCGCATCCAGTTCCGCCGTTTGCAGGGGCGGCCGCGAGGGGTTGTGAACCACCTTGCCGTCCTTGATATAGCTGACACTATCGATTTCAGAAAGAGGTTTGCCATTGGCGTAGTCCACGACCGCATGATCGAACTCGCCGCGGGCGACGAAGTCGATATCGGAGCTGGCCAGCAAGCTCTCGGCAGGCTTGATCTGCACTTGCGGCCCGACAAACGCAATCTTCAAGCCGGGCTTCTTCTCCTTCATGGCGCGGGCCAGGCGCAAATCGCTGTGGAAGCCCACGGTGGAAGTGAAGAGAACGACGAATTCGAAGTCGCGCGCGGTCTGAATCACCTCTTCAGGCGAAATGTGATGCGGAGGGCCGTCCAGAAGACGGCTGCCCGGCAGCATGCCGGCGGGATAGGCCAGCCAGACGGGGTACCAGTAGGACTCTATCTCCCGCGTTGCGGGCCAGCGCGATCCAGCTCCCCCGTCAAACTTCTCAAAACTTGGCGGGTTCAAGAAGAGCGTCTTCATGACAGAAGGCATGTAGTGTATTCCCCCTTGAAGCTGAACAAGTCCGCATCCCAGGTAAACCCGTATTGTACCCGATTTACTTGAAAGCCGAACAGCAAGTTCGTCCAAACGGTCACTATTGCAACACCTTAGCTAACTGGCCGGTGGCCTGAAGGATCTGCAGCTGGCTCTTCTGCCAGGCCAGATCGGCATCCAGAAAAGCCATCCACTTGTCGCTTTCGGTGAGCCGGGCCTGCTCGACGTCGGCCAAGGTGGCCTTGCCCTGGTCGAGCTGGGCCTGGAGGATTTCGAGATTTTGTTGTGCAAGCTTGAGGTCCAGGCGCGCAACTTCTCTGCTGGCCTGCAGTTCCTTCGACTCTCGCGTGGTCTGCAGGGCCTGCAGCCGCACCTGGTGACGCCGATTGTCCAAGGCGACTTCGGCCTCAGCGAGCTGGCTTTTGGCCAGCGCGACCGTTGCCCTGGCTTTGCTGGCAAAGAGCGGAATGGTGATCTCCACGCCGAAATTGAAATTGTTGCGGGAAAAGTGTTGGTAATAGTGATCGTAGTTGTTCATCTTGCTGAGCACGCTGTACTCGCCCACGATGTCGGCGGTGGGCCAAAAACTGAGCCGGGCGCCGCGCAGGAGATGCTGGCGGGCGGCGCGTTCGTCTTCCGCTTGCTGAACGCCCTTGTCATTTTGGACCGCGAGATCGGCGATCTGCGACTGCTGCAAGCCGGTGCCCAGGGAGGGCTCCTCCGTATTGACGTTAATTGTTTCGTTTTCGGGAATGCCGGTGAGGTCGCGCAGTTGGGCCGTCAGGACATCATCGCGATCCTGGAGTTTGAGCAGGCGCTCGCGGATTTGGGCCAGGGTCAATTCGGATTTGGTTTCGTCGATGGGAAGTTCCTGATTGGCGGCGACGCGCTCGCGGGTGATCTGCAGGATTTTCTCCGCGCTGGCTTCGTCGTCGCTCATCAGAGAGGAAAGATGGCGCACCTCGGCGAGTTCGAGGTAGGTGGAAGCGGCCTGCACCATCACGCGGTCCTGCGTCTGCTGCAGCGCAACCCTTTGGCCTTTGGCGCGATCCTCCGCTGCATGCTGCTGTCCCTTGAGCAAGGGATTGAAAAGCGACTGGGTGTAATCGAGCTGAAAGACGGCCGGAGCGCCGGCGCCCGGCACGGAAGGAAAACCGTAGGTATAGACGTAGCCGCCGCCCGTATAGAGATTGGGCAGGAAGGCGGCGCGGTCCAGGCGTGCCTGTTTGTTGGCGACATTGTACTCGATGCGGGCCAGGCGCACATCGCGGCTGTTCTGCAGCGCGAGAGTGACGGCCTCGCGCAGTGAGAGCGAGCGTCCCGTGGCGCCGTTCGTTTGGGCGCAGAGCGGAGCGGCAGCGGCCAGCAGTGAAGCAAGAGCGATGCAGTGCAGTTTATTCATAGCGGAGAGCTTCCGTTGGGTGAAGCCGGGCCGCCCGGTCGGCCGGCAGATAACCGAAAACGAGCCCGGTGGAGCAGGACACGACGAAGGCGAGCACCACGGAAATCCAGGAAACCGGGATGATGATACCGCCGGGTATGACCCCGTTCAGCAAATCCGCGACGGGGGGAAGGTGCAGCACGAAATTCGCGGTGACGGGAATCAGCACGCCGATCGCGACGCCGATCAGCGCGCCCGCCCCGCTGATCAGGATCGCTTCGGCCAGGAACTGGTAGAGGATGGCGTTGCGCGGCGCGCCGATGGCCTTGCGGATGCCGATCTCGCGTGTGCGCTCGGTGACCGTGACGAGCATGATGTTCATGATGCCGATGCCGCTGATGGTCAAAGCGATGAGCCCGATCAGGATGAGCAGCACGGTGAGGGCGCGTGAAATGTTTTGCGCGGCGTTGAGGATGCTGGCCAGATTCCACACGCGATACTTTGCCCCGGGACGGTGGCGCCCAGCCAGAACATCGCGAACGCGTTGTGTCACAAAGGGCACGTCCTGCGGGCCGTCCGCCTGGGCATAAAAGGATTTGAAATAATCCGCGCCGGTGTAATCGCGGATGAGCGGGAAGGGAACAATCACGGATTCGGCGGTTATTTCGGTTTCGCCGAAGGTGGCCACACGTTCGCGGAACACGCCGATGATGGTGAAATAGAGTTCTCCGATGCGCAGGGTCTGATTCACCGGACTGCCGTACGGATAGAGGGTGGTGGCGAGTTGTTGCGTGACCAGGCATACCTTGCTGCGCGAAATCATGTCGTCCTGGTCGAAATACCTTCCATCGAGAATGACCAGATGGCGGACGTCCTCAAAGCCCTCGGTTACGCCGACCAGACTGATCGGATGCACTTTGCCCGATACGGTGATGCTCATGCGGATGTCGTTTGTTCCGGCGGCGCGCAGAACCTGCGGAATTTCCAGCTCGACCGCCTGCAGATCGCCGGGGGTGATCTGATCGGAGAGAAAGGCATTCTGGGAAGCGCCCGGATCGATCACCTCCGCGAGCACCAGGTTGGAACCTACGCCTTCAATCTCCGAAATGATGTAGCGCTTGGCGACCAGGGAAATCGTCACGACCAAAATGATGCAAGCGCTTCCGATAATGACGCCGAGCATGGTCAGCGCCGCGCGCACTTTGTTGGCGCGCAGCGCCTGCAGCGCGAGCTGAAGAATTTCGTGCCAGTATGCGAGCGTGTTACGCATTAGAACCGCTAAGAACGCATTTTTGGAACTGGGCCCACGAGTCCTGCCGCGCCTTAGCGCGACGCTTTTTCGAGCCGGGCGAGGCGCGCCTGGGCGCTCTTTCGCCCGGGCTCAAGTTGCAGGGATGCGCGATATTGTTCCGCGGCCTGGGGCAGCCGCCCCTCGAGTTCGTAGAGGCGTCCGAGCCACTCCCGGGCCGCTGCGTGAGAAGGCCATTCGCTCCGTTCCGGAGCGCTGGCCAGGAACGATTTGATGTATTCCTCGGCGCGATCGAGATTGGAACCCGCCAGGATCATGGCCTCGGCGCGAAAAAGGGTAACGCGTGGATCGTTGGGATTAATCCGGGCAACCGCATCGAGAGCGGCGTTCATGTCGGCGGGACGGTTCTGGCGCTGAAAGAAAACGACCACGTCGAAGTACGGTTCGGTGTCCGCCGGCTTCGCCGCCAGGACCGCGCGATACTCCTGTTCCGCCAGGTCCGGCCGTTTTAGCGCCTCAACATCAAAGGAGGCGCGCGCCAGGTGCCCGGCCACCGGATCGATGCGCTCGATGGCTTGAACCTGCGCGAGCGCCTCATCATTGCTGCCGCCGATCACCCACGGCGCGTGGATGCAGAACTCTTCGAGATCGCGGCGCGCGGAAACATTCATGGGGTCCAATTGCACGGCTTTCTGGAAATGCCGCTTGACCTTCCGCGCAGCCAAAACGCTTCTATCGCGGTCCGCTTTCGCGGCGTAATCGCGCCCCAGCCATTGCTCGTAGACCGAATTGCCGGGCTGCAGAGCCACTGCCTTTTGCGCGTGAGCGATAGCCTCGTCCACGTCGCGAATCTCGAAATAGCATCGGCCCAGCCAGTAAAAAGCCTCCGCGCTCGAGGGATCGCGCGACACAACCGAGCGCAACGTGGCGATCGCGGCCGGATAGTTGCCGGAGCCAAACTGGTGCTGCGCGGATTGCAGGAGCACCGACCAATCGGCCGAGGAAGGAGTGGGCGCCATCCGCGCAGCGAGACTCGCAGGCATGACCGCCAGCACGGTCGCGACGCCAAACATCACGATGATTCTTCGACGGGAAGCGACGCTCACGATGTCTCCGCTACATTCACGTCCATCTTGTTGCGCAGCCGCACGTTCGTGGGGAGCGCAACTTGCTCGCCGAGATGGAGTCCTTTGAGCACTTCGTAGTTCGATGCGCTGGCGATGCCCACCGTGATGTTCCGGCGGTACACCTTGCCGTCGTTGTACACGTAGACGTAGCGCTGGCCCCTCTTGTCATACGAGACCGCCGCGCGCGGCACCACCAGGGCGTCCCTGCGCTCGCGCACCAGAATGCGAACTTCCACGTTGACGTTGGGCAGAAGCTCGCCCTCGCTGTTGTTCACCGAGCAGAGCACTTCGCCGACGGTGCGGCTTTCCCGCGCCACGACCTCTTTAGGAATCTGGGTAGTCTGGCCGGTCCAAACCTGGCCCGGCTTGGCGTCCCAAGTCACCTCGACGCTTTGCCCTGTTTCGAGCCAACCGATATCGGGTTCATCCACGAAGGCGCGCACGCGCACGTGCCGCAGATCGGCCATTTCGGCGAGAACCTTTCCGGTCTGCACGTAATCCCCGGCGCGAACCGGGAGGGAATACAAAGTGCCGTCGACCGGAGCGACAACCGTCGCTGACTTCAGTTTGTCCTCGAGCGAGCGGATGGTGTCGCGCTCCTCGCTGATCTGCAGGGTCGCGCTTTGCCCCCCGACCTGCGCTGACGCCTGCAGCGCCTGTTTTCTTTGCTGCAGCGATTCGAGCTTGGCGCGCGCCTTGGCGAGATCGGCTTCGTTCTGCGCCAGCTCATCGAGCGTGGCCGCCTGTTTGGCTACCAGCGCAACCAACGCTTTATGATTGCGCTCCAGGTTCGCCACTTCGACCTGGGCCTGCTGCAGCTCGCCTTCGAGCTCCGCGACCTGGCTGGGAGGTCCCCCGGCCTGAGCGTTGCGCAGCTCCGTCTGCGCAGCCAGCAAAGCGGCGCGAGCCTGCGCGAGCTGGCTGCGAATATCCGCCGAATCGAGCTTGAGAATGACCTCGCCGGCTCGCACGTGTTGCCCTGCGGTGGCGAAGACTTGGTCTACAAAGGTTGGATACTGCGCGATGGCGATGGTGGGAGAAATCGGCTCAACCTTGCCGTTGCTGGTAACGATAGCGTTCAAATCCTGTCGTCCGATGGTGACGACGGTCACCGAGGGCGCTTCCCCGCGCGAGGCCACGATGATCGTCACAATCACCGCCAGCCCGACCACCAGCGCCACAATCGCCCACCGTTTTTTCCCCTTGCTCTGCGCCATAACGCCCGCACGCTGCCGTGCGGCAACCTCCCGAATCAATTCATCTTAGCAAAACGTCTCCGATTCTAACGTGTATAAGGGCCGTGGGTGCTGTCAGTTATATACGTGGATGCTACACTCGAAACAGAGGATGCCAGTTGTATTCGACATCCCGCGCGATTGGCTGCTGCGGACCGCGGTGCGCGCGGAACTGCGTGAACGGGGAATCGATGCGCTCGGCATGGATTCGGCGGACGATGCAGGCCGGGCGCTCGCGTCAGGGCAACTGCCGGCTGTAATTGTGCTGGAAGGCACGGCAGGACTCGCCTCCAATCCAGGACTGCTAAACTTGGTGTCCCAGGTCCCAACGATTTTGATTGCGTCGCGCACCGAAAGGATTCTGCTGCCCCCGGTCCCAGCGGGCGCGGAGCCGCGGCGCGGCGCGGTGTTGTACCGCCCGGTCCAAGTGGGTGAAATCGTTTCACGCGTGCTCAGCCTGCTGGAGAAGGGGCATCTGGCATGATCGTGATTTCGTGATTCGGGGCGGAGCCGGCCGGTGCGCGACCTCGCTCGCTCGCCGTGTGTTAGAATCCGCGCATGAGTGAAACGCAGCCGCCATCCACCGCAACACATGCCGCAGCGCCCGTAACGCCGGCAAAGAATGCGCCAGGGTCCAGCGCAAAAATCCATCGCGTGTGCATCGGGTGCAACAACATGTTTGAAGTGACCATGGAGAATTACGAGGCCAAGCACTGTCCCGCCTGCCGTAAGGGCTAGGCGGAAAAGCACTCGCCGTTCACGTCATTCCCCCCAGGCCCGAGCACGTTTTGAAGTTGCGACCTGTCAACACAAAGTAGAAGTGTCCGGTGAGTTCGGACCTTCTCCCGCACCGTAAAGTGTCGTAAACTGTTTCGCAACAAGCCTGCGGTGAGCGTAGCTCAGCTGGTAGAGCATCGGTCTGTGGAACCGAGGGTCGTGGGTTCAAATCCCATCGCTCACCCCAAACTTTCCACTGAAAACAAAACGCTTAGAATTTTCGGCCCGCCGAATTGCACCGTTTTGGTTGCACACCAGTTGCACAACTGTGATCGGGCACCTCCGTAAATCATTTTCGTTCCACCGATGCGGGGTGAGTCGCATCACAGTAAATGCCGATGCTGCCCGGCTCAGCACTTTGCGCTCCGAGCCGAGCAGGGCGGGGACCGGAATCCTCCAGGACCGGTCCCCGCCGAACAGAAAGAGGCGAACACAGTGACAAGTAATGATTGGCCAAAATTTCCTTTTGCGATATTTGCTCC
>JBJKQB010000452.1:0-3877 GCA_046705825.1 Candidatus Acidiferrales bacterium
TGGCCCTGTGGCAGGCTTCCTTGAAAGCCATCGATCCGGCAATCTTGAAGGCCATTTCCGAGCTGTCCACTTCGTGGTAGCTGCCGTCTTCGAGGACGACAGCAATGTCCGCCATTTCGTACCCGGCCAGTACGCCCGTCTCCATCGCTTCGGAAACGCCGTGCTCGATGGGCGGAATGAATTCCTTGGGAATAGCGCCGCCAATAATCTTGTCGATGAAGAGCAGGCGATGTTCCTTGTCGAAATGCCACTTGCCGCCCTTGCCGGCAATCTGCTTGGCCAGCTCGTCGAGCTCGTCCTGCGCCATTTCGTGCATGTCGTCGTGACCGGCATTCGGCAGCGGATGCACGGAAAGCTTGGCGTGGCCGTACTGGCCGCGACCGCCGGTCTGGCGAATGTATTTCCCTTCCGCCGTAGCGGCCTTCATGATTGTTTCGCGGTAGGCGACCTGCGGGCGTCCCACGCTGGCCTGCACGTTGAATTCGCGCATCATGCGGTCGACGATGATTTCGAGGTGCAATTCGCCCATGCCGGAAATCAGGGTTTGGCCGGTGTCGTGGTCGGTGTGCACGCGGAAGGTGGGATCTTCCTGCGCGAGTTTGCCGAGCGCAATGCCCATTTTTTCCTGGTCGGCTTTCGTTTTGGGCTCGATGGCGACGGAAATGAACGGCGCGGGGAACTCGATGGATTCAACAACGTTCGGTTTGTTCTCGTCGCACAGCGTCAGGCCGGTCGAGACGTAATTCAGGCCCACGCATGCGGCAATGTCGCCCGCTTCGATGGATTCAATTTCTTCGCGCTTGTTGGCGTGCATGCGCAGCAAGCGGCCAATGCGCTCGCGAGTCTTCCTGGTCGAGTTGTAGACGGACTGGCCCGTCTTGAGCACGCCGGAATAGACCCGGATGTACGTCAAGTGACCGACGTAGGGATCCGTCATGATTTTGAAGGCCAGCGCGGCGAACGGCTGATCGTCACCGGCGCGGCGCAGTTCGGGTTCTGAATCATCCGGGCTCATACCTTCAACCGGCGGAACATCGATCGGAGAAGGAAGGTAGTCGATGACCGCATCGAGCAGGGGCTGAATGCCCTTGTTCTTGAAGGCCGCTCCGGCCACGACCGGAACGAGTTTCAGCGCAATCGTGGAGCGGCGGATCGAAGCGCGCAGTTCGGCGGGCTCGAGTTTGTGCTGGTCGAGCCACTTCGCCAGGATGGCGTCATCGTGCTCGGCAACGTATTCGAGCACCTTGTCGCGGTGCTCCTTGTAAAACTCGGGCGTGAGTTTGGAGGCGATGACCGCGGTCTGCAGATTGGGCCGCGTCTTCAGGTAAGCGGCGTCCCAGAGCTTTTCGAGCGGCAGAACTTCATATTCCGCACCCAGCGTTTCGTCCTTCCAGATGATGGCGCGCTCGTCGATGAAATCGACGATGCCGATGAAATTGTCTTCTCTGCCGATGGGATACTGGAGGGGAACGGGGTGGGCGGAAAGGCGCTGGCGCATCGAGCGGATGGAATGGTCGAAGTCGGCACCGATGCGGTCCATCTTATTGATGAACGCAATGCGCGGGACGCGATACTTGTCGGCCTGGCGCCAAACGGTTTCGGACTGCGGCTGCACGCCGGCGACCGCGTCGAACACGGCAACGGCGCCATCGAGCACGCGCAGCGAGCGCTCGACTTCCACGGTGAAATCGACGTGGCCGGGCGTATCGATGATGTTGATGCGGTAATTCTTATCCGAGCGCTTCCAGGAAGCGGTGGTCGCGGCGGTGGTGATGGTAATGCCGCGCTCGCGCTCCTGCTCCATCCAGTCCATGGTGGCGGTGCCTTCATGGACTTCGCCGATCTTATAGGTCACACCCGTATAGAACAGGATGCGCTCGGTGCACGTCGTCTTGCCGGCATCGATGTGCGCCATGATCCCGATGTTGCGGGTCTGATCGAGTTGTACTTGCCTTGCCATTTCCAATTTCGTCGCGTTCCTGCAGCTACCAGCGGTAGTGCGCGAAGGCCTTGTTGGCCTCGGCCATGCGGTGAACGTCCTCGCGCTTCTTGACCGCGCCGCCGCGCCCGTTGGCCGCATCGATGATTTCTTCGGTCAGCTTGTCGATCATCGACTTGCCGCCGCGAGAGCGCGCGCTGGTGATCAGCCAATGCACGGCCAGCGACTGCTTGCGAAACGGATTCACTTCCACCGGAACCTGATAGTTGGCGCCGCCCACGCGCCGGGTCTTGACTTCGAGCACCGGCTTGCAATTCTCAATGGCCTTCTTGAAGAGTTTCAGCGCGTCGTCGTTGGTCTTTTTGGCCACATTGTCCATGGCGGTGTAGAAGATGTTCTGCGCGTTGGAGCGCTTGCCGTCGTACATCATGCTGACGATGAACTTCTGCACCAGATCGCTGCCGTAAACCGGATCGCCCGGTGTCTTGCGCCGCAGCACCCAACCTTTTCTTGGCATCCTTGCGCTCCTACTTGGCCGTCTTGGGCCGCTTGGCGCCGTATTTCGAGCGCCCCTGCTTGCGATTTTCGACGCCCGCCGCATCGAGCGTGCCGCGCACGATGTGATAGCGGACCCCCGGCAAATCCTTCACGCGGCCGCCGCGCACGAGCACGATGGAGTGCTCCTGCAGGTTGTGGCCAATACCGGGAATATACGTAGTGACTTCGGCACTGTTGGTCAAGCGCGCGCGCGCCACTTTGCGCAGGGCCGAGTTGGGCTTCTTGGGCGTTTGGGTGTAGACGCGAATGCACACTCCGCGTTTTTCCGGGCATCCCTCGAGAGCGGGCGATTTCGTCTTCGTCCGGATCTGTTCCCGGCCGTATCGCACCAGTTGCGCAAATGTCGGCACTCTTAGCCTCCGATTGCCTCAAAACTTTTGACTGCTTATGTGGTTGTCTTTCACACAGGTCTCGCAGACTTACACAGAAGTCCGCAGGTGCCTGCAGATGAACGATCAGAAAGGTCGCCGCTCTCGAAGGAGCTACTCGATACTCCGCGCGGACGCTTCACCCCGAGGAGTGAACCGCATCAGCTTACAGCGGAGAGGCTCACGCAGCTTTGCGGGGCTGGCGCCCCATTTCGGCTGCTCTTCCTCGCCCCGTTCCTTCGTTCCTTGTTCCGGGGCGCCGAAGACTTCCCTTTCACCACTTGCCCAAACCAATCAAAACAACCGGGTAAGTATAGGGAAAACAGTAGTTGCTGTCAACTCGATTCGGCTGTGCAAAACCGCGTCTCGGGCGCTGGTCCGAGGGATTCTCACTTCTGGTGTGGCGATCGCGGGCGGTTCGGCCAGGTGCAGTACTAGGCCTCGCTGGAGCTTGTTCGCTTCGAGACAAAGAACAGGTATAGGCGAAACTCCTGGGACCGGCGCGCAAGGCGCGCCTTGCACGGCATGCGCCGATGTCATTGATTCTACACGGGTTGTTTAGTTCAAAGGGGGGCGGGAGGCCCGCTTTCCCGATTTGGAACGCGGTGCCGAGTGCGCAAGGTCCAGCGCCCGCCTCTGGCGGAAGCTTTCGGCTTTGGTCAACAGGGGGCAAGCTGGAGCTTTCCGGGTTGGCGCAAGTCGCCTACACTGCGTGCGGAAAGTTTTCAACAGGGAGCAGGAATGCTTTTTCGCAGGGCCGCGCTGGCGTCCGGGTTAGTCCAACTTTTTGTACTGAGTTGGGCAGTTGCCTTTGCGGTGAATGGGGCGGGGCGCGCGCAAGAACGCAACGCGCAAGAGCAACAATCGGCCGCAAGAAACGCGGAACGCGTTGCGGACGCGAGCCCGCCGTACATTTTCGAGCGGCATTCTTTAGCGGTGCGTTTTGAGAATGATGGAAGCGGGCAGCGCGAGCTCTCCGTGCGTGTGCGCATTCAGAACGAGCAGGGCGCGC
>JBJKQB010000453.1:0-3715 GCA_046705825.1 Candidatus Acidiferrales bacterium
AAGGTGACCGGCGACCCCGACGTGGTGCGTTATGTGCCGCGCAAACAACTGCTTGCGGGCCTCGCGCGGAACTGGCGCCGCTACCGCCTGAACCGCAGCATGCGGCCCTACGAGGGTAGGTTGCCCCGGGAGCACACCTTCTTCACCGACGACCGCACCAGCTTCCTCTCCGGTCCTCTGGAGCAAATCCCCACTGCAGACGTCATCCACCTGCACTGGGTCGCGGAATTTCTGGATTATCCCGCCTTCTTCAACTGGCTGCCGAAAGGGCAACCCTTCGTGTGGACGCTGCACGATATGGCGAACTTTACGGGTGGGTGTTGCTATGACCTGGGGTGCGGGAAATTCGCGGGGGGCTGCGGCCACTGCCCCCAGCTCGGATCGCGGAAGGAAAAGGATTTGAGCCGGGAAATCTGGGCGAGGAAGAAGAACGAGTACGCGAAGCTCGATCCGAAGCGAGTGCGCATCGTGACGCCGAGCCGCTGGCTGGCGAGGGAGGTTGGGCGGAGCCTGCTGCTGGGAAGGTTTCCGTGCAGCGTGATTCCCTACGGTCTGGACCTGGAGATGTTCCAGCCGCGCGAACGGCGAGTGGCGCGCGCGCTGCTGGGTGTGCCGGTGGATGCCCGAGTGCTGCTGTTTATGGCCGACAAAGTGACCGATTTTCGCAAGGGATATCACCTGTTCGAGCAGGCCCTCGAGGGCATTGCGCCGGATGAGGTGTTCATCGTTTGCGCGGGCGGCGAGGCGCCTGCGAGCATCCGGCGATTCCGGCACGCGTCCATGGACGGGATCGCGAATGACCGGGTGCTCTCGTTCGTGTATAGCGCCGCAGACGTTTTTGTTGCGCCGTCGCTGGCGGACAATCTGCCGAACACGGTGCTGGAAGCGATCGCCTGCGGCGTCCCGGTCGTGGCCTTCGATGCGGGGGGCGTGCCGGACTTAGTCCGGCCAGGCGTGACGGGGCTCGGAGTAAAGGCGGGCGACGCCGCCGGGCTGCGAAGCGCCATCCAGGAGTTGCTGCGCGATTCACACAAGCGGGCCGAGATGGCGGCGAACTGCCGGCGAATCGCGGTGCAAGAATACGAACTGACGATCCAAGCCCGGCGGTACAAGGAAATGTACGAGGATCTTCTCGGCCGCGGATGCGAAACTCCGCGCGAAGATCGCGTCCCAGCATAAGAAAAACGGCCGCCGCATATGCGGAATGGATGTGGCCGCCGAACGCCCCCACATCCCGGTTGCGCACCACAGCATTCGTGAAGCGGGGCCTGCTCCGACACCGAAGTCTTCCCTTGACTCAACAGATCGGCGTGCGGCTTTCGACGGCGCAACTCCCGCGTTGACGATGCGGGGAGTTAAGCGTAGTTTATTTATAGAGTTCAGTGCGGTTAACTCATGACGGACTTCGACGACACAGAGGACGGTTCCGGCGAAAGTGTGGATGCGGCGGGGAGCGCGTTTGGAGCCTCTGATTCGGCAGCGAGTTCGCCGGCGCGCAACCCCTCGAAAAGCGGGCACGCGGCGCATCCCACGACGGAAACAGCGGCCGCTTCGGCCGCAGCGCCCGACCTGATCGGGCAATTAACGCACGAAGACATCGATCGCGCGCGCGACCGTTACGAGGTGGCGCGCGCCCGCTGGATGGGCCGGGGATCGAAGGCGCTGGGAAATCTGCGGCTGCTCTGGCTGCTGGTGGGGCCGGGGATTCTCGTGTTTCTCGGCGAAAACGACGCGCCGAGCATGCTGTCCTACTCGGCGGACGGCGCGCGCTATGGAATTGGCTTCTTCCTGCCCTTCGTCCTGCTGACCTTCGCGATGGGTTTCATCGTGCAGGAAATGACCGTGCGGCTAGGCGCCGTAACGCACCGCGGGCACGCGGAATTGATCTTTGACCGCTTCGGAAGATTTTGGGGCTTCTTCGCCATGGGCGATCTGGTGCTGGGAAATTTTCTGACGCTGGTGACCGAATTCATTGGCGTGCGCGCGGGCCTGGGATTTTTCGGCATTCGGCCGGCTGTCGCGGTGGGCGGCGCGCTGGTGATTGTGCTCGGCGCAATCGCAACGGGACGCTACTGGACCTGGGAACGAATTACGCTGAGCCTCGCCATTTTCAACGCGCTGTTCATTCCCGTGGCGATTCTGGCGCATCCCGACTGGCGCGCGGTGGGACAGGCGATGCTGACGTGGTCGCCGTTTCCACAGGGAAACCACTATGAGCTTCTCGTGCTGATGCTCGCGACCGTGGGAGCCACCGTGACTCCCTGGATGCTGTTCTTCCAGCAAAGCGCCGTGGTGGACAAGGGAATGCAGCCGCGCGACATCGGCGCGGGCCGCATCGACACACTGACCGGGGCCGCGCTGGCCGCGCTTTTCGCCGTGGCCACGGTATTGGCGACGGTGCCGCTGTTCCGGCACGGGATCAGCGCAGAAAACTTTCAGGCCGCTCAATTCGCCCAAGCGCTTGAGCCGTGGATCGGGCATGCGGGCGCAGCGCTTTTTGCGCTGGGCATCTTCGAAGCGGGCATCGTTGCGGCAATCACGATTTCGGCTTCCTCGGCGTACGCCTTCGGCGAGGTGCTGCACACCGGACACAGCTTGAACCAACCGCTGCGCGAAGCCTGGCCCTTTTATCTGATTCTGTTCGGATCCGCGTGCGTGGCGGCGGGGCTCGTATTGATTCCGAAATTTCCGCTGGAGTTCGTGGTGCTGGTGGTGAATGTGATCGCGGTGCTGGCCATGCCGCCGGCGCTGGCGTTTTTGCTGTTGCTGGTGAACGATCGCGAAGTCATGGGCGAGCAGGTGAACGGATGGTGGGCGAATGTCGCGGGGATCACGGTGACCGTCTTGTTGATCTGCGCGGGGATTGGTTTTGGACTGGCCACGATTTTCCCGAAATGGCTGGGCGGGTGATCCGGAAAGAGTCGATCGAATGAGCGGAATGCAACGGGACGGGATGAACTCGGGACGACAACCAGAGAGCGACGGGCGCGCGAAGCGGCCGAATCTGAAGGACCCGCGCCTTGTGCTGTCGTTGCTGGAAGCCGATCAGGTGGTGGCGGCGAAGGCGCAGTCGCGCTTCGGGCGGACGCCGCTGTCGCGAGGCATGCGCGCAGCCTTGTGGGCCTTGCGCGTTTACGTTCTGGTGATGCTGGCGATCGTCGCCGTTTACGTTTTCCAGGTGCTGCACGCGCATTGATGTGTGCAGGCTCAGAGTCGTGCTCGTCCACGAAGCCCGATCGTTCAGCGCAAATCCGAGAAACTTACCATCCACTCAGAAAGTGAAATGATGCCCGCAGGTTGAAAATGGCGCCGCGCGGTGCGAAGATTTTTGCGGCGTTTTCAACGAGTGCACAGGAAGGGCGATTGGATTCCAGGCCCGAAAAAAAGAAAAGCAAAGCAGTGATCTGGGTGGCGGCTATCGGGCGACGTAGCCGCAGCTCTCGCGCACCGTCCTCGCGCCTCGGACGTAGCCCGGAGCGATCCACGCGGGTCTTCATGCCTATGCATCTCGGCCAAGTCCTGTGAAACGGGGAAACCGCCATTCGGTTCTTGCCCGGAGACCGAATGTGCGACTACCCGACTCCCATGATAAGTCTTTGTCAAGAGGGCAAGAGCTCTCCCGACGCGCTTCGGAGGAGCGCGGGTGCAATTTCTTTTCGGTCGGCGCGTGTGCTGGCCTCTCGGCCATGGTTCCTATTGGATATAGAACCAGACT
>JBJKQB010000454.1:0-8815 GCA_046705825.1 Candidatus Acidiferrales bacterium
CCAGCTGCTGCTGGCGATCGTGGCCACCAAGGAACACATCTGGGAACACATCACGGACGAAGTGCTCACCGAGCACGCGGGCGAAATCGTTCAGGTGCTGGAGCTCTCTCGCGCCATCGAGGCTTTCTTCGATCGCGCGGTGTATTACGCCGCAGTCGGATACGAACGCTACCACTCCACGCACCATCGGGCCAGTGCGGCGAATTAGCTGCGGCGATCGGACCAGCTTGGGAATGAAGCGCAATTCTACGAAGTCGATACAGATGGCTCATCCGGCAAGCTCACGTGGAGGTGCGCATGGCAAAGAAGTGTATTTGGCTCCTGGCCGTCTTGGGAATGACGCTCTTCGCTGCTTCGATGACCTATTCGCAGCAGAACGCGACCGAAACAGCGCCGCTCCCGGCAAAGACCCCGCTCGTATTGAACACATTTACGCTGGCGCAAGATGTTGCGTGGCCCTATGACATGAAGCAGCTCCAGACGCTCACGCTGGCGGAGCTGAAGGCCAAGCTCGGCGCGCAGTTCGACCTCGCGGCGGAGCGCCCTGCCCAGCCCGGCCACATGTACACCATCGACGGTGAAATCGTAGGATGGCGCGCCGGCAATGCCGCGAAACGCATGCTGATTGGCATGGGTTCAGGGCGCGAGGCCGCTGATATCCGCTATTGGGTCACGGACGAAAACGGCGTGAAGGTATTCGAGCACCGCGACACCATTCGTGCGGAGTTTTGGGGCAGCGCGTACTCCGGCTCCGTAGGACAACTGGCGCATCCTTTCGCGGATAAGGTGGCGCGGCGCATCTCGGAAGCCAAGTTCAAATAAGGCGAACGCGGTCCGCGCAAGCTGAACGCATGGATTAAGGCGGAAGTGTGTGCCTGCGGGCCGGGCCTTAGCGGGCCCAGGGAAGCTGGTGCAGGTCAAGATTCCCGCCGGAGAGGATGACGCCGACGCGCTTGCCTTGGGCGCGGATTTTTCTGTTCAAGACGGGAGCGGCGGCTACCGCGCCGGAAGGCTCGACGACGATTTTCATGCGCTCCCACAGCAGAAGCATGGCCGCCACGATTTCCTGTTCGGTGACCAGAGAAATGTCGTCCACACGCTGGCGCAAAATGCCAAAGGTCAGCGGCACGAGACCAGCGCGCAGGCCGTCGGCCATCGTGTGAGCCTTCGATACTGGTTCGATTTTGCCGGACGCCAGCGAGCGCGCCGTATCGTCCGCATTGGCCGGTTCGCCGCCGATCACGCGAATCTCCGGCCGGACGCTTTTCGCCGCGATGGCCGTTCCGCCGAGCAGCCCCCCGCCGCTGACCGGCGCGATCACGGCATCGAGATTGGGCACCTGTTCGAGGAGTTCGAGCGCTGCCGTGCCTTGCCCCGCGATGACGCGGACGTCGTTGTAGGGATGAACCAAGTGGGCGCCGGTGCGTTGGATCAGTTCGGCGGAGGTGGCCTCGCGCGACTCCATGGTTGGCTCGCATTCCGTGATCTTCCCGCCGTAGGCCTCCACCGCCCGCTTTTTCACCGGGGAAGAATTGGACGGCATCACCAACCATGCCGGAATGCCGCGCCAGCGGGCGGCCAACGAGAGTGCGGCGGCATGGTTGCCGGATGAGGGAGCCACCACGCCGCGCCTGGCCTGCTCGTCCGTCAGTGAGAAGACCGCGTTCGTCGCGCCGCGAATCTTGAACGAACCCGTCTTCTGCAGGTTCTCGCACTTGAAGAAGATCTCGGCGCCCGCGATTTCGTTCAGGGAAGCCGAAGTCAGAACCGGGGTGCGATGGATGCGCGGCGCGATTCTTTGATGCGCCGCGCGAATGGCCGCCAGATCGGGCGGCGCCAGCGCTGCTGTTTGTGTCGACATCCGGAAAGTCTCCCCGAGGCACGCATCGCAACGGCCGAGGCGGCCGCGCATTTCCAAGGGTTTGAAAAATCGACGCGCTACTTTTCGGCCGTCGCCCCTGCCGGAACGGTGAACGTCGTCTTGGCCGCCGTCGTGTTGTCGAAGCGATCGGCGATCTGCACCGCAACCGTGTGTTCGCCGGGCGCCAGATGGTTCAGCACGATGCGATAGGTCTGCCGGGGCGAATCGGACAGCAGGCCCACGGGATAGACGATGTGCCAGGCGCCCGCGTCGACGCTGTACTTCGCTTCCGCCAGCGCATCGCTTCCGGCGCTGTCTCCGCGGAAGGTGACCGTCGCGTCGGGGCCCTGCACCCCTGCCTGCAGGGCTTCGATGCTGGGCGGCGTGTTTTCCACCTCGTAGCGGTCGCTGTCACGCTCGGCGGTAAGCGCGCGATCGGGAGGATTCGAGGGAGAATCCGAAGCGACGACCCTCAGATAATAGGCGCCGTCCGGCATGGTGGTGGTGTCCCAGGAATAGTAGTTCTGCGTGATTTGATCCTTCAGCAAGCGCCAGTTTTTTTCGCCTTCGCCGCGGTAATAGACGCTAAACACGAGATCGTCGCCATTCTCGTCGTGGGCGCTCCAGACCACGCTTTGCCAGCCTTTGTCCCAATAGCCCTGCGGGGGAATCTGGATTTTTGGCGGCTTCGGGAATTCTTCGGCGTTCGCGGGACTGGGAGATATCGCGCCTCCCGAGTGCGGCATGCGCACCTGCACGTTGATTCTGCCGGCCGGATTCACACCCTGGGGCAGTTCCTGCAGGCGCACGCCGGGATCCTGGATGGCGATGTCGTCGATGATGGGCGCGACGTTCTTGGGCTGGTAGGCCAGGGTGACCCAGGACAAGCTTGGCGAACCCGCCGTCTCGACAAACACGGCTTTCCATTGCGCGAACCGCGCGGGGGGACAATCGACGGGCGCAGCGTCATTGGGGTTCTTGTACGGCCCGGCCCACGGGCTCCAATTCTTCGCCGGGCTGGAAGTATTGCCCGAGCGGGCATAGAAGACGACTTTGCCCTGGGTCGCGCCGTTCTCGCCCCACCAGGTCAGGCGGCCCCAGTGCGAGAAAATGCTGGCGTCGAAGGTGTTCGATTCGAAGCTGCCCTGCCTGGCGTATCCGGGACCCAGCGTGAACACCTTGCCCGGATTGGCCGTGGCCACGAACATCTTGCCCCCGGGCGCGGCCAGCAGGGAAGTCACTTGCGCGGAAGCGGACTGCGCCACGGTGGAAAAAACGCCGTTGCCTTCGAGCTGGATGATCGCTCCGCTGTCACCCGTACCGAGGAGCAATTTGCCGGCCGGCGAGAAGGAGGTGGAGAAGATCAGGTCGGCATTCGAGTCCCACAGTTCTTTCGGCGAGCCGTCGGGCGAAAGTCGCACCAATTCGCTGCCACCGGCGGCGTTGGCAAAATAGGTGAACGGGGCGACGGGCGCGGCGCGCGGCGTCTCCTTTTGCTCCGGCGAGACCACGATGGTGCCGGGCGCCATGCCACCCGCCCTCACCACCGCCTGGGCCTGCTGCGGCACGATCTGCGGCGGCAGAATCGGCGTGGTCACCGGCCCTTTTTGGCCGATGGAAGCGGCGTAGAGATTGCCCGCCGAGTCCTCCGCCAGCGAGGTCACTTCCTTCTTATCGGTTTCGTAGAGTACAAAGGAGGGTCCCGCGGTGGGCGGGGCTTGCGCCGTCTTGCGTTCGATGCGCACGCGAATGATCAGACCGTCGGGTTCGGTGCCGATCAGCAGGTCGCCCTTGCCGTCCAGCGCCAGCGAGCGGGCGTGGCGCTGATCGGTCTGGTAGAAGACGCCGCCCTCTCCCTCGTGGGAAACGACGTACACCTTGCCGCGATCGCCGGTGGCCACGAACAGATCGCCGTGCCGGTCGATCTGCAGCGCCCAGATGTACTTCGTCTTGGGCGTGAAGAAGACGGTTTTCTGGCCGTCCGGCGTCACTTTGTAAACTTTGCCGTCCGGCGAGGTCCCGACGTACAGATTGTCCTGCGCATCGAAAGCAATCGCTTGCGCCGCCAGTTCGGAAGAATCGAATACGGTCGTCGCCTTGCCTGCATTGTCGAAGCGAACGACCTTCGCATTCGGCCCACCCGCCGCATACAGCCGGCCGTGCGTGTCGAGCCGCAGCTGCCAGATGTAGGCCAGATTAGGGTCGGCAAATTGCGTGAATTCGGGCGCGGGCATGAGCTTCCCATCGCTGCGAATGGCCACGCCCTTCGCCGTGCCGCGGCTGAAATCGACGGAATCCGACTCGCGCCAGTAGTGCGTATGCTCCGCAAAGGCCTGCGCGGGCCACAGGGCGGCGGCCAGCGCGCACACCAGAACTGTTCGGCATTTCATCGCTGAAGCTCCTTGGGAAGCAGCGTCACTTGACTGTGATCGTCAGGGAGTGTTCTCCCGAGATCACCTGGTGCATTTCGACCGACCATTCACCCGCCGTCGATTGCCACAGCAGACGCGTTTCGCCCGGATTCTGGTGCTGGTTGAGGATGTTGATTTCCGATACGGGCGCGTTGGGCAGTTCCTTGTCTTCGACCAGCAGGGTGGGCGTCGGCTGCAACAGGGTGGCGTACAAACGGTCGTTCTGCCGCGTGCGGTTGACCAGCCGGATCAGCTCTTCCAGTCCGGGCAATTGGCCGTCCGACGAGGCGGTCACGATCTCCAGATTCCGGTTGACCCAGTTGGCGTCACTCACCATCAATTGCAGTTTCCCGCGCGTGACCTCTTCCGGTATGCGGATGGGAATTTCGCGCACGATGGGAGCGCCGCGATAGGGCCGCAGGAGCACCTTGACGTCCAGCGTTTCACCCGGATGAACTTCGCTCTTGCCCACCCAGGCGTTTTCGATGCGCGCCGAACGGCGCTCTTGCAGCGTCGTGACGTGCAGGTGAATTCCCTCGATGTCGGGGCGTTCGTACGGGTTCGAATAGATGCGCGAAAACGCGCCCTCCACCGCCAGCGCCACCATCATGCCGCTTGGTATGGGAACGTCGGTGGGCGCGAACAGGTCGTCCATTTTCACCGGCGTGTGCCCCTTGATCTGAATCGAGCCGTTCAGTTGCAGCGTGGAACCTTCGCCGTAGGCGGGCGTGCCCACAATGCTGTTATACGCCGCGAGGGCTACGAGAATCGGCGTCAGCTGGCGGCTCTCAATCACCTGCAAATGGAAATTCTGCGCGCCGGCGGGCGTTTGCAGGTCCACGTCCATGGGAATCATCGGCGGAGCAGGGCCGAGTTTGCCCAGGATGGCGGTCCGGCGGTCCTGCGTCAGCGTGCCGATCACACCGCCGGTGGTCATGATTTTGGTGGAAGCCATGGCCGAGGCCAGGGTCATGATCACGTGCGCGCGGGAAATCGGCCAGTCGACGGAGCCGAAACCGAACAGGGGATGCCCGCAGGCCAGGATCTGGTTCCCGATAACCGTCGTAACAGTGCAGCCCGAGGCAATCGAAAAGTCGCCGCGAATCAAATCGATTCCGACCATGTCGCCGGGCTTGAGGCTGGCGTCGGTGGGCGAAGCGGACGCTGTGCCGCCGGCCATCGCTGACACGCCCCAGGAGGAAAACTGCTTCTGAAATTGCGACAGGGCCTGCGGATAAATGCCGCTGGTGATCAACGGCGTTTCGATGGGCACCAGATACTGTCCATTACCCACCGAAGTGAATTGCGTGAAATCAGACGACAAGGGAACGTGCGCAGCCACGTTATCCTGCCGCACTTTGCCGGGCGCTAATTCCGCGGCCGGACTCTTCACCAGCGATTCCTTTTCCACCTGCAGCATGCTGGCGATGGGCGTCACGCCGCCGATCGCTTCCTTGGTGAACACTCCGAGCTTCAGCGAAAGCGCGCCGGCCAGCTTGCCGTCGAAGTAAACCGGGCTGCCGCTCATGCCCGCTACCACGCCGGATTGCGCCGCTTTCTCGCCCAGCAGCTTCACCAGGATGACGTCCTGCTTGGGACCCAGAGCGTTGCGCATCACGCCCAGCACCACCAGATTGATCGGCTCAACCTGATCGCCCTGATAGATCGTGTAGGCTACGCCCTTCATGCCGGGCTTGATTTGGCTGATGGGGATGGTGGCCGGAAGATCGCTGGCCTGCAGCGAGCCTGAGGCAACCACAAAGGCGAGCGCTACCAGGACCAGGAATGCTGCTGAAACTCGACGCAAGTGGGGCATGGGCACTTATCATACCAGCGGCGTTTCGGGAAGCAAATCAGCCACTGGTTCCTTTCTTCTCTTCGATCTACTGCAGCTCCCGAGGGCTTCATTCGCGCACCGCTCGGAAAGCCGTACTGGATTAGACGCTGAAATCGAGCGTAACGGCTACACAAACTCAGAGCACTTTTCGTTCCGTTCGCGCGACCTTATGCCGCGGGGCTCGTGCGTCGCCGGCAGGCGCCGATTCCGCGCTAAGTTGATCAGTCATGGGAAGTTAGCACCGCAGGAAGGCCGCAGCGGTGCGCATGAACTCGGGCCACCTTGCCCCGATCACCGGCCCATGACCCGCGTTTGGGACGATCCAAAGGCTCGAGTTGGGAATAGCTTTGGCCATTTCCACCGAGAGCTCGACGGGATAGAGGGGGTCGCGGTCGCCCTGCACGATGAGCGTGCGCGCCTGAATCGTGGCCAGGAACGCGATTGCAGCGCAGCGCGCATGCTAGGATTATGCGATGGCAAAACAGATCATTTCGCCGGGAGGAAGTGTGTCGGGCGTTGCCGAGCTTCCCGGCGACAAATCGATTTCGCATCGCTACGCCATCATCGCGGCGCTGGCCGAAGGCACCAGCGAAATCTACAACTACGCGTCGGCCGCGGACTGCCGCAGCACGCTGGAATGCTTGAAGCGGCTGGGCGTGCCGATCGAAATGGGACGCGAGCGCGTGCGCATTGCCGGCGCGGGACTCAACGGGCTGAAGGCGCCGCGGCGCGCGCTCGACGCCGAAAATTCCGGCACCACCATGCGCATGCTGGCCGGCGTGCTGGCCGGACAGCCGTTCACGTCGACGATCACCGGCGACCGCTCGCTGCGCACTCGTCCCATGGCGCGCATCGCTGTGCCGCTGCGCCAGATGGGCGCTGCGGTCAGCGGCGTCGACGGCGACCGCGCGCCGCTCGAGATCCGAGGCGGGAATCTGCACGCGATTGATTACACGCTGCCGGTGCCCAGCGCGCAGGTGAAATCCGCCGTTCTGCTGGCCGGGCTGTTCGCCGATGGCGTGACCAGCGTCCGCGAGGCGGTGCGCACGCGCGACCATACCGAGCTGGCCTTGCGCGAGTTCGGCGCCTCGGTCGAAATCGGCAGGGGCGAATCCCAGCCTGCCACCGGCGCCGGGAGCCGCGCGGAAGCGATTGTGCGCATCCATCCGCGGCCGAAATTGCAGGCGCGGCAGATCATCGTGCCGGGCGACCTTTCCGCCGCGGTGTTTCTGATTGGCGCGGCGCTGGTGCTGCCGGGTTCCCAGCTGCTGTTGCACAACGCAGGGCTGAATCCCACGCGCACGCGCGTTCTCGACTTCCTGATCGGCATGGGCGCCACCATCAACGTGGCTTCGCTGCAGTCGCGCGAAGGCGAACTGGTCGGCGAGATCGCCGTGCGGCACTCGCCGCTCGAGGGCGGCACGATTTCCGGCGCGCACGTGGCGGAAATGATCGACGAACTGCCCATGCTGGCGGCGCTCGGGCCGTACACGGAGAAGGGAATCGAGTTTCGCGATGCGAAGGAGTTGCGCGTCAAGGAGAGCGACCGCATCGCCGCGCTGGCCGAGGGGCTGCGGCGCATGGGCGCCGGCGTCGAGGAGTTTCCGGACGGGCTGCGCGTGGCGGGCCGCGCCAGCGGAAAACTGCGCGGGGCGAAAGTCGATCCGCAGGGCGACCATCGCATCGCCATGGCGCTCGCCGTGGCTGCGCTGGGAGCGGAGGGCGACAGCACCGTCATCGACGCCGATTGCGCCGCCGTCTCCTTCCCCGAATTCTTCTCCACCCTGGCACAGCTGCGCGAAACCGCCTCACATTGAAATAGTGGTTCCGCGGCAGATTCGACCGGCGTCCAACCGTTTGCTTTCAGCAGCGAGAATTTCTGACTGCGGGCAGGGGGTCAGCTGCCCTTGTGGAGGGAAATGGTGCCGTAGGTGGTGGCGATGCTGATTTTGGGGCCGCCCGCGCCGATGGTGCCGCTCAAGCGCCCGACGCTGGGGTCGTTCACCAGGCGCAGCGAGGGATCCTGAAATTCGCTGTCCACTTCGCCCGACTGTGAAACGGCGGTGATCTCGAAATTGGAGCTGCCGGGCAAGGTCAAAACGACCTCGCCCGATTCATCGCTGACGCGGATAGGCGCGCTGGGCGGGCGCGAGCAGTGAATGGAAATGTCGCCATGCGAATCGGCGATATCGAGCGTTCCGGCAACATCTTCGACCTCAATGTCCTTATTTCGAGTGGCGAGCTTGACCGGACCGGCCACGTTGGACAATTCGATGCCGCCGGGATTCAGTTCGAGCCGCCCGGTCAACTGAGTGACCATCAGGCTGGAGCGCTGCGAAGAGTAGCGGGTGACACCGGCGATGTTGCGGAGGCGAACCGGCCCGAAGAAGTCGCCATCGAGAGAGGCATTGCCGGAAACGCCGGAGATGTCAAGCTCGCTGCCGTGGCCGTTGACGCGCAGGTTCCCGCTGAGATTGAACACGCGGACATTGCCGCTGTTGACCGTGGCGGAGACGTCCGATCCCGCGTCGTGCACGTCGATATCGCCATTGCCGGCGTTGACCTGCAGCGGGCCCGCGACGCCGGCGATGGTAATGTCGCCATTCCCAGACTGCGCAGTGACGGTGGCGGTCTTGGGCACTTCAACGTCCAGATCCGCGTCGACGGTGCCTCCCCAATCCTGCTGATGAACGGGGTGGACGAGGA
>JBJKQB010000455.1:0-3373 GCA_046705825.1 Candidatus Acidiferrales bacterium
TCAGCGCCGGGATCCCGACCGCGAACAGAGCGATGATTGGGCCGTTACCCGCAAGCCAGGGCGTCTGCGCAGTTGTGGAAGACGGCGGCGTAGCGCCGTTGACGCTTGCGGGCGCTGTTGGCACCGAAGCTGGGGCCTGGGTCGGCTGGGCTGCGTCAGGCATTCTGGTTCATCCTTCACGCTGGATATAGGAACGAGGTTAGGAAATGCGGACGCGGAAAGCCATCACCCGGCGGTACCCCCAGTGCCGAAAAGGACATCGGCGGGAACCGCCTTGCCGGGCGCGCACAAGCCGGGAGACGCGTCCGGGCCACGGCCGAGCCGCCACAGTGTAGCAGCTGCGGCACACGTGTATGGCCAGACGTACCGCTCACATTTCAATGGGCTTAGAGGCGGTCTTCCGAACGTACCAGCAGGGCGGATCGCCGCCATGCGGGAAGATCGAGCGCACACACGTAACCATCTGCGGTTCGCCGAACACGTATTCGGCGCGGCCGTCCTTGTGCGGAATGGCGTAGGTGGGATGGATGTTGAGAGTTTGCACCGGATTGCCCGGCGTGCCCTTCGAGAGGCGGTAACGAAAGGAAACGAAGTCGGCAATCCACAAGAGCGCAACGAGCACGAGCGCGCCGAACAGGCCGCGTAGCGCGAAGGTGGCGAGGCGATTCATAAGAGGTAGGGTTCCGAGATTTGGAATCTGGCTCCGATGTCCAGTCGTACCCGGACGGTCAAAATTACCACACCTGGGATTGCGGCGGCTTGCGTACCGTGGGAACGACCTCTGCGGTACATGTCGCTTGACGGCCAAAGGTGGTATATCATGGTAGGTGAGCTGGCTGCCGGGCTGGGGGTGGCTGGCAGGGAACGTGCAGGTATCCACCGTATGTACAAGAACTTTTTCGGCCTTCGGGCATATCCGTTTAACCCCAATCCCGATCCCCGGTTTCTGTTCCTGACCGGGGCCACCCGCGAAGCGCTCGCCGCACTTGCCTATGGTATCCGCAACCGCAAAGGCTTTCTGTTGCTGACGGGCGAAGTCGGCACGGGCAAGACCACGCTGATCAACCGCCTGCTGGAGTGGCTGAGCGAAGAGAAAGTCGCCACGGCGTTCATCTTCAATTCGCGGCTGAACGAAGGCGAATTCTTCGATTTCGTGCTGAATGATTTTGGGATTCCCTGCGAGTCGCGCGACAAGAGCCAGCGGCTGATCAAGCTGAATCAATGGTTGCTGGACCGCTATCGCGAGCGGCGGACCGCAGTGCTGATCGTCGACGAGGCGCAGAATCTTTCGAACGAGGTGCTGGAGGAAGTCCGGCTGCTGACCAACATGGAGACGACGCAGGAAAAGTTGCTGCAGATCGTGCTCTCCGGACAGCCCGAGCTGGAAGAGAAGCTGCGGGATCCGGCGCTGCGGCAGTTGCGCCAGCGGATTACGATTCGCTGCAGCACCGCGCCGCTGACTCGGGAAGAAATGCAGTCGTATGTGGCCGAGCGGCTGCGCATCGCCGGCGCGAATGGCACTCCGATTTTTTCTACTGAGGCGATCGACGCGGTTTACCGGCACTCGCAAGGCATTCCAAGAGTGGCGAACCTGCTATGCGAGCATTCGCTGATCAACGCGTTCGTGGACCAGGTCCGGCCGATTCCGGCGCGGATTGTCGATGACGTTTCCCGCGAATTCGAATTGCAGAAAGCCAGCATGATGGCGCAACGGCTGCCCGAGAATGGGTCGAACGGGACGAATGAGGACCAGGTGGTCGATGCGGTGGTGCGCAGGCTTCAGGACCTCGTCGAGCGGATGAATACGACGAAATCGGCGGGCGCGGCCGCCGGCGGTCCCGGTACGCGCGGCCCCGGCAATTCAGGATTCAAGATTCCCAGCTGATTCGCCCGCCAACCACGGATAGTTCACCGAATCGTCCCAGCAAGAACGATGAGAAGTGTACCCCTTTTTGTTTGCGGCCTCCGCGTTTAACTTGCGGCTTTGATCCTGCACTGCTATCGAACCGTTTCGACGGAAGTGAGATCTCTGCCTGCGGCAGACAGGCCTGTCTTCGGCAGGCAGGCTTCGCTTCGCGCGCCAAGGCGGGCCGGCGTGGGTACGACAGTGGCCGGGAAGAGTTTCCGCCACCACAACTCGCTCGGGTGACGCCTAATTGGCGGGAGCAATCGGGTTCGCCACTTTGGGGGCGAGGCCGCCGGGCGCCCACTGATTCACGATGGCTTGGGCCAGACGTCCGATGAAGATTTCTGCCTTGTTGTCGTAGGTCCAGGACGTGTCCTGATTATCGTAGGTGAAAATCGAAATGATGATCGGGCCGCGGACGGTGTAGACGAGCGCTACGTCGTTGCGGACGGCGTCGAGTTCTCCGACTTTATCAGCGATGGCCGAAAGGCTTTCGGTTGCGTCCTTGCGCTGCAGGAAGCGCGGGATCATGCCCTGGTATTGCTGGTTGCGCATAATGGTGATCATCTGCAGGCAGAGCGAGCGGTCGCCCATATCGCAGCGATAGATGCTTTCCAGGATTTTGGCCATTTCCTCCGCGGTGGTCTTCCCCAAGCCGAATTTCTTCTGATCGGGCGGCATCGGCTCGGTAGTGGGCTTGAACACTTTTTTGTAGAAATAGGTGTTCTTCATGCCCATGCGCGCGATCATCGCGTTGGTTGGCTTCAGCCCGACCTTGTCGATCACCATGTTTGTGGCGGTGTTGTCGCTGAGGATCATCATGAAGGTGATCGTGTCCTTCAGCGTGAGCCGGAGGCCGGGATCCATAAACTGCAGGACTCCTGAGCCTTCGACTTGATTGTCTTTGGTCAGGATGACGGGATCGCTGAGTTTGATCTTGCCCGCTTTCACCTGCTCGAACGCCTGCAGCATCAGCGGCAGCTTGATCACTGAGGCCGTTTGCACGGGCGTATTGGGATCGATGGAGACAGTTTGGCCCGTAGTGAGATTTTTCGCGTACAGGGCCACTTTGCCGTGATACGACGCGGCCATTTTGTCGAGTTTCTTTTGAAGATTGGCCGCTTCGGCCGGAACGATCGCCAACAGAAAGCAAAGAATCAGCCCGATTTTCCTCACAGTTCCCCCGTATGTCATTTTGTTTTCGACCCGTCGTTATATAGCAACGCGCGGGCGCCACGCAACCGCGGCTTTCAAGGCGATGGTGGAGTGTGCGGATTAGAGATCGGCAAGAGTCCCGCCATCGAATCGCTACAGGTCGCGGCGGCCTTCCATGGCTTTGAGCATGGTGACTTCGTCGGCGTACTCGAGATCGGAGCCGACGGGAATGCCCATGGCAATGCGGGTGACGCGGACGCCGAGAGGCTTGATCAGCTTGGAAAGATAGACGGCGGTGGCCTCGCCTTCGGC
>JBJKQB010000456.1:0-4209 GCA_046705825.1 Candidatus Acidiferrales bacterium
GGCTTCCGGGGCGCCGTGGAACGGTTGTCGTGGCGCATTCTCGCGGCTGCGCAGGGAAGATTCGACCGTTCCGATGGGACTCAGCGCATACGAACTGGGGCCGCCAGCGCTCATCGCTCGTGCTGCGGTGTTTGCTCTTCCGTGTTAGCGTCAGGCCGCGCCGCGGCGTCGCAGGATTTCGACATTCACGTGGGCACGCCCAGCGCCGGCAGGATCCACTTCAGCGCGACGATATAGACAACCAGGAAGGCGAGCAATTCCAGCCAATCAGCCACGATTCATTCTCCCGTTCCGCTCGGCAAGATTAGCACGGCGGAGTCCGCGTGTCTCATGATGCGCTCCGCCGTCGTTCCCAGCGTGGTGAACTCCAGGAACGGCTGATGCTGCGCGGCGATCACGATCAGGTCCACGGAATGCTCTCGCGCCGCCAGCAGAATTTGTTCGGCCGCGCTGCCCTGTCGGACCACTTCCACGACTTCGCAGCTTTGGCGCGCATCGGCTGAAATCAACCGGCAAAGCTCTTTGCGCACCGCATCGAGATTCGCGGCTTCGTGCTCGGCTGAGTGCACCACCACCAATTGCGCCCCGAATTTCGCCGCGATGGCCGCAGAGAAATCAACGCACCGCTGGCCGTGATCCGTCAACTTGGCCGGGCACAGCACGCGCGACACGGCCGTCGGCGCCGGCCGCTTGCCGAGCGACCGCACCACCAAAGTGGGCATGCGCGCTTCCCGCACCACCGTTTCGGCCACCGAGCCCAGCCGCATCCGCGCGACACCGCTGCGCCCATGGCTTCCCATGACGATGAGGTCGGGCGGATTCGTCTCCATACGCGCCAGAATCGCCTGGACTGGATGCCCTTCGACCACTCGGATCTCCGAAGAAGCCGTTCGCCCCAGAGTCTCGAACACGGTTCTTTCCAACTGCTTCTGCAGCGCCGCGCGCCGGCTTTCCGCTTGACGCGCCAGTTCGTCCTTCTGCCCGGGAAGAAAGTACGCGGGATAGTCGGGCGATTCGGCGAGCAGGATCTCGATCTTCGCTCCATATTTCCGAGCGAAAAGATCGGCCCACCGCAGTACCAGGGGCGAAGCGGCGCTCAAATCCACTGGGCAGAGGATGTGCTTCGGCGCGAACCCTTCCATTGGAGTCCTGTCCTTTCCGAGCCTGGCCCTGTGCTGACTCGTTCAGCGCAAAGCGTTCCTCTCGCCGGGCCCGCCGTCACGGATTCATGGAAACAAATGCGAAACTCGCGCGTTTGTTACAGGCAGGCGGGCCGGTATCGCGATGGCACGTTCCAGACTCCGCCCAATTTTCCCGTAACAAATTCCGCCCGCCTGCATTCTTTCGTGCGACCCGGAAACGCGGGCGCAAGAGGAACGCATGATTACCGCCAAAGTTACGCTGACACAGCCGCTTAAGACCGACCGCCAATTTGTGGCGGCCACCGGTACCGAGCACCACCTCATTCTGGACGACGCCGCCGGAGCGACCGGCCCCAAGCCCATCGAATTGATGGCGGTCGCGCTCGCCGGCTGCACAGCCTTCGATGTGATCACCATCCTGCGCCAGAAATACCACCAGAAAATCACCGGATACGAGGTGCGCGTGGAAGCGGAGCAGGCCGAGCGCCCTCCGCAAGTGTTCACCAGCGTGCGCATCCATCATCTCGTGCAGGGATTCGAAGTGAGTCCCACGGCCATCGAGGAAGCCATTCACCTCTCGGAGGACAAGTACTGCTCGGTAGGCGCCATGGTGAAGCAAACCGCCGTCCTGCACACGACCTACGAAATCGTCGACGAGAAGACCCACTGGCTGGCGCCGGCTCCCGTCGCGGTCGAAGGGTGAAACGAGCCGATGGCGCCCTTTCACCCGGCAACGGTCTTGATTCAGGCTCGCGGCCGATCGAGGAATGCTCGTCGCAGACCGATCGCGGCGGCCCTGCTCGCGATGGGCGTCCTGTTGATTCCGGCGGCGCTCCTCGCGCAAGACTCGCAGCAGCCCAATCCGCCGCAACCGCAGCAGGTGCAGCAGCCTTCTCCTATCACTTTGCAAAAGGCTGTGAGCATCGCGCTGGAAAAGAATCCGCAACGCAAAGTCGCTCTGGCCGATACGCGCGCGGCCGCGGCTGGTGTTCAGGAAGCGCGCTCCTATCTGCTGCCTCATCTCTCGTTCGACGAGACGGCCGTGCGCTCCGATGATCCCGTGTTCGTTTTCGGCAGCAAGCTGCGCCAGCGGCGTTTCAGCGCCGCCGACTTTGGGCTGAATGTCCTGAACACGCCTCTGCCCTATGGCAATTTTGGCACCCGCTTCGACGGCGCCTGGAACCTCTTCGATTCCTTTGCCAGCTGGCACGCGGTCGACCGCGCCAAGCGCATGCAGGACGCCGCCGGGCACGAACTCGACCGCACGGATCAGGAAATCATCTTTCGCGTGGTGAATTCCTACTATGGAGTTCTGCTCGCGGAGAAGCGCGTGGAAGTTGCGGAAGCGTCCATGAAGACGGCGCAAGCCATTCTCGATCGCAGCAAGCATCGCTACGAGAGCGGCGTCGTGGTCGAGTCCGACTACCTCAGCGCGCAAGTTCGGTTTGCCACGCGCAAGCAGGAAGAAATCAGCGCGACCAACGATTTGGCCTTTGCGCGCGCGCAGCTTGCCACGTCCATGGGCCTGCCCGCAGGTTCGGAATTTCAGCCCGCCGAAAGCCTGGCTGAAAAGACGTTTCCCGCCGTCTCGCTCGAAGACGCGGAGAAACAGGCCGTGCAGATGCGGCCCGATTTGAGCGGCCTGCGTTCACAGGAGGCCGCGCAAAAGCAGAGCGTGGCCATGGCTAAATCCGCATTCGGCCCACGCATCACCGCCTTTGCCGATTGGGAGGCCGACAACCCGACCTTCCTTGCGGGTGGCGGCGGAAATAATTGGACCGCGGGAGTTCAACTCCAGTTTGATTTGTTCACGGGCGGCGCTAAGCGCGCGCAACTCGCTCGCGAGCGCGCCATGGAAACCAAAATCGCCGCCGCGCGGGAAGCCACGACGGACCAGATCCGTCTCGAGGTCCGCCGCGCCTACTACGATCTGGATTCCGCGCAGCAGCAGATCGACGTGGCTCGCGCCTCCGTGACGGAAGCGCAAGAAGGCTTGCGCATCAACCAGAACCGCTACGGTTCGGGGCTGGCCACGATCACCGACCTGCTCGGCGCCGAAGACGCCACGCGCATGAGCCAGATGTCTTACTGGCAGGCCCTCTTTCGCTACTACACCAGCTACGCCAGCCTGCAGCTGGCCAGCGGCACTCTGAATCCTCAATCTCCCGTGGTGACGCCATGAATCGCAAGAATCGAATCTTCGCTGGAATTGCAGGTGTGACCTTCGCCTGTGCTGTCGCGCTTTCGGGATGCTCGAACGAGCGCACGGCGCAAGCCGAAGCGCCGGAAGCGGTCACCGGCGTGGCGACCATCGTGGCGCAAAAGGTCACGATTCCCGACCGGCTCGACGCTGTAGGCACCGTGGAGGCCGCGCAAACCAGCATGGTGGCCAGCCAGATGATGGGCGCCATCGTGCAGATCAACGCCCGCGAAGGCGACCGCGTGCAGAAAGGGCAAGTGCTCGCGGTCATCGATGATTCGCAGCCGCGCGCCGCTCTCGAACAGGCGACCGCCGCTCTGAGCGCCGCGAAGAACCAGGTCATCGCTGCCAATTCCCAGTTTGTTCTCGCTGAAGCGACGCTCAAGCGCTATCAGCAGCTTTACGCTACGAAATCAGTCAGCCCGCAGGAATTCGACGAAGTTCGCGCCCGCTATCAGTCGGCCGCCGCGGGCCGCGACATGGCGCAGGCGGGTGAAGCCCAGGCCAATGCCGCGCTGGCCCAGGCGCAGACCGCCTTCAGCTATACGCGGATTCGCGCGCCTTTTGACGGCGTGATCACCGAAAAGAAAGCCGACATCGGCACATTGGCCGCTCCCGGCATGCCCATCTTTACGATCGAGGACACGCGCCACTACCGCCTCGAGGCCACGCTCGACGAAAGCGATATCGCGCTGGCCCGGCTTGGACAGTCTGTTCCTGTGACCCTCGATGCGCTCGGTAACGCGCAGCTTTCCGGGCGGGTCGTGCAGATCGTTCCTGCGGCCGATCCCGCCAGCCGCAGTTTTGTGGTGAAGATCGAGCTGCCCCGCGATTCGCGCATCCGCTCCGGCCTGTACGGAACGGCGC
>JBJKQB010000457.1:0-23475 GCA_046705825.1 Candidatus Acidiferrales bacterium
GAGCCAGGAAGACGAAATTGAGGTTGCCGGTAGGGCCGTTGCGCTGCTTGGCGATGATCACTTCGGCCTTGGCGCGTTCTTCCTCGGGCAGATCGGTCTTGTAGAAATTCGGCCGGTGGATGAAGAGGACCACGTCGGCGTCCTGTTCGATGGCGCCCGATTCGCGCAGGTCGGCAAGCTGCGGCTTGCGCTCGTCGCGTTCGGGCGCGCGGGTCAACTGGCTGAGCACCAGCACCGGAATTTTCAGTTCTTTGGCGAGCCCCTTCATCGCGCGGGAAATACCGGCGACCTGCTCCTGGCGGTTGGTGTTGCGGCCGGTGTTGCTGGGCACGACGAGCTGAAGGTAATCGACGATCAGCAGCGAAAGGCCTTTGTCACGTTTGAGCCGCCGCGCCTTGGCGCCCATCTCGAGCACGGTGGATGAGGCCGAATCATCGATCCACAGCGGCGCCTCGCCCAGATTGGCCAGCCCGGTGGTGACCTTCGACCAGTCGTCCTTGTTCATGTGGCCGGTGCGGAACTTGTGCGCGTCGACGCGCGCCTCCGACGCCAGCATGCGCAGCAGCAGCGATTCCTTCGACATTTCCAGGCTGAAGACGGCCACGGGCTCGCGCTGGCGCAAAGCCACATTTTCGGCGATGTTCAACGCGAGCGCGGTTTTTCCCATGGACGGGCGCGCGGCCAGAATGATGAGTTCCGAAGGCTGCAGGCCGGCGGTCTGGTTGTCGAGATCGGTGTAGCCGGTGGCCAGGCCCGTGATGCGGCGGCCTTCGCTGAAAATGCGTTCAAGGCGCTCGAAATTCTCGCGAACGAGTTCTTTCACGCCGATCAGGCCGGCGCGAACGCGGTCTTCGGCGAGCTGGAAGATGGCGGACTCGGCGCGGTCGAGGATGATGTCCGCATCATCGCCGGCGGCCAGGGCCTGCTCCTGTATGGCGGAAGCGGAGTAGATCAGGTTGCGCAGGACGGCCTTTTCTTTGACGATGCGGGCGTAGTGCTCGACGTTGGTCAAGCGCGGCAGGCCATCGGTCAACTGCGAGAGGTAGGCGATGCCTCCGGCGGCTTCCAGCTCGTTGCGCCGGCTGAGGTCCTCCATGAGCGTGATGGTGTCGATGGCTTGCTGTTTTTCGGCGAGCTGCACCATCTGGCCGAAAATGAGGCGGTGCTGGGGAAGAAAGAAATCTTCGCTGCGCAACTTTTCCAGGGCGGCGTTCAGCGCGTGATTGTCCAGCAGGACGGCGCCGAGAATGCTGCGTTCGGCTTCCAGGTTGTTCGGGAGCGGCCGCTCGATGGCGGTGTCGGCTGGCATGAGATTCGCTTTATTTTCGCCCAGAGGATCTCCGGGCGCAAGCCCCTTCTTTCTTCCGATTTCGGCGATGGTTCGGAGCGCAGCGGACCGTTCGCTTGCCGATGCCGCCAGCTCCGGTTGATCGCCAGCCGGCGCCCGTGGCCACCCAAGCCGAAGTTCCCTCGCGCTGCGAATGATTGCAGGCCGCATTCTGCCAGTTCGAGCAGAAACGTCAATCCGACACGCGCGCCAGCTCTCGTATGAAAAGAGGAAAACGCCGGAATCGCGGCGATAAAGCGGGCAAAGACGGGAAAGTGCGGTGTGGAAATTCTGCGGAAAACGCAAATGTCGCCTGCAGATCAAACTCCAACAGATGGCACTGAAGGGAGCACTATCGCAGCAAAAAAAACAGGCGCGGTTTGCCCGCGCCCTGAAAATGCTCCGCGACGAAACGCGCGCGGCTATTCTTCTTTCTTGACGATGAGTTTTACGTTTGCGCTGATCTCGCGGAACAGCTTCACCGGCACCTGGTATTCGCCCACCAGCTTGATGGGATCGGCCAGGGCGATTTTCCTCTTCTCGATGGTGTAGCCCTGCGCCGCGAGCGCCTCGGCGACATCGCCGGAAGTGACGGAGCCGAATAGCTGGTCGTTTTCCCCGGCTTTGCGCGAGATGGTGAGCGTCACGGTGGCCAGCAATTCGGCCAGCGTCTGCGCGGATTCCTTTTCGGTGGCTTCCTTCTTGGCGAAGGCCGCGCGCATTTTCTCCAGCCGCTTCATATTTCCGGGAGTAGCTTGCAGGCCCAGCTTGCGCGGCAGCAGGAAATTGCGGGCATACCCTTCGGCCACGGTCACGATCTGGCCGCGGTTGCCGAGCTTTTCAACGTCCTCTTGCAAAATAATCTGCATCGTTCGAGTCCTCGAATTTTTAGCGTTTTGCGCGATCCCGGAAGCTCACGCAAGCCGGGGGACGCCCGCAGTCTTGACCCTAAATCTCCGCCCCGAAAGGAAGCAGAGCGATATTCTGAGCCCTCTTAATGGCGACGGCCAGCCAGCGCTGATGGCGCGCGCAGGTGCCGGTCATGCGCCGCGGAAGAATCTTGCCGCGTTCCTGGATGAACTGCCCCAAGACGTCCGCTTTCTTGTAGTCGATGAAATCCACTTTGTCGACGCAGAAGCGGCACACCTTCTTGCGACGAACGTAATTGCGCCGGCCGCGCCGGGGGCCGCCGGGTCCGCTTGGACGCGGGCCGCGACCTCCCGACGGGCGCGGCGCGGAAGGAGCTGGAGCCGGTGCGGGCGCTTGCTGCTGATTCGAATTCTCTTCTGCCATTTGCTTTCTCCTGAAAATAGTTTAGGACTGCGCGGCCGCCTGCTCGCCTCCCGCGGGGGCCGGGGTCTTGCGCGGGCGCCGCGCCGCTCGGCGTTCGCGGTGCGCTTTCAGCTTGGCTTGGCGCTTGAGCTCTTCATCCAGGCGCACCGTCAGATACTTGATCACCGGATCGGAAACCTTCAGGCGGCGTTCGAGTTCCTTCACCAGTTCGCCGTGCGTGGTGCGCAGGGTCATGTAGACGTAAAAGCCCTCGCGCAGCTTGTGCACGCGGTAGGCCATGCGCTTGCGCCCCCACTTTTCCGTCTTCTCGATTTTCGCCTGCTTCTCGGCAGCGGCGTGCTCCAGCGTCGAGATAATCTTGTCGATGTCGGCCTCCGGCGTGTCCGGCCGGCAAATGAAAATCAAATCGTAGATTCGTTCGTCCATGTTCCCTCGATTCTTTCTCTTCGCGTGTTGCGCGATTTCCTATTCGGGGCCCTCTTCGGCCGGCGACACGCGCCGGTTGTACCGCGTCATCGCCGCGCTTACCCCTTCCTTCAGAATACATTCGACGGCGTCGGCTGCTTCGCCGGCCATCTGCTGCGCCGTTTCCCGCTCGGCGCGTCCCATGGGCCGCAGGACGTAATCCCGCAACTCGCCCCAAATCTGCTCCGGCGCCACGCCCATGCGCAGGCGGATGAACTCCGTCCCCACCGCCTGGACGATGGACCTCATCCCGTTGTGCGTCCCTGCGCTGCCCCGCTCGCGAATGCGCAGCATGCCCCAGGGCAAGTCGACGTCGTCCACCAGGACGATCATTTCGGCCGGGTCGCAGCCGTACTTCTCGACCAGCATGCGCACAGCCACGCCGCTCAAATTCATCATGGTCTGCGGCTTGGCCAGCAGCACCGCCTGTCCCGCCACTTCCCCGCGGCCCGCGTGCGACTTCGCTTCCGGCCGGGTCACCCGAATGCCAGCGCGTGTGGCCAGGGCATCCAGCGCCAGAAAACCCATGTTGTGTGGCGTCTGCGCGTACTCGGCGCCCGGATTTCCAAGACCGACGATTAACCGCATCAGCGGCGCGCCCTCGTCCGGCGACCCGCGTGCGGGGCGCTGGCTCTTCCGTCGCAGAAGTCCCGGCCAGAATCGCGTTCGCTACTTCTCCTTGCCCTTCTTCTCGGGCTTCTCGGCCTTGGCCGGAGCGGCTTCCGCGGCTCCTTCTTCGCCCTCGCCCTCTTCTTCCTTCTTGCCCTTCTTGATGACTTCGGGCTCGGCCGGCGCCGTTTCGGTAGCCACCGCCGCTTCCGCCGCGGCCGGCTCCTCTTCCTTCTTCAGCGTGACCACGTGCGCGATCACACGTTGCGGATCGGTCACCAGCTTGATCTTGGCCGGATCGAGCGGCAGATCGCCGGCGCGCAGCTGCTTGCCGATCAGCATTTCCGTCACATCCACCCGGATTTCTTCGGGGATGTCCGTCGGCAGGCATTCGATTTCGACTTCGCGCGTGACCGTCTCAAAGATGCCGCCCTGCAGCTTGACGCCCTGCGGATCGCCGAAGGTGTGCACCGGCACATGCACGCGCATGCGCACGTCCATGGCGATGCGCAGAAGGTCGGCGTGCAGCAGCGTGCCGCTGACCGGATCGACTTGCCAATCCCTCACCATGGCGCGCTCTTCGCCGCCGTCCGTCACTTTCACGGTGAAGATGGTGTTGTGCCCCGACTCCGAGCGCAGGATGCGCCCGAGCTGCTTGGCGTTGACCGAGAGCACCAGCGGATCCTTCTTCGCTCCGTAGAGCACGGCGGGAATTTGCCCGCCCTTGCGGTTGCGGCGCGCGGCGTTCTTGCCGCGCTCCCCGCGAATTGTTCCTTCCAATGTGAACGTTTCCATTTCTTTCCTCTGATCCTTTTGCGGACTCTAAATAAACAGCTCGCTGATCGATGTTTCCTCGTGGATCGACTGGATTCCCCGAGCCAGCAGCGGCGCCACGCTCAGCACCGTGATCTTGTCCAGCTTCTGCGCGGCCGCATTCAACGGGACCGAATCGGTGACCACCACTTCTTCGATGACCGACTTGGCCAGACGGTCGGCTGCGGGCCCCGACAGCACCGCATGCGTGCAGGCGGCGAAGACTCTCGTCGCGCCGTGCTCGGTCAAGGCCTCGGCCGTCTTCACCAGCGTGCCCGCCGTGTCGATGATGTCGTCGATGATGAGCGCCGGGCGGTCTTTCACGTCGCCAATCAAGTGCATGACCGCGCTGACGTTCACGTCGATGCGGCGCTTGTCCACGATGGCCAGCGGCGCGTCCATTTTCTTTCCGAAGTAGCGCGCGCGCTCGACGCCCCCGGCATCGGGCGAGACCACCGTCATCTGCCCGAGGTTCTTCTTCTGAAAATACTCCACCAGGACGGGCGCGGCAAACAAGTGGTCCACCGGCACGTTGAAGTAGCCCTGAATCTGCGGGGCGTGCAAATCGAGCGTGAGCGCCCGGTTGGCGCCGGCCGTTTCCAGCAGGTCGGCGACGAGCTTGGCCGAAATCGGCACGCGCGGCTTGTCCTTGCGATCCTGGCGGGCGTAGGCGTAATACGGTATCACCGGCGTGATGCGCTGCGCCGAGGCGCGCTTGAAGGCGTCGATCATCAACAGCAGCTGCATCAGGTGGAAATCCACCGGACTGCTGCAGGGCTGCACGACAAAAACGTCCGCGCCGCGCACATTTTCCAGAATCTGGTAGCGCGACTCGCCGTCGGAAAATTGTCCGTGTTCGGCGTGGCCGCGCGGCACGTGCAGAAACTGGCAGATCAAGTCAGCCAGCGCGGGATTCGCCGTGCCACAGAAAATCTTGAGCTTATCGTGAGCCAAAATGCACCGTTACGCCCGGGCGGGCCAGCACATCGCCCGGTGATATTTGTCCCTGGATAGTGTTTCGACGACGAACGCCGAATCTTCCGGAAAACTACGCGCGGTTCGACGCGCCTGCGCTGGGTTTCGGAATACGCCGAACACCGCCGAACCGCTACCCGCCAGCGCGGCTTCTGCAGCTCCTTGCTGAAGCAAAACGTCTCGAATCTGCTCGAGGCGCGGATGGCGGCGAAAGACAGGCGGCTCGAAATCGTTCGAGACCTGCTCTCGCCGGCTCCAGGATAGAGCGCAGAAACCAAAGATATTAGGCGGTTTCGGGCGTTTTGTCAATTCGGTTGACAGCCAAGCGTAGGCGTCTTTGGTGGCAACGGCGATGTCGCGCGGCGAGATGACGACAACGCTTCGCTGCGGGCCGTCGGGCAAAGGATAAATTTCATCTCCACGATTGACGCCCAGTGCGCGCCCGCCAAACAGGAAAAACGGCACATCCGCTCCCAGCCCCGAGGCCATCTCGATCACGCGCTCGAGCGGCACCTTGGCCCCGGTCAGCCGCAGCATTCCGATCAGCGCGGCCGCCGCATCGCTCGAGCCTCCACCCAGGCCGCGCGCCACGGGAATGCGTTTTTCGAGCCGCGCTTCGATTCCGCCGCGAACGCCGGCCTCGCCGCCGATCACTTCGATCGCGCGATAGACGAGATTTTCGGGCCCCGCCGGCAGGCCGCTATCGTTGGTTTCGAGGCGAATTCCGGGTCTGCCTGACACAGCGAGCGTCAGCGTGTCGTGCAGCGAGATCGTTTGGAAGATCGTGCGCAGCTCGTGGTAGCCGTCGGGCCGGCGCCCGAGCACGCGCAGATGCCAGTTAATTTTCGCGAATGCAGAAAGCCGCACGGATTTTGGCATGCAGCGAGATTACCGCGGCCTTGCGGGATCCTGGGGAGATTTCTGCGCCAGCCGCTTCTTCAAGTTCTTCAGCTGCGCGTCCACCTGATTCACTTTTTGCGGGTCGTAGTCCGCCGGAACAGCCTTTTGCCATTCGCTCAGCGCGCGCTCCAGCGTATCCGCCGCTTGCTGGTTTTGTCCCAGCTTGATGTAGACGTCGCCCAGGTGCCCGAGTATGGTGGGATCGTCGTTGTCGTGATCCACCGCCTTGCGCAGATACTCCTCGGCCTCGGCCAGCTTGTCCTGCTTGTAATAGGCCCAACCGAGGCTGTCGAGGTAGGCGCCGTTGTTGGGCTCCTGACTCACGGCCTTCTGGATCAGCGAGGTTGCTTCCTGCAGGCGGACGCCGCGGTCGGCCAGCATATACCCGTAATAATTCAGCACCGCGGCATTGTTGGGATTCTGCTCGAGCACTTTGCGGAATTCCTGCTCGGCCTTGTCGTATTTTTTCTGGCGCTCGTAAATGGCGCCGAGCATGAACCAGGCCATTTGCTTGTCCGCCGGAGCCACGGACATTGTTTCAGCCTTCTGCGCCGATTTCTCCGCGTCCGCGTACTGCTTGCTGCGCTCCTGGACTTGCGCCATTTCGAGATAAATCTGCTGGTCGTCCGCGTTTCCCTGCATCAGCCCCTGAAGCAGCTTGGTGGCATCGGAGGCGTCGGCCTTTTCGCCGTACAGTGTGGCCAGGGTGACCGTCAGACTGGGATCCTTGGGCGACCCCGCCAGCGCTTTCTTCGCTTCGTCGATGGCGCGATCGATCTGGTGGTCCTGGCGATACGTATCGATCAGCAAAAGCTGCGCGCGTTTCTGCGCGGCGGGCCCCAGCTTGCCCATTTGCTGATAGGTTTCAATGGCCTGCGGATATTGCTGCGACTGCGTGTAGACGTGTCCCAACTGCTCGTACAGTATGGCGATGGCGCCTGTGCTCCCGTTCTCTTTCCCGGCCTGCGCCTTCATGCCGGCTATCGCGTCGGTCAGGATACTGATCGCCTGGCTGTACTGCCCTTGGTCCTCGTAGAGCAACGCTTCGTTATATAGAACCTGCAGATTGCCCGGGGCCAGCTGCTTCGCCCGCAGAATGCTGGTTTTGGCTTGATCGAACTGGCCGAGGCGGCGATAGAGTTCGGCCATGCGCACGTAGTTTTCGGCCGTGCCCGGCTGGAGTTCCGCAAGCTTCTTGTACTGGTCCAGGGCCTGCTGATATTTTCCCTGCTCGATGAGGGCCTCGGCCAAGCCCTGAAGATGGCTCGGTTCATCCGGATCCTCTTGCGCGGCTTGTTGGTAGGCGTGTTCCGCTTGCGGCCAGTCCTTCTCCTGCGTGTAGGCGTCGCCCAGCAAATCGTAAACATCGGGTGAGCCGGAACCGCGGGCGGCCTGGGACAGCAGGGCCACCGCTTCCTGCGTGCGCCCTTCGTCCATCAGCAATTGGCTCAGCTGCTCGAGGGCTTGCGGATTGTCGGGCTCGCGCTGCAGAAGATCGCGCAGAACCTTTTCCGCGTCGCTGTGGCGGTTCTCGAAACGGTACAAGCGCGCCAGCCACAGCGCCGAATAGGAATCATCGGGCTTCAACGCCAGGATGTCCTGGAACTGCGTGATGGCTTCGTCGAGGCTCTTTTTCTGGACTTGGCCTGCGCCGATGTCGCCCAGGCTGCGAACGTAGATGCGCGCCAGCAGGCGGTGTGCCGCAACATTCTTCGAATCGATGGCCAGGGCCTCGCGGGCGTCCAGCACCGCGTCCTTGATGTGTTGCGACTGCGCTTCGATTTCCGCCAGCCTCTCGCGCGCGACCGAAGAATCCGGCGTCAGCGCCAGGGCTTTCTTGGAGGCGGCGATCGATTGATCGGCCAGATCGTATTGGCCCGTCTCCTCGAACTGCTGTTCGAGCAGGTGTCCCAGAGTGAAGTAATAATAGGCATCCGCGCGCTGCGCTTGGGTGAGCGGGGGCCGCGAGGATGTTCCCGTCTGCGCCTGCGTGGGCGTGGCAGGACTTTTTGCCGGAGCGTTCTGCTGCGCCAGCAGCGGCGCGGCGCAGAATGCGGCCACTACAACAGAGCTTGCAATCAGTTTCATGGGCACACCGAGAATTGTCTTCGCGATCAAAGCTGAACTTCCATTATCATATAGGGGTGCGAGAGCGTCAAAATTTTCCCTGGCTGATTCCCCGGCGTTCGCACGCGCACGCGCACATACTATGAGACGCCGGGAATCCGATTCGGGGTGCTTGCGGCTCCGGGCTTCCGTCGATACCCCTACCGGCATCTACGTACTTGAGTGTGTCGCGCGCGGGCTGCTGGAAACATCGGTTCGGGTACGGGCGGGGTTCCGCGCCGCGGAATCCGCCAAAAACGGTTCGTTCTCGCCCGGGCCCAGTGTGACGACCAGCTGGCCCTAAATCGCTATTCCGAGCTCTTCAACAGGCGCTTCGGCCCTGAGAGTTCGAAATTCCGCTCATCCGAACTTGTCGGGGCATGTTTCTCACTGCGAGCAAAAAGACGATTCGGCGAATGAACCCAGTCCTTCGCTTCCGGCTCCTGACCCCGCGCAGCGGGGCCGCTCTCGCGGTCTTGCTGCTGGCCGCCAGCCTGCCTGCTTTGGCTGCCGCCGCGCGGTCTGCCGGAAGCAAACTCATCTCGCAAGCCCATTTCCTGAAGGCCGCCAGGCACGTTGGACATTCCGCGCTGGCGGACATCAAACATCCGCGGCCGGCGTCCGCAGCTCCCGCACAACCCGGCGTTCCCGCCACAACTCAATCGCAACCGAGCCAACTGAGCGATCTCGGCTGGCTTGCGGGCCGCTGGGTCGGCAAATGGGGGCCGCGCACCGCCGAACAAGTGTGGACCACACCGCAAGCCGGCCTGATGCTGGGCGCCTTCCGCCTGTTCGAGGATGATCGCACGCTGGTGGTCGAACTGTTCACGCTGGAGCAGAAACCGGATGGCGTCGAGTTGCGCTTTCGCCACTTCACCCCCGATCTGGCACCTTGGGAGAAGAATAAGGCGGCGCATCTCACGCTGCAGAGCTTTGATTCGAAAAAGTGGGTCTTCCTTAATGCGGGTGACGGCCAGCCCAGGCGCTCGATCCTCATTTGGGTCGATGCGAACACCTATACGCTGCGATCCGAAATTGCCTCGGGTTCCAGCCCGCTGCGCATCGTCGACATCACCTTCCATCGCCAGGGAGTTGCCGCGCGCAAGCCCTCGAAAAAATAATCCGCGACGGAAATGCCGGCCGCAAAAAGCTAGTGCCGGAAATGGCGCATGCCGGTGAAGACCATGGCCATGCCTAATTTGTCGGCCGCGGCTACCACATCGGCGTCCCGCACCGAACCGCCCGGCTGGATCACCGCCGTCGCTCCCGCTTTTCCGCCTTCTTCCACGCCGTCAGGAAACGGGAAAAACGCGTCCGAAGCAATGACGCTTTCCTTCAGCGACAGTCCCGCCGTGGCCGCTTTCATCCCCGCCAGCTTGACCGAATCCACGCGGCTCATCTGCCCCGCGCCGATGCCCACCGTCTGCCCTTCGCGCGCGAACACGATCGCGTTCGATTTCACGTGCTTGCAGACTTTCCAGGCAAACAGCAGCGCTTTCATTTCCGCATCCGTCGGTTTGCGCTGGCTGACCACCTTCAGGTCCGCCTCGTTCAGCGCGCGGTCGTCGGGTTCCTGCACCAGCACGCCGCCGGAAATGCGTTTCAGTTCGAGTTCGCGCCGTTCGCCTGCGGACGACAGCTCAAGCAACCTTAGATTTTTCTTCGTGCCGAGTTTTTCCAGCGCCCCCTTCTCGTACCCCGGCGCCACGATGCATTCGACGAACAGCTTGGCCACTTCCTCCGCCGTCGCGCCATCCAGCGCGCGGTTGAACGCGATCACGCTGCCGAACGCCGAGACCGGGTCGCAGGCCAGCGCCCGCACGTATGCATCCCGCAGCGAGGCTTGCTCGGCCGTGCCGCACGGATTGTTGTGTTTGATGATGATTGCTGCCGGCTCGCGAAATTCGCCCGCGAGTCTCCATGCTGCATCGAGGACCACCAGGTTGTTGTAGGTAAGTTCCTTGCCCTGCAGCTGCTTCGCTCCCGCCAGACCCAACGCAGGCGCACCCGAAGGAACGTACAGCGCCGCCGCCTGGTGCGGATTCTCGCCGTAGCGCATGGCCTGCTTGCGCTCGAGCGCGATATGCAGCCGTTCGGGAAGCGCCGCAGTCCGCCCCATGCTGACTTCTCCGTTCGCGGCGAGCCTTTCGAGTTCCGTGGCGATCTCTCCGTCGTACCGCGCGGTGCGCGCAAATGCCTTGCGCGCCAGCGCCAGCCGCGTCGCCAGGCTCAATTCCCGCTTCTGCTGCAGTTCCGTCGCCACGGCGGCGTAGTCGCTGGGATCCGTGATGACCGCCACGCTTTGAAAATTCTTCGCGGCCGAGCGCACCATGGACGGTCCGCCGATATCAATGTTCTCGATCAGCTCTCCCGGCGTGACGCCCGGTTTCGCCGCAGTGGCTGAAAAGGGATACAGATTCACCACCACCATGTCGATGGCCGCGATACCGTGTTTTTTTGCTTCCGCGCGATGTTCTTCCAGCTCGCGCCGGTACAGAATGCCGCCGTGAATTTTCGGATGCAGCGTTTTCACCCGCCCACCCAGCATTTCCGGCCATCCGGTCAGCTCCGCCGCGTCGCGCACGGGAAGCCCCGCCTCGCGCAACAGGCGCGCGGTCCCGCCGGTCGACACGATTTCCACTTTCATGGAGGCCAGTTCGCGCGCGAACTCCACCACGCCCGTCTTGTCGTAGACACTGATCAATGCCCGTTCCATCGTCACCGGTACAATCTCCTGAATTCTGGATTGGTTTCTTCGGGATCGGCAGGACCTTCCGGCTCAAGACACGGACAGCGCTTCGCAGCCCTTCCGAAACATGCCAGTGTAACTCGCGCGCGCGAAAAACCGAACAGCGATTCAGCGCAAAAAAAGCCGGGGCACGGCGGCACTGCTGCACAGGTGGGGAACGCGTTCGGGGATCGGGCAAATAACAAGAAGCAGAGCAGATGAAGAGAGCAAGGTGCGGAAAGGGACAAAGACGGCTGCGCCGCAATAGCGGCGCTTTGGTTAACTGGAAATCCGAGCCTTCAACTTGACGCGCCCGCCCTCAACGCCGAGCGTGTATTCGACTTGATGCGCGCCTTTCTTGCGCAGCTCTTGCGTCTTCTTCTCGACGAAATGCTCGAAATCCTGCAGGCTGGGCGTTCGTGTTCGGTCGCCGGTCTCTTGCCGCGCCGCGATCATCTTGCGGTAAAGCTCCTCGACTTTACTTTTCGCCGCGCTGTGTTTGGGCGCGTGCCCGCCGTTCGGAGAGGAGGGTGACTCCAATTCCGAAAAGGTGATCTTGAACAGCACGTCCTGAGAAGTCTTGCTCTTGCGGCCGTGCTCGCCCGCACCTGCGTCGGCTTCGTTCCTCCCCGCCACCCGCGCGCGTTCCGCCGCGATGGCCTTCGCTGCGGCGCCAAAATGATGCTGCTGCGCGCCCGTCTCTTTTTGGACCAGCTTCTTGCGCCACATGTCCTGATACTTGGCGTAGGTTTGCGTGAGGTTGTTGTAGCGAAAACGCTGGCCGTAGTTCAGGTCTCCGACGCGCTCGGCGTGACGCTTCAGCAGGGTTTCCAGGCGCCACTGCGTGTCGGCCGGAGGCCGTTTGCGCCCGCCGCCGAAGTATTGCTCGTACTCGATCTTCAGCGTGCGGATATCGCGTTCGATTTGGGAGAGATCGTCGTCGATGGACGCCATAGGCGCAAACGGCGGACGCTGCTTCCGTCCGCGGTCTCATCAAAGCGGTGTGCTCACAATTTCGGCGCTGACCCAGCCTAAAACTGTGGGCGCGGGAGGTCAACTTACGCTTCTTGAGTGTTGTCGCAAATCCAACCTCCGGCCGACCCTCCTTCTGCTCGGCAAAGCAGCGCGCGCATCGCGCAGGACGCTTTGTCAGATGCGAAGGAAGGTCGCGCGAATTGGCCGCACGCGCCGGGAGAGGAGAGGGGCGCGGCCTCCTGTGTCGGAAGCAGGAGGCCACGCCCAAGCGCCTCAGGCGAGGCGCCTATGGCCTGCGAGAATCGCGATATCCGCCCTATGCCCTATGATGAGACTTCAGGAACCTATAATTACGCTGTTGCCGCATGACCCTGAAAGCGGACGCTTCGCGATTTCTGCTCGACTGTGAAATTGGTGCTCACCGGCCGCGGCCCCAGCGGACGGGCCATCTCACTGTGAACCGCATCCCCGGTGCTGAGCGAGTTCGGCTCCTCCACACAGTTCGAATCGGCAATTGGTTGCAGGAGCCCTGCGGCCCGGCGGGCCAGCTCGCTCCGATTCTCCACGCCGAACTTGCTCAAGAGAGTCGAAATATGGAATTTGACCGTACGCACGGTGATATTCAGCTTGCAGGCGATCTCTTTATTGGCACGATTGCAAAGGACCGAATGCAAGACCTCTTTCTGGCGTGGGCTCAAATCCGCAGGAGAAGCTGCCGAGCGGCCCTGTTCCAGCAGTTCCTTGGCGCGGACCACCAGTTCACCCACCAAGTCCTGCTGCGCCGGAACCAGGACAACGAAGTCCTCCGGGTTGAACCCTCGAACCAGGCACTGCATGGCGAACAGGCCCGCAATGCGGTCCAGGCTCCCTCCGCAATCGGCCGGCAAACCTGCCCGGAACTGCGCGACTCCCGTCCTTTTCTCACAGAAAACAAAGAACTTCGATTGATTCGTGCTGCTCTGTTTTTCCTGCCTTTCTTCCGGAACCACCTTGGAAAACACGCGCACTTTCTTCAATGTGGACCTCGTGTTTGCTTTCCGGCCACACCCGGCCAAGCAATGGTTTTTTTTGCTTCCCGAAAGCGGCTGCGTTAACCGGGCTTGGGCCGGAGCCTGCAATCCCCGGTTCCCGAACGATCGTGAGCTATGACCGTGTGTCGGAAGTTGAGCCGCCTGCTGAGGGGCGGGAGCTCAGCCGCACCGCTGCGGTTGCAGTTGTTTTGCCAAAGTTTGTCAGTTCTAGAACTAGCTCAGTCTACGAAGGATACCTGATTTCGCTTCTCGGGTGTCCACCTGACTCTTGGTAGAAAATTCCTTGAGCAGTAAAATTTTCACTGTCGCCGGACGTGCTGGGAGGGAAACTTCACTGGGGAGACACCGCACAGAAGACAGCGCGCCCTACTTTCCTGCGGAAAACTCCGCCGCATCCTCGGCGTAGCCTACTGCCGCGCCTCGCGCACCGTTCCCGCTGCGCCGCCGGGTTTCGATGCCCAGCCGCTTGATCTTCTGATTGAGGGTCGAGAGCGGTACCTGGAACCGCTCGGCCGCTTCCGTCTGGTTCCAATTCGTGCGCTCGAGCATGTCCACGATCAAGCGCCGTTCCACCTCCTCCACGATCTCAAATAGCGAAAGCGGAGGCGCCGCGCCGGGTCCAGCCTCGCCCGGCCCTGCGGGCATGAATTCGGCCAACTGCAGCCGAACCCCCTTGACGATCTCGCGCGTGCGCACCGTTTCCGGCAGCAGGTCCGCGTCCATGTATTCGCCCGTGGACAGCACCACCGCGCGCTCCACCGCGTTCTCCAGTTCGCGCACGTTGCCCGGCCAGTCGTAATCCATCAGCAGCCTCATGGCGGGGTGCGTGAACCGGCGCGCAGGCTTCGCGTTTTCGCGGCAAAACTGGTCCAGGAAACGCTCGATCAGCAGCGGGATGTCTTCCTTGCGTTCGCGCAACGGCGGAAGCTGGATGGAAATGACGTTCAGCCGGTGGTACAGGTCTTCGCGGAAACGTCCTTCGCGCACCAGCTTCGTCAAATCCTCGTTGGAAGCGGCCAGGATGCGCACGTCCACTTTGATCGTTTCCGTGCCGCCCAGGCGCATGAACTCCCGCTCCTGGATGACGCGCAGCAGCTTCGCCTGCGTTTCCGCGCTGATGGTCGAAATCTCGTCGAAGAAAATGGTGCCCTGGTCGGCCACCTCGAACAGTCCCTTTTTCGAAGCGATGGCGCTGGTGAACGCACCCTTCACGTGCCCGAACAGCTGCGATTCCAGCAAATCGACGGGTATGGAGCCCGTGTTGATGGGGATGAAGGCCCGTTCGGCGCGCGGTGAAGCCGAATGGATGGCCTTGGCGATCACTTCCTTGCCCGTTCCGCTCTCCCCCTGAATCAGCACGGTGGAACGCGAAGGCGCCACCTGGCTCACCAGGTCCAGCACCGCCAGCATCTTTTCGCTCTTGCCCACGATGTTGGGGAAGTTGTAGCGCTGCTTGAGCGCGCGCTTCAACTGCACGTTTTCTTCCCGCAGGCGACGGCCCTCGATGGCCAAGGACACCTGGGCTACCAGTTCGTCGTTGGACCAGGGCTTGGTGATGTAATCGTGCGCCCCGCCCTTGAACGCCGCGCGGGCCATGTCGATCGAGCCGAACGCGGTGATCAGTATGATGGCGAGGTGCGGGTCGCGCGTGTGGATTTCGCGCAGAAGCTCGAGACCGTTGCGGTCGGGCAGGCTCACATCGAGCAGCATCAGATCGAACGGCCGGTCCTCCAGCTTGCGCAGTCCCGCTTCTCCCGACTCCGCCACGGCCACATCGAAGTTCTCCGAGCTGAGCAGGGCTTCCAGCCCTTCGCGAATCTCCAGTTCATCGTCGACCACTAAGACCGAGCCTCTAGGCATGAACGGCAGCTTTCCTCACCGCGGGAAATTCCAGGCGGAATGATGTGCCCTTCCCGGGCGTCGATTGCACGTCCACCTTGCCGGCGTGCTCCTTAATGATACCGTAGCTCACCGAAAGACCAAGCCCGGTTCCCCGGCCGGAAATCTTGGTGGTGAAAAAGGGATCGAAGATGCGGGAGAGGTGCTCGGCGGAAATCCCCATCCCCGTGTCCGTCACTTCGACTTCGACCGAGCCGTTGCGCGCCCCCGTACGCACTTCCAGCATCCCGCCCTCCGGCATAGCGTCGCGCGCGTTCATGAACAGGTTCAGGAAAACCTGCTGCAGCCGCGTCGTCGAGCCCAGCACCGCGGGCAGCTCGCCTGCATAGTTGCGCAGCACGTTCACGCGCCCCGTGCGGAAGGGGTGCTGCACCAGCGTCAGCGTTTCCTCCAGCACGGAATTCAGATTCAATTCCTGGAATTCCGACCCGCCCGTGCGCGAAAAATTCAGCAGGTTGTTCACGATCTCGCTCGCGCGGAACGTCTGCTTCACGATGCGGTCGATGGTCTTCTGCCGCGGGTCCTCGCCAGGAATCTGCTTGGCCAGCATCTGGATGTAATTCGAAATCACCGCCAGCGGCGTGTTCACCTCGTGCGCCACGCCCGCCGCCAGCAAGCCCAGCGAAGTCAGCTTCTCGTTCTGCACGATCTGTTCTTCCAGGCGCACGCGCTGGGTGATGTCGTCCAGCAGGATCAGCCGGCCCAGCCGCGCTCCGTCTTTGCCCACCAGCGGCGCGATCGATACGTTCACAATGAACCGCCGCCCGCCCCGCGCGTTCAGCGGGAATTTGTAAATCCCCGCGACGTGGCCGTCGATCGAGCGCGAGGCGATCTCGCCTGCCAGGTCGCCCGGCAGAATCTCGCTCAGCCTCCGGCCCATGGCTTCCGTGCGCTTGATCTGCAGCAGGTGCTCGAGCGGCGGATTCCAGGATTCCACGCGGCTCTCCAGGTCCACCGTCATCACGCCGATCTTCAGCGAATCCACGATGCTCTCGCTGAAATCCTTCAGCCGTTCTATCTGCGTGGCCTTCTGCTCCAGCGACTCATACAGCCGCGCGTTTTCCACGCCTACCGCCACGTACCCGGCAATGGTCGACAGCAGCTCGAGATCTTCCGTCGAGAGGAAATCGCCGTCCACCGTCTTGCCCAGCCCCAGGATGGCCACCGTACGGTCGTGGAAGCGGCAGGGAATGAAATAATTCAGCTGCAGGCGGTCCAGCGTCCGGCGGACGCTTTCCGTCTCCTTGGTGGCCGTGCGCGCCGATTCGTAGAACAGGCAGCCGTGCTCGAGCGCGGACCGTTGCGCATCGAGGAAGCTCAAATCGAGGTCCTCCGCCGATTCGCGCGCCTCCGTGCCCCCCTCGGACTCAATTCCCGAAAGCGCGTCGCCCTTCAGACGCGAAAGCCCGAATTGCCCCGCCGCGCCCGAGTCTTCCAGGAAAATGGCTAGCCGGTCGACCAGCAGCGTCTGCGAGATGCGGTCGAGCGCCGAACTCAGCAGCCGGTCCAGGCGCACTTCGTTGGTCAACGTGCGGCCGAATTCAATCAGCGTCCGGCGATAATCCAGGCGGTCGCGGTAGAAGAAGCGGTCCAGTCGCGCCTGCACCCAGTCGCGAATGGGCTGGAACAGGAACGCGGCCACCACAATCGCGATCACTTCCCCGCCGGCCGAGGCCAGCCTCTGATGGAACAGCACGCCGATCAGCGCAATCGTCCCAAAGTAGACGCCCACCACGCCCGCCGTGGCGAAGGTGTATGCCAGCCCGCGCTTGAAGATGATGTCGACGTCCATCAGCCGGTAGCGAATGATGGCGTAACCGAAACACAGCGGGATCAGCACCAGCGAGAAGACGCACAGCTTGGTCCACGGCGGAACGATCCCGCCCCGCCACATATACGGGGCCACGTAGCCCGCCAGGAACGGCACGATGCCCGCGAAGGTCCCGCCCGTCACCCATTTCAGCTGCTGGCGAAGAATGCCGCTGGGCGCCCGCAGATAGCGGCGCAGGAAAATCCCGCCCGCCGCCAGGAAGTACAGCCCGACGTAACCATATTCATACTGATCGAGCGTGATTCGCGCACCCAGCCACGGCCGGAATCCAAACCAGCCCTTGACCACCGCCAAATGAAGGCCCAGGAGCAATGCGGGAAGCAGATAGAGCACAGCCAGCGCCGGCGCCAACCGCTTTCGCCGCTCCGGAAACACCAGCGAGAAGTGCACCAGCAACACCGGTTGCAGCAGCAGCGCGATGGCGTTGCCCCAGTAGATTTCCTGGTCGAACGTGGACCAGTGGCCCAGCGCGTCGACCTTTCCCGTGAAATGGAAGCTGTACAGGATGAACGAGACGAGGCAGAAAATGTAGAAGTGAATCGCGCGCGGCGCGTTCCAGCGCCGCACAAATATGAACAGCCCGATTGCCAGGTACAGCAGGGCCGTCAGCCGCAGGTAGTCCGCACGCGAACTCGGATTCTGTTGCGGCTCGGTGATGACGGAGACCGTAAACGACTGCCCAGCCCGCTGAATCTGGTAGGGCAGCGACGCCCACGTGCCCGCACGCCACAACAGCCGCGCGACGTCCGTGCCGCGACGGATGGGCTGCCCGTCGATCGATTCCAGCACGTCTCCGCTGTGGATTCCCGCCCGGGCGGCCGGCGAGTCGGGGACGACGTGCCGGGCCACGATACCGTGCGCCGTTTCCATCCAGGTGACGCCGTCATCCGGCAGCACTACCCGCGAACTCTGCTGAAAATTCAGGACCGCGAAAACGATGGCCGCAAAGGTCAGCAGGGCCAATGTTACCGCCCCGAGCCGCATTTGCAGTCCGTCGCTCATCCGAGGTAAGCCCACACCCGTCTTCGCCTCCATACCAGCACGTCTGCTTCCAGCTATGGGGATTCGCTCGGAATAACTATCTGGCGCGTTTACAGACACTTGCCAGCCGTTCGCAACACCTTCTTTTGCGGGGTTACCGTTTGTGGAAGGCATGTTCCCGTTTCCAGTAGACGCCCTCGAGCCCTAGAACTGCAGGCTCAGACCGCCCCGGAAGAACCTGTAGGACGAAACCAGAACGACGCGGCCATCCGCAGTCGGCAGCGGGACGTAGCCCTGCGCCAGAAGGTTCCCAGCGTCCGCCACGACTTCCATGTGGCACGGGAGAGACTTCGGAAGGGGTTGGCGGAACTCCATGCTCAAGTACGGGTCGATTTGGTAGAGCGACGCACCGTACGCATCCACCTGCGAAACCGCGGGACCGCTGACCCACTTATACGCGGCGCTCAGCCGCGTTCCGATGCGCGGAACTCTTGCCGTCACCCGTCCGGCCACGCTATGGCGATACTGCGTAATCAACTCATCCCGCAGAGCGCGGTCCGTAATACTGCCGCCAGGAGCCAGCGCCCCGCCATAGGCGTACATGAAGGTGGTGCTCAAGCCGTCCGTGAATCGCTGCCGGTAGGCGACCCGCATCCCTGTGGATGCTGATGCCCCGCCGTCGTACGCAAAAGCATCGGAGAAATAATCCTGCAGGAACCCCGGAACTCCCAGGCCGCCGCGCCCGATCACGGCTGTATGCGTGGACTGATCGTGGAAAACGGCTGCTTCGATGTCCGCGCTCTTCGTCAGTGCGTGATCGACGGCGAACTCCTCGTGCCAGTCGTTCTCCAGCACCGGCCGCCCGTTGCGGATCATCAGGACTGGAAAATCATCCAGGTTGTTCAGCGCAGTCTGGACCGCTCCCTGGTCCTCCATCACTTGGGGAGACTCTGCCGCCACCGTGCCCGACACCAGCCAACCGGGCGCGACTTGCACCGCCACTTCCCCGTGCGGGCGGAGCGACTGCGTCGTCCCGTTCAGGCCGGCGGCCACAAATTCCGCGCCGTAGCGGATGCTCACGCGATCGCCCACTGCCAAGCTGTCCGAATCGGAAAGCCGAACGCCCCGGAACACCGGCCCGATGGGTCCAAATTGCGCTTCGCGGGCCTCCAGCACCATCACATGCCCCGAGCCCGTTCCACCCGAGGGCAACCACTCCGCTACAAAGCCTCCCGCAGGAGCTTCCGGGCTGTAGCTGAATTGACCCGCCATGAGCAGGCGCGCTGTATCGCCCACGCCCATGTCGTAGACCAGCGTCGTCGCTGGGGTGTCCGCGGACGTTCCCACCGATCCAGGATGGTCGGTTCCGGAAGTCAGCTGCATGGTCAGATGATCGGCTTGGTTCTGCGCCGCTTCTTCGGCTCCGCTCAATTGCACATTCGTCACCGCGGGACCTTCCCTCCAGCGCAGAACCGAGCGTGTATCGGGGGAAGAGCGCAGGACCCAGGTCCAGTCGTCTGGCGACACTTTTTCGTTCTTCTGGCGGCGCAATTCACCAAAGGAAGTGAAAACCGACCCGAGCACAACCTGCAGCAGGGTGACGTGAGCATCGCTCACGCGAATGTGCTGCTCCATGGCGGGAAGGAATCCGGCCAAGCTCACTTTCACGGTGTAAGGCCCGGGAGGAATCGTCGTGGTCGAGAAGCGCCCGCGCGCGTTCGTCAACAAGTTCAGCGAGCGGGGATTGAGGGCGCGCTCGGAGGCGACCAGCACCGTCGCTCCCATTTGCGGCGTGCCCTTCGCGTCCAGCACCACGCCCGATATCTTTCCTTCGTGCTGGGCGAAGCAGGCCGGCGCCAGGGCGCACCCCAGGAAGATCAAAAATGGGGCGCGAAGCACTCTCCAACGCAAGACGCTTTACCTCCCTTGCGAACCCTCCGCGGCTGGCGCGGCCTTCACCGTAAAATCAGCAGCCGGCGTGATGGTCTGCTTGGCGATGTTGTCCGTCACCGCTACTTCGAGTTTATATTTCCCGGGAGCCAGAGAGCCGAGTGTGAGCTTGTTTTCCAGCGTAAGCTGTTCGCCGTGTTCGCCGATCTTGTCCGCCGGCAGATCGAAGCGCATGATCGGGTTGGAACCTTTGTTCTTGTAGATTCGATATTCCACGGAGGCGTTCGCCCTGTGCGTCTTGCTGTCGACCTTCAGATTGTAAATCTGCAGGTAAACGCCCATGGAATCGTTGCGGGTGAACACGCCATCCAGCTTCGGGCGCACCTTCACGTCGCCGATCACGAACTGGCCCAAGCCGATATCGGATGACGACACGCGGCGCAGCTCATCCGCAAGAATTAGCGAACTGGAGCTGAGCGCATCGTCCTGGAACTGCGGTACGGCCAGGCGCGCGTTCACCACACCCACGTTGTCGCTGGTCATATCCTTGATCACGATGTCCAGCCGGTACAGCCCGGGGGTCAGCGGCACCGCCTTCTGATAAATCTGCGAAGTGCGCAGCGACTGCTGCAGCAGCGAAGCGGGAACCGCGTCCTTCAGCGTATCCTCGAACACCGACACGCGCCGCCCGCTCAGCGTGGTGATGCGCGCGAACAGGTGCAGCGTCGCTGTGTCCACACCGTCCTTTTCCGCGAAGCTCAACTGCCGGGTCGGGATCTGAATCGTGACCGGCACCAGCACGGTGTCGTCGGTGACGCGGATGTAGTCGAAGCGATAGTCGAAATGGATCTGGTCGCGCACCAGGCGCGAGGTCACCACCGCCTCCAGGTCTTTGAATTTGACCGGAGGCGGCTGAAACGCCTTGGCGTACTGTTCCAAGCGGGTGAATTCGTTGTACTGCTCCGTCATCATCCCGCCGCTCTCGTTCATGTGCGTTCCGTCGGTATTCTTGAAGCGATCGAGCTTGCTGGAAATGCCCATTTGCTCGTTCATGGTCAACCCGGCGCCCGGAACGTAGAGCAGCGCGTCCTTCTCGCTGGGGTCCATGGTCAGGTGATACTCGCCCGTCATGGTGGGATCGACGAACTCGAAGATCACATTCTCCCCGAAATTGGGCAGGTAGCGGTAGCGCCAGTCTTCAAAGGGGTAGGTGCTGGTTTCGCCGCCGCCTTCTTCGGGTGGCCGCTCGTACGTGCCGCCGCTCGGGTGAGAATCCACCTCGTCCGGCGGGCCAAACTCGATGTAAATCCTGCCCCGATCCGTCTTCCACCCTGGAATCCCAGAAGAAAAATGCTCGTTGGCGTAGGCAATGCGGCGGTAAATGTCTTCTTTGTAAGTGTTTTCGGGCGAATCAGGGTTGGGATTGCGGCGCGCCCAGAAGGCTTCGATGAACTGCTCGCGCTCTTCGTTCGTCGACAGGTGCAGGAAAACGCTGCGTTCCGCCGGGGTAATGATGTAGACGACGTCCTCGTTCAACCACTTCTGGTAACGTGGATCGAGCTCCTTGAAGAGCTGTTTCTCCTTCTTCTTCTCTTTCTTGCGAGCTTCCTTAGCACTCTGCTCGTCCTGCCCCTTGGCACGAGCAGCCTGCGCGCTAACAAGGGGCAAAAACACGAAGGCCCCCGCCAGGACGATAAAAGCGCACATCTTGGCCCAGCGATCCATTTCACACCTACCCTGACGGTTAGGAATCTTAGCCCGTCCCCAAGGACAGGTCAATCGAATGTTCCTGTCGCTCCCGCAAGGGCCATTCCGGCGCCCCTGCGAACAAGCTCCTCCGCGCCTTATCGTTCTCTGGTAAGAACCTCTCCTGCGACCGCGGGTTGCTTTCCTGGAGGGGCACAGTACGGCTGGAAGGAAGTCCGCGCCAGAATCCGTCCTCGCTGTCCGACGTTGCAACCGGGAACTTTCATTTCCACACGGCGTCAAATCGTTTTAGAATAACGGTTCGCCGAAAGACTCAGGTAAGTGGCGATTCCAATTTTGCGTGGCCGTGCTTTGAGCTCCATCGAAAGCAGTCAGCAAGCAGCGCCTGAACAACTGGAGTGCGGGATCTGAGCCGTTCAGGTCTTCCCCCTGTCGTTCTCCTCCGCTGTGCGTCTAACTTTACGCCCTTGCACCGAAACTTTTCGGGTCGCCTCGGCGTATTTATAAAGCGGAAACCGTATGTGTGCCGCGAACGTCCACATAAGTGGTATCCCGGGTAAAGGACTGGGCGAATGAAGACGGGCAAGAAAATCGCGATCGGCGTCGGAGCGGTTGTGGTGCTCGGCGCTATCGTGCTGACCAGTGTGTATGAAGTGAACAAAGGCGTAGTCACGGTCCAGACCGGCCAAGTCATCCGCCAGGATCTGACGTCTGAGGTCACCGCTTCCGGCGAAATCCGCCCCAGGAATTACACCAATATCCTGGGCGAAGGTTTCGGCAGGATCACCGATATCGCGGTGAGAGAGGGCCAGCACGTTCACATCGGCGACGTGTTGCTTCACACCGACAGCATCCAGGCCGCCGCCGACGTTCGTGCGCAGCAAGCTCAACTCGCAGGAGCCGACGCCGCGGCACAGGCCGCGACTGCCGGCTATCAGGCCGCTGTCGCTACCGTCGCTCAGCGCCAATCGGACCTCCAGAAAGCCAAACTCGATTGGAACCGCTCGCAATCTCTGTATACGCAGGAGCTCATTTCCAAACAGCAACACGATGCGGATAAAGCCGCTTACGATAGCGCCGTCGCCGCTCTCAAGGCCGCCCAGGCGCAACTCAACCAAATGCGCGACTCGAGCCGCCAAGCCGCGCTGGCCGTCCAGCAGGCCAACGCCATCCTGGCGCACCAACAGGACATCCTGCACAAAACCACCTATCGGGCTCCCATCAACGGAATCGTCAGCTTCATCCCGGTCCGCGTCGGCGAAAACGTGGTTCCTGGCATCCAGAACGCCACCGGCAGTTTCCTCATGACCATTTCCGACATGAGCATCGTCAACGCCGAAGTCATGGCCGACGAAACTGACATCACCAGTCTGCAGAATGGCCAGCCGGCCACCGTCACGGTCGACGCTCTTCCGGGCAAGACTCTTCATGGCGTGGTCACCGAAGTAGGCGACCTCGCCATCCTGCGCGGGTCCGGGCAGGCCGCCACCCAGGAGAACACCGCCAATACCCAAGAGGCGCGCGATTTCAAAGTCCTCGTCCAGCTCAAAGATGCGCCGCCCTCCCTGCGTCCTGGCCTTTCCTGCACGGCGAAAATTCAGACCGCGCACCGCTCGAATGTGTTGACCGTTCCCATTCAGGCTGTGGCTGTTCGCACCCAGGAAGAACTGAATCAGGCCAAGCATCCCAGCGGCAACGTGACCCTGGCCGCCACGGCGGCCGAACTCAATGCCGAAAAGAAGGAAATCCAGGGCGTATTCGTGGTGCGCGGCAATAAAGTCGTCTTCGTGCCCATCAAGACCGGCATCACCGGCACCACCAACATCGAAGTAACCGATGGCCTGAAAGCCGGCGACCAGATCGTGACGGGCAGCTACAAGGTCCTGCGCACGCTCAAGCCCGGCGCCACCATCAAGATCGACAACAGCTTGGCCAAGAACGAAGG
>JBJKQB010000458.1:0-13677 GCA_046705825.1 Candidatus Acidiferrales bacterium
CTTGCCCGATGGCGTATTGCGGCTTTGCGGCCCCAGCCAGCCCCGACGAAATGCAGGACTGCATGGAATGCCCGTTCGCTTTCAAAGCGTCCTCGGTATGCAGGGCGGCGATGCGCGGCCCGATACCGGTCAGCAAAACGCCAACTTCCGCGCCCCCGATGTGCGCGCAGTGCACCGTCGCTTTGCCCCACTGCTGCGGGCGAAACTCGCGCAGGGCCCGCCAGGGGGCGAATTCGTTTTCGAGTGCAAACGTGACCAGAATTTTCATGGCGTCCTACGCGGCTACGGCGTGGGCCGCTTTGCGGCCGGCGGAGCGGCTGCGAACGTAGCCATTCTCTTCGTACCAGCGCACGGCGCGCTGGAGGGCGGCTTCCACCGGGCCGGCGCGGTAGCCGAGTTCGCGCTCGGCCTTGTCGCTGGCGACGAACATGCGGTGCCGCGACATTTTCACGCCCTCGACGGGAATCTGCGGCGCGCGGCGCGCCAAGCGCGAAAACCACTGATCCGCGTAACCGGCGGCCAGCGCAACCGCGTGTGGCATCTTGATGCGTGGCGCCGGACGCCCTGTAATCTTCGAAAGCGCGTCGAGAATTTCCTTCAGAGTCATATTGCGCCCGCCGAGGATGTAGCGCTCGCCGATGCGGCCCTTTTCGGCGGCGAGCAAATGCCCTGCCGCCACGTCTTCGACCGCGACGACGTTCAGCCCTGTATCGACATACGCGGGCATTTTGCCATTCAGGAAATCGACGAGGATGCGGCCGGTGGGCGTGGGCTTCCAATCGCCTGGACCCACGGGCGCGGTCGGATTCACAATCACCACCGGCACACCCGCGGTTGCGGCCTGAATGGCTTCCTGTTCGGCCAGAAATTTCGAACGTTTGTAGTGTCCTATCATCTGCTGCAGTGTGGCGGAAGTGTTCTCGTTGGGCAGCGTGGCTCCATGCGCGGGCACGGCAATGGTCGCGACGGTGCTGGTGTACACGATGCGCTCGACGCCCGCATCGCGGGCCGCGGCCAGAAGCGAGCGCGTGCCCTCGACATTACTGCGGTAAATCTCGTTCGGGTCGGCGGCCCACAGGCGGTAGTCGGCGGCCACGTGGAAAACGCGCTGAATCCCGCGCATGGCGCGGGCCAGCGAGGCCGGTTCGCGCAGATCGCCTTCCACACGCTCGACCGCAACGCCCTCCAAGGCTCGCAGATTGCTGCTTGGCCGCGCCAGAACGCGGACTTGATTCCCCGCAGCAACGAGTTGCCGGGCGACGTGGCTACCCACGAATCCCGAAGCACCCGTAACTAGGGTGGCGGTCATAAAATGCGGAAGGCCTCTTCCTGCTGCGGCGAGTTGGGGGCCGGAATGCTGCGGCCGTTTCCGGCGCCGCGCCCGTTGCCATCGTGGCCGTTGCCGTTCCCAGGCTTGTTTTTGAGGATGCCGCCCATCTTGCCGGAAAGTGTCCAGTGCAGCATTTTCCAGGTGTCGCCGAGTTTCTTGTTGCCGCCGAGGACGGCGGAAGCTTCGTAGCCGGCATGCACCATGCAGTCTTCGCAGCGCGGATCGCGGCCGCGGCCGTACTTGTCCCACGGAACCTGCTCGATGAATTCCTTGAAGGTGGGATAGTGCGCGTCGGTCATCAGATAGCACGGGCCCTTCCAGCCGCGCGGGTTGTAGGTGGGATTGCCCCAGGCCGTGCACATCAATTCGCGGTCGCCGCGCAGATATTCCATGTAGATGGGCGAAGTGACGATGTTGTAGCGCTCCAGCAGGCGGCTGGCCTGCTGGAATTTCTCGCGGATTTCCGCGCGGGACATGAAGATTTCCTTGGTCATCACCGCGGCGTAGGAATAGGCGGGGGAAAGCATGTGGCCGTCCACGCCCAGCGTCTGCAGGTAGGCGAAGAGTTCGGCGATTTCCTCGATGTCCGTTTCCTTGTAGATGGTGGTGTTCGAGGTGACCAGGAAACCCGCCGCTTTGGCCGCTTTGATGCCGTCGATCGCCTCGCGGAAGACGCCGTCGCGCTCGACGCAGATATCGTGCGTGCGCTCCAGGCCGTCGAGGTGCACGTTGAAGAAGAAGCGCGAAGTGGGCTTGAACTCCGCCAGCTTCTTGCGGATGAACATGCCGTTGGTGCACAGATAAATGTGCTTCTTGCGCGCCAGGATTTCGCGGGCCAGCCGGCCGATCTCCGGATAGATCAAAGGCTCGCCGCCGCAGATGGAGACGATGGGCGCGCCGCACTGCTCGAGCGCTTCGAGGCACTGCTCGACGCTGATCATCTCGTCGATGGTGGACTTGTATTCGCGGATGCGGCCGCAGCCGGTGCAGGTCAAGTTGCACGCGTGCAGCGGCTCGAGCATCATGACCAGCGGGAAGCGCTTATCGCCGCTCATCTTCTTGCGAGCCAGATAGCCGGTCATGCTGGCGGTCAAACTTAGAGGAACCCTCATCCCTTACCCCCGTAAACCTTTTTGGATGCTCAGTTCGCCGGCGCGGACTTGCGTGGCGACAAATCTGTTGCGGCCCTTAAGGAGATTGTCGTAGCGGGCCATGGCGTACAACGGAAACGAATTCCGGTAATAGTGGTACTTCAGGTAAAAAACGCAGGGGAAACCCGTGCCGGTGAACTCGGCCTCGTCCCATGAGCCGTCGTGATTCTGGTGTTCGACCAGCCAGGCGACCGCGCGTTCCACCGCGGGATCATGCGGGCCCACCACGGCGAGCAAACCGATCAAGGCCCAGGCCGTTTGCGAGGCGGTGCTCTTGCCCTGGCCTTTGAGCGAGGGATCGGCGTAGGAAAGGATGGTCTCGCCGAAGCCGCCGTCCGCATTCTGCACCGAACGCAGCCACTGGGCGGCTTGCTGGCAGTCGGGCTGGCGGGCCAGGCCAATGGTCTCGAGGGCGCGCAGCACGCCGCTGGTGCCGTAGACGTAATTCACGCCCCAACGCCCGAACCAGGAGCCATCGCGCGTCTGATCGTGCCGCAAGAAGGCGCGGGCGCGCTCGAGGACGGCGTGAGTGGCGGGCCAGCCGTTCTGGCCCAGGCATTCCATGACGCGCGCAGTCACATCGGCGGTGGAAGGATCGAGCATGGCATTGTGATCGGCAAAAGGAATGTTGTTCAGGAATTGCCGGTTGTTTTCGTGGTCGAAAGCGCCCCAGCCGCCGTCGCTGTTCTGCATGCTGAGCAGCCAGGCCAGGCCGCGCGTGACGGCCTTGCGCATCTTCAACGAGTCGGGATGAGCGACGCGCCCCAGCGCCATCAGGACGAAAGCGGTGTCGTCCACATCGGGAAAGAAATCGTTGCGAAACTCGAAAGCCCAGCCGCCCGGCTCCGCTTTCTTGTCCTTGGCCTGCCAATCGCCGGGACCGAGGATCTGGTTCTCGAGCAGCCAAGTGGCCGCCTGAACCAGCGCCGGGTGCGCCGGATCGAGTCCCGCTTCCTCCAGCGAGACCATGGCGATAGCCGTGTCCCACACGGGCGAAATGCAGGGCTGAACGCGAATCGTGCCGCGCTCCTCAATCTCGTAGCGTTCCAGGAAGCCGATTTCGCGGGCCGCCAGCGGATCGTTCGCATCGCCGTTCACCGCCAGCAGCGCGTAGATCGAATTCATCATCGCAGGGTAGATGGTGCCCAGGCCCTCGCTGCGCTCGATGTGATCGAGCATCCATTGCCAGGCGCGGGCCAGCGCGATTTTGCGCGTCGGCTTCCAGGGCGAGCGCCCGTAGAGCTTCAGCAGTTTGTCGCCAGCCAGGAAGAAATTGCGCCAGGAGAAAATGCGGCGGTCCCAAGCCAGCGAAGGCGGCTTGGCGCCGGGCGTCTTGAACAGTTCGTCGAAGGCGATTCCCGCGGGCAGGCGCCACTGCGGCTTGCGCGCGCAGATGATGGTCATCGGAATGACGATGCCGCGCGTCCAGGAAGACATCTCCAAGATGCTCAGCGGCAACCATTCGGGAATCAGCATCAACTCCGGCGGAATGGCGGGGACGTAGCTCCAATCGATGGCGCCGAGCATGGCCATATAGAAGCGCACGTAGGAGTTCGAGGCTTCCAGTCCGCCCAGTTCGTGGATCTTGCGCTTGGCCGCTTCCATGTGCTGCGCCGACGCGGGATCGCCCGCCAGCCGCAAGCCGACGTAGGCCTTCACCGTAGCGTTCAGCTCCGACGGGCCGCCGTAGAAAATGTTCCAGCCGCCGTCGGGAAGCTGCCGCTCGCGAACGTACTGCGCCAGCTTCGGAATCTTTTGCGACTGGTCGCGGCCCAGCAGGCCCAGAACGTACAAATAGGGGATGTAATCGGATTCGAGGGTGGTGTCGGCTTCGAGTTCGGCCCACCAATAGCCTTCGCGGTCCTGCACGTTGAGCAAATGCTGCGCAGCGCGTTCGACGGCGCGCTCGACCGCGCGCTCAGTTCCCGCGGCGGGCGCCTGCTCGGGTTGCAGGCGAGGAGCGGCGCCACTGGCGTGCAGCGAGCCGCTGCCGGTGGATTCGACTCGAAGTTTTGAATCTGGCGTCATGCCCTCTCTGCTGTTCTCGAACGGTTGGGGCCAGCCCGCCCAGCGGCGGACTTCCAGTTCCCTACTTCCAAGCAAATCGCATACAGCAATACCCGCGCGGCAGGGCTAGAAATCAAGCATCTGCACTGGGTGTCTCGCGCTTTCCTCTTGTTGCAGATTAGGTCCGCAGCTCTGGGACCGCCCACCGGTGCCCAGTGCGCCGACGCGGAAAACGAGCCGGATCGGGATCTTCCGAGCCGCGCCGGATGTCAGCAATGCCCAGAATCCCAAAGACTTACAAGTTCCTCCCTATTATCTTTGGTATCCCCGCCGAGGTCAACAGTTAATACCGCCCGGGCGTACTGACCGCCCGGCACTAGGATGGCGTGAAGGCCCAATCTGATGCTTGCAAGGATTTGGGTTATCCAGCCGGCCAGCGCGTCGGGAGATGGGGTAGCTAAGTGACCTCTGTCACAAGAAGCGGCTGGAGCTTAAGGCTGTCGCGATCATTCACCTTCGCCCGGCTTTCGCTTGCGCTCTTCGAGCCGGCGCAAACGTTCGCCCAGTTCCGGCAGGCGCGAGAGCCAGGCGTATTGCTCCTTGAACTTTTCCAGGGGGCGAGCGGGCGTGCCCCACATGGTGTGCCCGGCGCGAACGATCTTCCCCGTCAGGATGCCGGCGCCCGAGGCGACGCGCGCGCCACTCTCCAGGGTGACGTGGTCGCCCATGCCGACTTGCCCTCCGACGATTACGTCGTCGCCGATGGTGCAGCTTCCGGAGATGCCGGCCTGGGCCAGGATGAGGGTGCGCGCGCCGACTTTCACGTTGTGCGCGATGTGCACCAGGTTGTCGATCTTCACGCCCTCGCCGATCACCGTGGAATCGAGCGAGCCGCGATCGATGGTGGTGCCCGCGCCGATCTCGACGTCGTCGCCCACCTCCATCCCGCCCATTTGCGGAAATTTCCAATGGCGGCCTTCGCCGAAGACGTAGCCGTAGCCGTCGCTGCCGATGGTGGCGCCGGAATGCACTTCGACGCGATGGCCCAGGCGCGCGCCCGCGTACAGCGTGACGCGCGGATGCAGGCGGCAGCTTTCGCCGACGCGGCTTCCCCGGCCAAGGAAACAGAAGGGCTCGATCACTGTGTTCGCGCCGATCTCGACTTCGTCTTCGAGCACGACGTACGCGCCGATCGATACATCGGCGCCCAGCCGAGCGTTGGCGGGAACGACGGCGGTCGTGTGCACCAGGGGAAGCGGCGCGGGAGGGGGAAGCAGCCATGCGGCCGCTTTGGCGAAGGCGAGCTTGGGCTCGCTCGATTCGATGATCGTTTTGGCGGGCAGGCGCGTCCCCGCGCGAGCGATCACGCAGCGCGCGGCGGACCGCGCGGCACGCTCTTCATGCTTGGGAGACTCGAGATAAATCAGGTCCGTGGCAGCCGCGCGCTCCGGGCTGGCCACGCTTGCGACGGGCACACTTGCGTCGCCGTCAATCGTCGCCCCAAGATGACTTGCCAATTCACCCGCCGTCCGCGTCATACGTCCTCGCAATCTGCCGGCGATCCCGGCGGCTCGCGCCGCGGGAAGGCGAAGCTGCTACCGCGGCGAATTCCTGTTTCGCGCGCGCGACTGAGTACTCGCCCCCGCTAAAGCGGATACAGCGCGCTCTCGCCGGGCGGGCGAGTTTTCCAGCGCTTGTGGAGCCACACCCACTGCTCGGGATGCGCGCGCACGTAGTCCTCGATGATGCGCGTGAAGCGCTGCGTGTTGGCGCGCACGTCCTCGTCTTCCGTGCCGCTGCGCGACAACTCGACGGCGGGCCCGAACTGCAGGCGATATTTTCGCGCGGTATGGTCCCAGCAGAGAAATCCGGGCACCACAGCCGCATTCGTGCGCAAAGCGATGCGGGCGAGGCCGGAGGTGGTCGACGCCGGAACGCCGAAGAAATCGACGAAGACGCCTTCCTCCAGGGCCGTATTGTGATCGCTGAGGATTCCCACCGTTCCGCCCTCGGCGAGAATTTTCAGCAGGGCGCGCGCCGCGCGGTTCTTTTCGATGGGCTGGTTGCCGGAACGGCAGCGATAGCCGTTGATGAGCGCGTCGACGCGGCGATTCCCGATCGGGCGCACCAGAAAATGCAGCGGGTGGCCGTAGAGGGCGTGCGCGAAGGGCGCCAGTTCCCAGGCGCTCATGTGGCCGGTGAGGAAGAGGACGCCCTTGCCGCGCTGTTGCGCCGCCGCAAAATTTTGCGCGCCGTCGATCGCCACAATTTGTTCGATGTTCTCGCGCGTGTATTTCGGGAACTGCGAGAACTCGCCGATCATCCAGCCGATTTGCCGGACCATGCCGCGAATAATCTTCTCGCGCTGCGCCGCGGTCCAGCCGGGAAACGCGATGCCCAGATTGAACAGGGCGATGCGGCGGAGCTTTGGCTGGAGCCCGTAAACGAGGCGGGCGAAGCACACGCCAAAGAAACGCGCCGCGCCTCGCGGCAAGAGGCCCAGCGACTTCAGGCCGATCCAGGCAAGCAAGTACTCGAGGCGCTCCCGCATGGCGTGCCATTATGCGTGAGGCTCGCGCGCCGCGCCAGAGCGCAGCGTCGGAGAGCGCGCGCAGGCGTTCGCGCCGGGCTGAACTCGCCGCGGCACAGTGTTAAACTCGTTCTTCTTGGAAACCACAGCCAACACCCAGGACAAAACGGTCGAGCAGCGCAAGAAAACCGCGGCAGCGGCGTGCGCCGTCGCCCTCGCGCTGTGGATTTGCCTGTTCAGCCATCTCGGCGCGCTGGGATTGCTGGGTCCCGACGAGCCGCGTTACGCCTGGATCGCGCGCACCATGGCGCAGACGGGCGACTGGGTCACGCCGCGCCTGTATGGACAACCGTGGTTCGAAAAGCCGGCCCTCTATTATTGGGCGGCGGGCGCGGGCTTCCTCCTGCATTTTTCCGACGAATGGGCGGCGCGATTGCCGTCCGCGCTGGCGGCTCTTGCCGCGGCCCTGTGCATTGGCTGGCTGGGGTGGCGTTTTGAAGATGCCGCGGAACCCGGCAGCGAGGAAGCTGGGCCGGCTGGCCGCGCTCCTCCGCAAAGATATTGTCCGTGGAGCACGGCGCTTCTCGCTCCGCTCGTTTTCGCCACCAGCGTAGCGGCCATCGGCTTCGCGCGGGCGGCCACTCCCGACATGCTGTTCGCCGCGTCGATCACGCTGGCCATGGCCGCTGCCGCGGTGGTTCTGCGCGGTTCTGGAGCGTTGCGCGCGAGCGGGGCGAAACGCGCGCAGGCCGCGGCTTCCGGCGCCAGCGCCCTGGCGCATCTTCTGTTCGGCGCGTTCATCGGGCTAGCCGTCCTGGCCAAAGGCCCCGCCGGAATCATTCTGGCCGGCGGAGCGGTGCTGATCTGGACGCTGGCGACGCGGCGCTGGTCCGCGGCTTTTCGGCTGCTGCATCCCTACGCGCTTGCGGCGTTCTGCGTGGTTGCGCTGCCCTGGTACGTACTTTGCTCACTCCGTAATCCTGCTTTCCTGCGCGTGTTCATCCTGCAGCACAACTTCGAGCGCTATCTCACGCCGATGTTCCACCATCCTCAGCCATTCTGGTTCTTCGTTCCGATCACGCTGCTGGCGATTCTGCCGTGGACCGTTGTGTTGATCCCCGCCGCACGCGAAGGCCTGCGGCTCTGGCGCGAAAAGACCTGGCACGATTCGCCGGCGTTCTTTTTCGTCTGCTGGGCGCTGTTCCCAATCATCTTTTTCAGTTTTTCAGACTCCAAGCTGCCAAGCTACATCCTGCCCGGCATTCCGGCGCTCGCGTTGGTCGTCGGGATCACACTGGCCAGGCTGATCGACGAACGATGGTCATGGTCGTCGGCGATTTTCGTTTTCCTGGGGCTGACTTGGATCGGGCTTGCGGCAGGCGGACTGTGGTGGGCCGGGCACTTGCCCGGCGCGCGCGCGAGTTCCCCTGATCTGGGGGCGCCCGCCGCAAATCCCAGCGCGCTGGCGCATGGACCCATTCTTCTCTGCGTCGCGCTCGCTGCGGCGGCGGGAATTGCCATCGCAGCTTTGCCGGCTTCGCGGCGCCGCGCGGCCATCTGGATCGCGCTGCTGCTCGTCTGCGTTCTGGTGGAGGTTGCCGGAACCTCGATCCTGCCGGATCTGGATCCTTTTTATTCCGCGCGCACGGTAGGCACCATGCTGCAGCACGATCTTTATCCCCAGCGGCTGTTCACCTATGAATTGCCGCGCGGCTGGCAGTACGGGCTCGATTTTTACTTGAGCCGAAAGCTCCCGTCATGGTCGCCCGATGATTTGAATGCCGCGCTCGTTCTCACCACGCCTCGCGGATTCGCCGGCCTGCAACGGCGCGGCTACGTGCAGGGCCCGCTCAACGAGCCCTACGAAAAGATTGTGTTTGTTCCCATTCCCGTGCGATCACCGGCCGCAGGCGGTTCCGCCAAACAGAAGAAGTAGGCGGTTCTAGTGCGAGTCGAGCGGCAAGTATTGCGAGAAGAAGTTGGCGATCTGGTTTTCGTAGTTTCTGCGGTCGTCGTCAGACATGTCGCGGTAGCTCACGCTTTCTTCCATAATTTGCTTGGGATCGGGCGCTTGGGTGGCGATCGCGGCGGTCGCCTTGGCCAGCGCGGGATGATCGTCGGACTCGATAAAGAGCTTGGGAATGCCGCGCGTGGACGCCAGCTGCAGAGACAGCCGGGGCTGGTCCTTGTACTGGTAATTCAACATGCGGAAGCCGAACCGGCAAAAGTCGCTGACGAACGGCAGCACGCCCAGTCCCGAGTTCTTCACTTCGATCTGCAGCAAATCCTGGGGCGAATCGTACACATCGTCGACGGCGAGAGCGGAAATGCGATGGTCCGAGGCGGCCACCGCCAGCGAAGTGTAAGCGCCCAAATCGACGCCCCATAATCCGAAGTGGTTGGGGTCGACGTCATCGCGGCCTGCCAGGGCCTGCACCGCCGCTTCCAATTCCGCCGTCTCCTTGTAACCGAGGGTGGTGGCGCCGGCATTCGTGCCGTGGCCGGCGTAATCGAAAAGGAAGGCGTTGAATTCGTGCTGCTGCAGCGCCGCCGCCAGGGTCAACACGTCGGCGCGCTGCGATTTGTAGCCGTGCGAAACGATGATGGTAGGCGCGCCGCGCAATCCCGGGAAAAACCAGCCGTCCTGTTGGGGGCCGTTCGGCACCGAAAAAGAAAACTTAGTGGGGTGGCCCATCATCACGTTCAGATCGAAACTGGCGGGAGAACGCGCCGGCTCCAGAATCTGATACAGCAGAAAGCCGGAGATCGACCCGATGGCGACGATGACAAAGAGGATGAGCGCCAGCAGGCCCGAAATCACCTTGGCGGGACGCGTGGTCGGATAACGCAGCTCTGAAAGGACAGCCATCCGTGTCGCGCGGCCGCTCCTTCCGTTCCAACCCGTCCCAAAAGGAAAGACCGCCCTCAGTCAGCGCCAGAAGATACCGCGCACAGTCCGGGCGAACGCGTCGGGAACGCTTGCACGCATTGTCGCAGCCGCAAAGCGATGGTAACACGGTTGTGGACGCAAGCTTTGGGCGATCCCGTTACGATTCGGACAACTGGTGAACAGCCAAAAGACAGGGCAGCCCGGCAAAGGGTTTCCGGCGTCCGGCGGCGATTCCCGCGGATGCGCCCCAGTTGGGTTCCGTGAGCGGGCGAACTATAATGTCCGCAGGGCGCGAGCTCAACATGGAAATTCTCGATCTTCGGCAAGTCGATTCTCGCTCGCTCGACGTGCTCTTCCAGGAAGAGAGCCGGCGCTGGCGCGACGAACTGCACTGGGATTACCGCTCCTCGATCGATCTGATCCGCAAATTCATCGACTCGCGCGCCCTGGGCGGATACGTGGCCTTCGAGGAAGGCCGCCCCGCGGGGTACGGCTTTTACGTTCTGGAAGATCACAAGGGACTGATCGGGGGCTTGTTCGCCTCCTCGCACAGTTCGCAAGCCGCCGTCACCGAAAAAATTCTGGGAGAAATGGTGGGCGCGCTGCACGTCACGCCGCGCCTGCAGCGCATCGAGGCGCAACTGATGCCCTTCGGCGCGGAACTCGATCCAGCGTTCCTTTCGCGCTTCTTCCGCTTGCACGCCCGCCAGTTCATGCTGCTCCGCCTCGACGAGGCGCGGCTGCAAAACCGCCCTCTCTCCGCCGGGTTGCGCATCGAACCCTGGAGCGACCGCGCCTTCGAGTCTGCCGCGCGCCTGATTCAACTGGCCTACGCAAATCACGGCGACGGCGAAATCAACGATCAATATCGCACGCAGGCCGGCGGCATGAGGTTCCTGCGCAACATCGTTCTTCTGCCCGGCTGCGGCCAATTTTTGCCGGAAGCTTCGTTTCTGGTACGCGCCGCGACGGGCGATCCGCTGGTGGGCATGGTGCTGACCTCGACGGTGGCGCGCGGCGTGGGGCACACGACGCAGGTGTGCGTCATGCCCGGATACCAGGGGCACGGTGTCGGCCGTCAGCTCATGGAGCGTTCCATTCAGACGCTGCGGCGGCGCAATTATGAGGCGCTGTCGCTCACGGTGACTTCCGTCAACCACGCCGCGGTGGAACTGTACGAACACCTCGGTTTCCGCACCATCAAGACGTTCGCCGCCGGCGTGTGGCAGGCTTAGCCGGCGGGCTGCGCCGAATTAATGATTGCTTCATCGCGCCGCCGGAATAAAATCCGAAGGTACGCGCTGGGGCAAATGTGATGTGATTGCCCGGCGCGCCGCTCCCAATGAAGTTCTTTTCCAAGCATCGCGATGCCGCTGCACCCCAGGGACCTTCGCGCATTTCCGCGTTGGGAAGCCTGGAAACCCGCGTCATGGAGTTGCTCTGGGCGCGCGGCGAAAGCAGCGTCCGCGATGTATCCGAAGCCATCGATCGCCCGCTGGCTTATACGACCGTGATGACGACGCTCGAGCGCCTGTTCAAGAAAGGCTTGCTCACTCGATCGAAATGCGGCCGCGCCTTTCTCTATTCGCCGGCGTTCAGCCGGGAGGAATGGGAGCGCCGCCGGGCCGGCACTCTGATCGCGAGCTTCCTGGACGCCGCCGAGCCTTCGCGCGCGCTGCGAGTCTCCAGCCTGCTCGAGGCCATCGGCGAGCACGATGCGGCGCTGCTCGACGAACTGGAGAAGAAGATCCGGCGGCGGCGCAGGCAGCTCGAAGAGCGAGGTGGAAAATGATTCTCTCCTATTCGCTCCGGCTGCTGTCTCTTTGCCTCGCGTCGTTCTTTCTGCTGCACGCGCTGGCGGGCATGGCCGCGTGGCTCGCGGAATGTCCCGCGATTCGGCTGGCGGAGGGCGCCAGCGCCCGCTCGGCCGCCCGCTTTCTATTCTGGATGCGGATTCTGCCGCCGGGAATTGCGCTCGCTTTTGTGGCCGGCGTGTGCGTGCCCAGCTATCTTCGCTACGAAAGCAACTTGGCCGGCGAGGAAGTGGGCTTCCTCTGCGTGGCGCTGGCAGTTCTTGGGGCTCTTGTGTGGATCTTCGCTCTGGCACGCGGGTTGCGCGCCGCGCTTCATTCGCTTCAATTCGAGCGCCTCTGCCGGCGCACGGGCAGCACCATGCCCCTGGCGGGCAAGCCGTCGCAGATGCTGGTGGTCGAGGCGCCGCATGCGTTCCTGGTGCAGTCCGGCGTGCTGCGCCCGCGCATCGTTATCTCGCAGCCGCTGCTGGCCGATCTTTCCGGCGTCGAGTTGGATGCCGCGCTGAGACACGAGCGCGCGCACTGGGCGTCGCGGGACAACGGGAAGCGACTGCTCTTCGCTTTTCTGCCGGAGATTCTGCCGGTGGGGCAAGCTTACCGGACCATCGAACGAGCCTGGGCGAAATTCACGGAACGCGCGGCGGATGACTTCGTTTCCGCGCAGGGCAGCGGGCCGGCGCTGTCGCTCGCAGCTGCGTTGATTCGTATTGCGCGCCTGCGCGAGCCGATCGACGCCGCTGTGTGGATACCGGGAACCGTTTCTCCGCTGGCGGGCGACGACGACCTGCCCGGACGCGTCGAGCGCCTGCTTGCTCCCGGCCCAGCCGCTTGCGTTCGGGAGCCGGCGTACACGCGGATGCTCTGGGGCGCTGCGGGCGTCCTGCTAGCAGGCGCGGCCGCGCTGTTAGCCTCCCCGCTCCTGCTGAATTCCGTGCACGAATTGCTTGAACGGCTCCTGCACTAGCCAAGGCGCCGCAACGCGTGTACGGAGAGCGCTAGCTAATCGTTGTCGTTGCGGTGGTCGTCGCGGTGATGACCCCGCTCGCCGTTCCAGTCGCCGTGCCACTCGCGACGGCCCCAGTCGCCGCGGCCCCAGCCGGAGAAGATTCGGCCGTCCACCGTGCTGCCCTCGCGGTAGTCGAACACGCGCACGTCTCCGTCCGGCGCCTGCGCCCAGATCCGTAGAGTCTTTACGTATCCGTGCGCGGGATCGATTCCGAACGTGCTGTTGCCCATACGGAAGATCAGGTTATCGCGTGCCAGATCGCGCAGCCGATCGGTCACATCCACATTGCTTCCCGGAACCCCGTAATACGCCCGCAGGATGACGTACTGACCCTGGTCGCGCTGGTCGCGCCTGTCCCGCCTGTCCCGGTCTCCCCTGTCGCGGTCCCGATCGCCCCGGTCGCCCCAATTGCCACCCCTCCATCCGGCGAAGATCGAGCCATCTACGGTATCGCCTTCGCGGTATTCGAACACCCTCCGGTCGCCATCGGGCTCCTGCGCAAAAATGCGGAGCGTTTTCACGTGCCCGTGCGCGGGATCGATTCCAAACGTGCTGTTGCCCATGCGGAACACGTCGTGATCGCGAGCCAGTTCGCGCAGCCGTTGCGTGACATCGACCCGCTGGTCGCGCCAGCCATAGTCCGCATGCAGGATCCGGTACTGCTGAGCGGCCGCCCACGGCGCGATCAGCAGGATGAAAGCCAAAGCGGCCAAGCCGCGGTTCAAGAGCTTTTGCATACGCATCGTCGCTCCTCCGAACAACTAGGGCTACACCAGCATAACGTTCTCATGTTGACGCCGGCTGGGAAAGTTCAACTGATGCCAGTATACCGGCGTGGCCGTGCGGGAGGAAACGGCGGCAGTTCGCCCGATTTCTCAATGCGCACCCCCGGCCAATGCCGGGCACGAGGCACTCTGGCGCTTTATGGCACCTGTGGTGCGGGAATCAC
>JBJKQB010000459.1:0-35936 GCA_046705825.1 Candidatus Acidiferrales bacterium
TGATGTTCCAGGTCGGCGCCGCTCTTGCCGCAGTCCTCGGGATTCTTGGTCTGATTTTGGCCATCGTAGGCGTGTACGGCGTGGTTTCCTATGCCGCTAGCCAGAAAACCCACGAGATTGGCATACGGATGGCCCTGGGCGCGCAGCCGGCGAGCATTCTCGGGATGATTCTGGGTCAAGGAATGATCATTGTGGGCATTGGTCTTGCCATTGGAGTGGCTGCTGCCTTTGCCGCCGCTCGCGTGACCGGAAATTTCCTCGCGGTAAGCGCAACCGATCCGCTGACCTACATCAGCGTCACTGTCGTGCTGGCCGGCGTAGCGCTTACGGCCTGCTACATCCCTGCGCGGCGCGCCATGCGGGTTGATCCCATGGTTGCCCTGCGCTATGAGTGACGGCGGCGGTGGATCGAAGCGATTGATTTTGGCGACTGTCCGGATGTGGGACGCGTATTCCCGCTACTGGGCATGCGAACCGGGCACATCGCCTCATCAAGAATCTATCTAGCTGTGAATCAGCTACTTAGAAACCGCTCTACTGGAAATCTACCTGCGCATACCTGAGCCTGTTCCGGACTGAGCGAGTCCCTGTGGTCCGGCAAGATAAGGCGATCGCAATGGCAAGCATGGCGGTTCCACTCAGAAATGATGTTGCGACGACTCAGCCGAGAATCCTGATTGCGGATGACCAGGCGGATGTGCTCGAAGCGCTGCGCCTGCTGCTGAAGGGGCAAGGTTACGCAACGGAGGCGGTGTCCTCGCCAGCCGCTCTCCTGGAGACCATGGCCCGCCGCGAATTCGATTTGATCCTGATGGATCTGAATTACGCGCGCGACACCACGTCAGGGCGCGAGGGATTGGACCTGCTGGCGCAGTTGCAGGGAATCGATGGCACTCCGCCGATTGTGGTTATGACCGGCTGGGCCACGGTGGGCCTTGCGGTGGAAGCGATGCAGCGCGGCGTGGGTGACTTCGTCGAGAAGCCCTGGACCAATGCGCGCTTGCTCGAGATCCTCAAACGGCAGATCGAGCTGGGGCGCGCGCGCCGCGAAGTGCGCCGCCGCGAACTCCAGCGCCAGCGCGAGCAGAACGAATTTGCCGCGCAATCCGGCCGGCGCGAGCGCGAAATCGACGAGGCCATGGCGATCCAGAAAGGCCTCTTGCCCGTCGAGATTCCGCGAATTCCCGGATATCAGATTGCGGCGGCGTGGCAGCCGGCCCGCGGGGTCGGCGGCGATTACTACGACATTCTCGATTTTGGAGGAGGCTCGCTGGGGATTTGCATCGCGGATGTGGCGGGCAAAGGAGTGGCCGCGGCGCTACTCATGTCGAACCTGCAAGCGGCGGTGCGCGGATTGACCTCCGCAAACACGCCGCCCGGGCAGCTTTGCCAGCGGCTCAACGCGCTGGTCCGCAGGAACGTGGGGAACGACCGCTTCATCACGCTGTTCTACGCGCATCTCGACGCTCCCGGACGAAAATTCTGCTACACCAACGCGGGGCATAACGCGCCCATCCTGATTCATCGGGACGGCGCTTGCGAGCGGCTCGACCAGGGGGGCGGCGTGTTGGGCGCGTTTGAATCGCAAAGCTACGGCATGGATGTGCGGGAACTGGCGCCCGGAGATCGCATTGTGCTGTTCACCGACGGCGTTACGGAAGCGTATGCTCCCCAGGGGCCCGGCGGGCAGATTCAGCCGGACGGGCAGGAGGGAGACGAGTTCGGCGAGGCGCGGTTGCTCGAAGTGCTTGCCGCTCACCGGGGCGCCGGCGCGAACGAACTGCGCGAGGCCATTCTCAACGCGGCCAGCCGGCATTGTCAGGGCCATTGGAATGATGACGCGACGCTGATCGTCGTCGCAGTGGAATAGGCCCGGCGAAACGATTTTCAGGAGACGCTCATGGGAACGCTGCTGCAGGACATTCGCTACGGTTTCCGCATGCTGTTGAAGAGCCCCGGATTCACGGGGCTGGCGGTGATCGCCCTGGCATTGGGGATTGGCGCGAACACGGCCGTCTTCAGCGCGGCGATTGCGTTTCTGCGCAAGCCGGTGTCGTTCCCTCAGTCGAACCGCCTGGTGTTGCCGCTGGGCATGGCACCGGGACAAACCTTCGGCTGGAGTCCCGTTTCGCCCGCGGACTACCTCGACTTCAAGAAGCAAAGTCGTTCCTTTGAAGAGCTGGCGGCATGGCGCTGGTACGGCGCGGCCATGACGGGAAAGGGCGACCCGGAAAATTTGGACGGCGCACTTGTGACCGCGAACTTTTTTGAGACTCTCGGCGAAATGCCTGTGATGGGGCGTCCATTCCTGCCGCAGGAGGAGCAGCCCGGGCACGACCACGAAGTCATCCTGAGCTACGGCCTGTGGCAGCGGCGTTTTGGCGCCGACCCGAAGGTGGTGGGCAAGACGGTGCAGCTGGATGGCGCGACCTACGACATCGTCGGGGTGATGGGTAAAGATTTCAATTTCCCGATGGGGCAGGAAATCTGGAGGCCGCTGGCGCTAAACCCTGACGAGCAGACGCTTCGCACCAGCCGCTACATCATGCCGGTTGCGCGACTGAAACCGGGCGTTTCGCTGCGCGAGGCCACCGCGGAGATGGAAACGATCGAAATGCGGCTGCAGCACGAATTCCCGAAGACGGAAAGCGGATGGAGCGTGCGCGTGATGCCCATCGGCCTGTTCGTCTCAGGCGATCTGGCGGATGAATACTGCCGGCTGCTGATCGGAGCCGTGCTGTTCGTGCTGCTGATCGCCTGTGCCAACGTCGCGAACCTGCTTTTCGCGCGCGGCGCGGGGCGCCAGAAAGAGATCGCGGTGCGGCAGGCGCTGGGCGCGAGCCGGCTTCGGGTCATTCGGCAACTGCTGACGGAGAGCATGCTGCTGGCGGCGGGCGGCGCGTGTCTGGGCCTATGGCTGGGCAGTTGGTGGATCGGATTGATTCACTATTACATGCCGCCGGAGGTGGAAAAATATCTGCCGATGTGGAAGCACGTACGCCTGGAGCCGGATGTTTTCTGGTACACGGTGGCGGTTGCCGCGGTAGCCGGCCTGATTTCCGGCCTGGCGCCCGCTTTCCAATCGTCCAGGGCCGACGTCCAAGAAGAACTGAAGGAGGGAGGCCGGGGCAACAGCGGGGGACGAGAGCGCCAGCGGCTGCGCAGCGTGTTTGTGGTGGCGGAAGTGGCGTTGTCGTTGATCCTGCTGGTTGGGGCTGCGCTGATGGTCAAGGGTGTGCGCGCGTTGCTGGTGGTGAATCCAAACCTGGACCCGGGGAGCGTGCTGACCATGGTGGTTGGCCTTCCGGAATCCAGGTACAAAACCCAGCAGCAGAAAGTTGCGTTCTTCGATCAAAGCTTGCGGCAACTCGCAGCCATCCCGGGAGTGCGCACGGCCGCAGTGGCATCCAACGTGCCCATGGGACAATACGAACGCGACAGCTCCATTTCGATTCAGAACCGCGTTTTTCATCCCAACGAATACCGCGACGCGAACATCGAGGTGGTGAATCGAGGTTATTTCCAGGCTATGAACATCCCGCTGCGCGGCGGAAGGTTTCTCGGGACCACGGACGGTCCGGACCAGCCGCCGGTCATGGACATCAGCCAGAATTTTGCCAACCGTTATTTCCCTGGCGAAAATCCCATCGGCAAAATGGTCCGGGTCGGCGGCGACGAGTCCAAGGCGCCCTGGAGGAGGGTCGTGGGCGTAGTCGGGGACATCCGCTATGGAATACTCGGTCCGTCGAGGGAAGCTCCCGCACTCTACGTCCCGTATACGCAGTCGCCCGAGAGCTTTTGCGTTCTCGCCATCCAAACCAGCGGCAATCCGTTGACGTTTGCAGAGGCCGCGCGCACGCAGATCGGCAAAATCGATCCCGCCATGCCCCTTTCCAACATCCGCACGCTGCAGAAAGTGATTCGCGATCAGCTGATCGGGTTTTCCTATGTGGCGGTCATGCTGACGGTCCTGGGCATCATGGCCCTGATCCTAGCCTCGGTAGGAGTCTATGGCGTCATGGCGTACTCCGTCACCGAGCGCACGCACGAGATTGGCGTGCGCATGGCTCTGGGAGCGCAGCAGCGCGACGTGCTTGGCTTGGTGCTGACTCGCGGCCTGGTCATGACGTTCATCGGGCTGCTCATCGGCGTGCCCACCGCTTGGGCTCTGGCGCGATTCCTGGCGGGATTATTTTTCGGGGTCAGCGCGACCGACTTGGCCACCTTCAGCGGAATAACGGCATTGATGTGCGCGATTACCCTGCTGGCCTGCTACATCCCGGCCCGCAAGGCCATGCAGGTCGACCCGATGATCGCGCTGCGGCACGAGTAGCTCACGGCTCTTTGCAGAGCTTCAAGGAAGAATCAAACGGAACCGGTTCGAAGCTTACTTTGAGGGCAGGGCCACAGGGGCGTACAACCGGGGCGTACAGGAGGGTGGATGAATTCTCTGTGGATGGATGTACGTTACGCATGGCGAATGCTGGGAAGGGCCAAGGGATTCGCCATCGTCGCCATACTAATGCTGGCGCTGGGCATTGGCGCCAATACCGCCATTTTCAGCCTGATCGACGCGGTGCTGCTGAAATCCTTGCCGGTGGAGAAGCCTTCGCAGTTGATGCTTCTGCAGTGGAGCGCGCGCAAGTCTCCTAAAATCCACGGTTATATGTCCTCGGGCGATTGCGGCATGATGCTCCACTTCGGCGCCGCGAATCCCACGGGCTGCTCGTTTTCCGAGCCCATGTTCCGCGAGATCGCGCGCCGGGATCTTTTCTCGAATGTGACTGCGTTCGCGAACGCAGGACGCCTGGACCTCACCGGCAACGGAGCGGCAAAGATCATCGACGGCCAGCTGGTTTCCGGCGATTTCTTCCGCACTCTGGGCATCAACGCTGCGCTGGGGCGCACGTTCGAGCCGAGCGATGATTCCCCTTCCGCCGCCGCGGTCACGGTGCTGAATTATGGCTACTGGCAAAGCGCGTTTGGCGGAGCGCGCTCGGTGATCGGGCGCACGATTCAGTTGAACAACGTTCCCTTCACCATTGTTGGCGTGGCCGAACAGCGCTTTGCGGGAATTACGCCGGGGAGCGGTTACGATCTGTGGATTCCGCTGGCCGACGCGCAGCGCATCAGCGATCCCATCACGTGGGCCAATCGCCAGGCCGATCCAACGTTCTGGTGGCTGACCGTAGTGGGCCGGCTGAAGCCCGGAACGCAGCTCGCGCAAACTCAGGCGGAAGTGGGTGGCGTTTTTCGCAACGAGATGCTGCACGGGTCCGTGCCCTTGTTCAATGCAGGCGGTCCTGGTGGAGGTCCCCCAAGGGGCGGTCCGGTGCGGCAGATGATGTTTGGAGGGCCGCCTCCGAGCGGAGGCGCGCCCGCACCCGGATTTGGAGGACCCCACCGCATCATGGGAGGAGGAGCGCCCCCGCCCAAAGGCGCCAAGGGCATGAGAATTCTCCCGCCGCCTGGGCCTGGGCCGACAATGGCGAAACGGGCTCCCGCCGCCGAAAGCGCTGGCAGCGCGCAGACTTTGGCCACTCCCGCAGACAACCCGGCGATCACGCTGATACCGGCGCAGACGGGATTGGTGGGCGCGCGCAGGCGCTTCATCGATCCGCTCTATCTGCTGATGCTCGCGGTGGGAATCATCCTGCTGATCGCTTGCGCCAACGTGGCCGGGCTGATGCTGGCTCGCTCTGCCGCTCGGCACAAAGAGTTGGCCGTTCGGCTCGCGCTGGGCGCCCGGCGCGCGCGGATTGTGCGGCAGCTGTTCACCGAAAGCGTTTTGCTTTCGGTGCTTGGCGGAATCGTGGGGATCGTTTTCGCGTACTGGGGCGCGCACGCGATCGTATCGTTCGTGTCGAGCAATCAGCCGCGGCCCCTGGGTTTTGCCACGGGAATCGATCTGCGCATGCTTGGATTCACCGCCGCCGTTTCGCTGCTGACTGGAATCCTCTTCGGAATCGCGCCCGCGTTTCGCAGCACGCGTGTGGATTTGACCCCGACGCTCAAGGAGGGCGAGGGAAGCTCGGCCGGCTTGAGCCGCGGCCGCGGAAAGTGGTTCAGTCTCGGCAACGTGCTGGTGGTGGCGCAAGTGGCGCTGGCGGTCGTGGTGCTGGTGGGGGCCGGGTTGCTGGTGCGCACGCTGGAAAACCTGCGCAGCATCAACCCCGGGTTCGACTCGCGCAACCTGGTGAATTTCAGCCTCGACCCCAGCCTGGCGGGCTACAAGGACACGCAGCTCGACGCATTCTATCGCGATTTGCAAAGCCGGCTGGCGGCCACGCCGGGAGTGATGTCCGTCGGTTATTCCATGATGCCTTTGCTGAGCAACGGGTTGATGGTGACGGGCTTTCACTGGCCCGGCACGCCGCAAGACCGGCAGTCAAACGCGGATGTGCTGCCCGTGGGGCCGGACTTTTTCCGCACGATGCAAATTCCTCTCCTTCTGGGACGCACGTTCCGGGAGCCGGACTATGAAGTGGCCGCGGCCAATCGCGAGCCAAACCAAAGCGCGGCTCCCACCCCTGTCATCGTCAACCAGGCCTTCGTCGAGAAGTACGTCGGAAAGAGCAACCCGCTGGGCATACGCTTCGGCGAGTCGGCCGGCGATGAGTATTCCCCCAAGAGCTCCGGCTACGAAATCATTGGCGTGGTAGGCGACGCGAAATACAACGATCTGCGGCGGGAAATTCACGCCACGATGTACCAGCCTCAGATCCGGATGCAGGCGACCTTCGAGGTGCGCACGGCGGCCGATCCTACAGCGATCGTTCCGACGATCCGCAAGGTGGTGGCGGAAATCAACGCGGACCTTCCGCTGTTCAATGTGACCGCGGAATCCCAGCAGATCGACCGCTTGCTGTTCCAGGAACGCCTGGTGGCGCGGCTCGCCGGATTTTTCGGTTTGCTTGCGCTGATCCTTGCGTGCATCGGCCTCTACGGGCTGCTTTCCTACGAGGTGTCGCGACGCACGCGCGAGATCGGAATTCGCATGGCGCTGGGTGCGCAGCCCGAAGGCGTCTTGCGCCTCGTTCTGCGGCAGGGGATTGCGCTGGCGGCCGTCGGAGCAGTCGTGGGAATCGGCGTGGCGCTGAGCGTGACGCGCTATCTCGCGTCCATGCTGTACGGTGTGCAGCCAAAGGACCCGCTGACGCTTGCCGCGGTCACCGCGCTGCTGATCGGGATCGCCGTGGCAGCGTGCTATATTCCCGCGCGGCGGGCGACGCGCGTCGATCCGATCACGGCGCTGCGCTATGAATGAGGCGGCGGGTGGCAATCGGTGATTCACCTTCTTCAGGGCTGGCCGGCGCGCCGTCGGGTGCCGCGGCGCGGAAGCTCATTTGAGTTGTAAAAATGTGGGCTCCTCGGTATGGCGGCGGGCCGGTGTTTGCGACAGGAGCGGTGCTCGGAACAAATTGGAGAATGAAAATTGATCAAATTGATTGACGTCGAGAAATTCTACGAATCGGGCGCGGGAAAGACGTGGGTGTTGCGCCGCATCAACGCCGAGGTTCGTGAAGGAGAGTTCATCACCATCATGGGACCCTCCGGCGCGGGCAAATCGACGCTAATGGGCATCATCGGGATGCTCGACGGCGCGTGGAAGGGCGAATACTATCTGTTCGAAAACGCCGTGCACAAGCTGGACAACCGCCGGCGCGTCGAGTTGCACAAAAAATACGTCGGATTCGTGTTCCAGCAGTACCACCTGCTCGACAACCTGACGGTGGCCGAGAACCTGGACCTGCCGCTGTCCTATCGCGACATCAAGAGAGCCGAGCGCCAGGGAATGGTCGCGGACATCCTCGATCGTTTCCAGATCGTGGGCAAGAAGGATCTTTTCCCCAGCCAGCTTTCGGGCGGGCAGCAGCAGCTTGTTGCCGTGGCCCGGGCCGTGATCGGCAAGCCCAAATTGATCCTGGCGGATGAGCCTACAGGCAGCCTGCATTCGAGCCAGGGCAAAATGATCATGGACTTGCTCAAGAAGCTGAACGACGACGGAACGACCATTATCCAGGTGACGCACAACGAGGCCTGGGCCGCCTACGGCAATCGCATCATTCAGTTGGCGGACGGCTGGATCATCGACGGACAGAAGCAGGCCGGCGCCGGCGCGAGTGTGAGTTGACATTTCGGGCAACGCTGACCGAGAACTCGTTGCGGGCAAAATAGAGTAGACAAGAAGTAATCCAGGGGCAAGAATAGGCTCCCTTCTGATGGAGGTGGGAGCCTTCCCATGCGGGCGCTATGGCAGGACCTGCAGTACGGCTGGCGCATCCTTCGGCGCAACCCCGGATTCGCGATCGTCGCCGCATTGACGCTGGCCATCGGAATCGGCGCCAACGCGGCCATTTTCAGCGCCGTCAAGGCGGTGTTGCTTCCCGCGCTGCCTTATTCGGATCCCGCCGGCATTGTGGTCGTGTGGGGCACCTTTCCGGACCTCAATGTGAAGCGCGGCACGGCTTCCCCGTTGGAATTTCTGCACTGGCGGGATACGAACCACGTGTTCTCGGAAATGGCGGCGTGGCGCTCGTTGTACACAACGACAACGGGACACGGAGAACCGCAGCAGGTGTGGCAGGCCATGGCTTCGGCGAATTTCTTCCAGCTGCTCGGGATCAGGCCGGCGCTCGGCCGCGATTTTCTGCCCGGTGAAGATCAGTTGGGCCGCGAAAAAGTGGCGATCCTCAGCTACCCTTTTTGGCAGCAACGATTTCACGGCGATCGCGGGATCGTGGGGAAGTCGATCGCCCTGGATGACCAGCCCTACGAAATCGTGGGAGTGCTGCCCTCCAATTTTGTGTTGTTTGGCACGCAGCTCGCTCCCGACGTGTGGTCTCCGCTCGCGTTCACTCGCGCGCAACTCGATCCGAGAAACTACGGCCTGATCGTGTTTGCAAGGTTGAAGCGCGGGGTGGGACTCGATCAAGCGCGAGCGGACATGGACATCATCGATGCGTCGCTCAAGAAGCGCTATCCCGAAATGGATCAGAAATCCGGGCTGCTGATTGAAAACCTGCAGACCACGATGACGCACAGCGTGCGGCCGGCCATGGTGATCTTTATGTGGGCGGTGGGATTCGTTCTGCTGATCGCGTGCGCGAACGTGGCGAACCTGATGCTCGCGCGCGCTGCTTCCCGCGACCGCGAAATGGCGCTGCGTACCGCGCTGGGTGCGCGGCCGGGCCGCATTCTCGGGCAATTGCTGGCCGAGAGCGTCTTGCTGGCCATGATCGGCGGAGCGCTCGGGCTGATCGTCGCTTACGCCGCGGTCGGTTTCATCCGGGCCGAGGTTCCGCAGGGGCTGAAAGCGATTCCTTTCTCGAGCAACATACACTTAGGCGGGGTTGTGGTCGCCTTCACGTTGGGGCTGGCGCTCTTGACCGGGATCGTGTTCGGCCTTGCGCCCGCGCTCGAGAGCTCGCATTCCGCGCTCAACGAGTCTCTGAAGGAGGGAGGCCGCGGCTCGACCGGCGGGCGCCGGAGCCATTTGCTGCGTTCCTCGCTGGTTGTTTCCGAAGTCGCGCTTTCCCTCTTGCTCCTGATCGGCGCCGGCCTGTTGATCCGCAGCTTCGTGCGATTGCTGTCGCAGAACATCGGGTTCGATCCGGCGAATCTGCTGACCATGCGGATTCAGCTTCCTGTGGACCATTACAGCGGAACGCAGGCGGTGAATTTTTATCAGCAGGTCCTCGATCGCGTGCGCGCGATTCCGGGAGTGCGGTCGGCAAGCGCGGTCGATTTCCTGGCGTTTTCGGGGTGGGCGGACGACATTGCCTTCGACATTGCGGGTCGCACGCCGCCCTCGCCAAGAGATGAGTTTACGTCGCGCTACGAAGTCATTGACTGGCAGTACTTGCGCGCCATGGGTATCCCGATCCTGTCCGGCCGGGATTTTGGGCCGCAGGACGGGCCCGACGGCGCCGGCGTCGCGCTGATCAATCTTGCGCTGGCGCGGCGCTATTGGCCGAAGGAAGATCCCATTGGAAAGCAGATTCGCATTCACATCATTCCGACGCGGGCTCCCTGGCAAGCGCAAAAACGCGACTCCTGGCTCACGATCGTCGGTGTCGTGGGAGACGTCCGTGATTGGTATTGGGGCGTCGACGCTCTGCCCAAAATCTATCTGCCCATGCAGCAGGACCCGTCGTGGCTCATGAGCCTGGTGATTCGCCAAAGCGGATCCGGCCAGCAGATTCTGCCCGCCACGCGGCAGATCGTGAGCTCCCTGGATGCAAACCAGCCCGTCACCAGCGTGCACACGATGGACGATATGCTGAGCGACGCGCTGGCCCAGCGCCGGCTCAACATGGTGCTCTTGGCGGTATTCGCGATTGTCGCGGTGGTTCTCGCCGCGATCGGAATTTACGGTGTGATGGCCTACGCTGTTTCGCAGCGCACGCACGAGATCGGCGTGCGCCTGGCTCTGGGCGCCGAGCCTCGCGACATCCTGAGAATGATCGTCGGGGAAGGGATGCGGCTCGCCGGAATCGGCATGATCATCGGCCTGCTGTCGTCCATTTTGTTGGCCTACTATCTGCGCGGCGAACTGTATGGAATCCAGCTCTACGGAATCCGCACGCTCGATCCGCTTACGTTCGTCGCTGTTCCCGTTCTGATCGCTGGCGTGGCGATCCTGGCTTCGTATATCCCGGCTCGGCGGGCGACCACGGTCGATCCTCTGGTCGCTCTGCGTTACGAATAGGCCATGCCGCCTTCGGCGTCACAAGCGAACTATGAAAATAGCCGCGACACGGCCACTGAAACTAAACAACTTAACGCTATTTTCTGAGGAATAATTCGCGGTGCGTCAACTTGCGGCAGGCGCGCAGTTCGAGCAGAATGCCCTGCGCAAGCGCGAGGCCAACGCTCGCGCTAGAATGAGGAAGATTCTTTCCAACCTATGATCCAGCCTCAGGCAGCTCGAACGAGAATCCTGGTCGCCGACGATCAGCCCGACATCCGCGAGGCTTTGCGCCTGCTCCTGAAAGGTGAAGGCTTCGAGACCGAAACGGTGTCGTCTCCCGCCGCCGTGCTTTCCGCGCTCGATGCGCGCGAATTCGACGCTTTGCTGATGGACTTGAACTATGCGCGCGACACGACCTCCGGCCAGGAAGGGCTGGACCTGCTCATGAATATCCGGGCGCGCGAAAGCACTCTGCCCATCATCGTGATGACCGCCTGGGGCAGCCTCGAATTGGCCGTCGAGGCCATGCGCCGGGGCGCCAAGGATTTCATCCAGAAGCCCTGGGAAAACGCGCGGCTGCTCGCCATCCTGAAAACGCAGATCGAGCTGGCGCAGGCTTTGCGCAAGAGCCAGCGGCTCGAAGCCGAAAACCGTTTGCTGCGCGCCGATGGCCGGCCGACATTCATCGCCGAATCCGCAGCCATGCGCCCCGTGATGGACCTGATCGCGCGAGTCGGCCCGTCGGACGCGAATGTGCTGATCACCGGTGAGCACGGCACCGGAAAGGAAGTGGTGGCGCGCACGCTCTACGCGCTGTCCAACCGCGCGGGACGGCCCCTGGTCACCGTCAACGCCGGCGGCTTGCCGGAGGGCGTATTCGAAAGCGAGCTTTTTGGGCACATCAAGGGTGCGTTTACCGACGCCAAGTCCGACCGCGTCGGGCGGTTCGAACTGGCGGATGGGGGGACGCTCTTTCTGGACGAAATCGCCAACGTTCCCCTGAATCTGCAGGCCAAGCTCCTGCGCGCGCTGGAGACGGGCGAATTCGAGCGCGTGGGTTCATCCACCACCCGGCGCGTCGACGTGCGCATCCTCTCCGCTACCAATGCGGACGTCCAGGCGGAAATCGCCGCGGGACGTTTCCGCGAGGACCTGCTCTTCCGCCTCAACACCATTGAGATTCACATCCCGCCGCTGCGCGAGCGCCGCGAGGATATTCCCTTGCTCGCCCACCATTTCCTGCACCAATCGGCGCAGCGCTATCGCAAGCGCGTGGAGACGTTCGAGCCCGTCGCTTTGCAGCTTCTGCTCGACCATCCCTGGCCGGGCAACGTTCGCGAGCTGGACCACGCCGTCGAGCGCGCTGTGCTGCTGGCCCAAGGGCCGCAAGTCCGCGCGGGCGACCTCGGGCTGCGCCCGGCGCGCGAGCCTTCCGTGCGGCTCGACGAGATGAGCATCGAAGAGGTCGAGCGGGTGCTGATCCAGAAAGCCCTGGCGCGATACAGCGGGAATGTGAGTCACGCGAGCAAAGCCCTGGGCCTGAGCCGCAGCGCGCTCTACCGGCGGCTCCAGAAGTACAACCTTTGAAGCCCCTCCCGTACGAGCGAAAGATTTTGCTCCTGGCTCTCGCGGCAGGGCTGGGCAGCACGATCATCGCCGTCGTTCTGCTGTGGATCGGCGGATATTCTTCCAAAGTTCAATGGACGTTGACGGCATTGATGGTCCTGGCTTGGCTGAGTTTTGCCTTCAACGCGCAGGGCCACGTCGCCTTTCCCCTGCGCACCGTTTCGAATCTGCTGGCGGCTTTGCGCGAAGGAGACTTCTCCATTCGCGCGCGCGGCGCCAATCGCACCGACGCGCTGGGCGAGGTCTTGCGCGAAGTGAACGCGCTGGGCGAAACATTGCGGCAGCAGCGCTTGGGCGCTCTGGAGGCCACCGCGCTTCTGCGCAAAGTGATGGAGGAAATTGACGTGGCCGTGTTCGCGTTCGACGGCGTGGGCCGGCTGCGGCTGGTCAACCGCGCGGGCGAGCGCGTCTTGGCGCGGCCGGCCGAAGCGCTTCTGGGGCACACCGGCGCTGATCTGGGGTTGGCCGCTTGCCTGACGGGTGAGACGCCCCGCATCGTGCAGGCCACCTTTCCAGGAAAGTCCGGCCGATGGGAGATTCATCGCGGCAACTTCCGCGAGGGCGGCTTGCCCAATCAGGTGCTTTTGATCAGCGACCTGAGCGGCGCGCTGCGCGACGAGGAGCGCCAGGCATGGCAACGGCTGATTCGCGTCCTGGGCCACGAGCTGAACAACTCGCTCGCTCCCATCAAATCCGTCGCCGAGAATCTGGGAAGCATGTTGGGCCGCAAGGAACGCGCGCCGGATTGGCAGGAGGACATGCGCGCGGGCCTCAACGTGATCGCGGCGCGCACCGACGGCCTGGCCCGCTTCATGAACGCGTATGCGCGTCTCGCGAAGTTGCCGCCGCCGGCCTTTCGCACGGTCGAGATCGGCTCGTGCGTTCGCCGCGTCGTGGGCCTCGAACGCCGGCTTGGCGTGAGCCTTGAAGACGGGCCCGATGCGCGGATTGAGGCGGATCCCGATCAGCTCGAGCAGGTCCTGATCAATTTACTGCACAACGCGGTGGACGCCTCGCTCGAAACAGGCGGCGGCGTGCGCGTCGGCTGGGCGCAGGCCAATGGATACATCGAGGTGTGGGTGGAGGACGAAGGGCCGGGCATACCCAACTCCGCCAACCTGTTCGTACCCTTTTTCACCACCAAGCCCAGCGGCTCGGGGATAGGCCTCGTTCTGAGCCGGCAAATCGCGGAGGCGCACGGCGGCTCGCTGGTTCTCGAGAACCGGGCGTCCCATCGCGGCGCGGAAGCGCGCCTTCGCCTGCCCACCAAACAATTCACTTAGACTCGTGCGGAGTCCCCAGAGTCGCCACGCGGCGTTCGAGCAGCCGCGTGAGCTCCTCCGGGCGCGCGTTTTCGTCGAAGGGGACCGGCTTGCCGATCGTTACGCGAATGGCGCCCGGCGGCGCCCAATGTTTTCCGTGAATCTTGCGTTCGAAGACGCCATCCATGCGCATCGGCAGGATCGGCACGCGCAGTTGAGTCGCGAGCAAGCCGATGCCGCCTTGAAACGGATTCATCGCTCCGGTTTGCGTCCGCGCGCCTTCGGGGAAAACCAGGACGCTCCATCCGCGGTCAACGAGGTCGCCCGCGAAAGCAAAGCTCTTGCGAAATCCCGAATGCCGCGGCAAGGGGAAAACGTTGAAAAGCGAGACGACCAGGCTCCATTGCATCTGCAGGAAAATGCGGTCGAAATAGGACGTTCCTTCGGGAGGGTTCCGCATGGTTTCGAGCAACTCGCCATCCATCGCAACCGCCAGCCGGCGCCGCAGCCGCGCAGGCAGCGCCGCCATGATGTACGCCGGATCGAAATAGGCGATGTGATTCGAAACGACGAGCAACGGCCCCTGAATTCCACGAAGGTTCTTGCGCCCCACGACGCGCGGCCAGCCGAGTATGGCCATGGCCGGCCGTTGCAGGAAATAGAAGGCCGCGGTGCGTATCGAGCGTGCCGGCCAGCTCTGCGCCCATCGCGGATAGTGAAAGGCGCGCGCGCGTTCTGGCGGATGCTCCACCAGCTTCTCGAGCGCTGGGAGCGTGTCCGCCTTGGTGAAATCCGTTTCGCTCAGGTCCACCTGGTAGCGGTCTTCCAGCGCGCCAAGAAGTTCGACGCGCTCGATGGAGCTCAGCTGCAGTTTCGCCCCCTCCCTGCCGCGGCCTAGGTCGCCGCTCGATATGCGGCGCAGGATCTGTTCCACCGCGCTCGGCTGAGCGGACGGCGCAGTTTCGCCCTGGCCTCCCAGTTCGCGTTCCGCCCTGGCGGCAATCTGCTTCAGCACCGGCTTTTGCGTCGGGGTGCGCGGGAAATCCGCTTCAGGCCAGACGTACCACTGGCGCATCTGCTGAAAGGGCGCGAGCCTTTGATTCGCGCGATCGACGATCGCGCCCGGGTCGCCGCCGGAATCACGCAGCCGCAGGACTGCGCAGGGAATCGCATTGCCGTCCCGCTCGAGCCCGATCACGACGCAGTCGCGCACGCCGGGCTCCTTGCGCAACTCCGCCTCGAGGTCCTCGGGAAAAACATTCAGCCCCTCCGGCGTGACGATTACATTCTTGCGCCGCCCTTTGAAATACAGCGTGCCGTCGGGGCCGCGCTCGCCCAAGTCGCCCGTGTGGAACCAGCCTTCCGAGTCGAGCACGGGCTCGACGCCCGCGTCCTTCCAGTATCCCGACGCCACGTTTTCCCCTCGCACCAGGATTTCGCCTTCCTCCGACAGCTTGACCTCCAGCCCGGGCAGCGATTTCCCGATCGAGCCGTGCGTCAAGTGGAACGGATGGTTCACGCTGACCAGCGAGGTTGTCTCCGTCAGCCCGTAGCCTTGGACCACCGCATAGCCCAGCCGCGTCCAGAACCCCTCGGCCGCCGCGGGCAGCGCCGCGCCCCCTGAAATAATGGCCCAGAATTTCCAGCCGAACCGCCGGCGGATTTTGCGGAAATGCCACCAGCGCCGCAGGAAATGCTGGCCTTCCGCGGCGCGAAACCGGCGTTGAAACTCTTCGGTCTTGCCGCTCGCTGCAAGGTCGCGTTCGATTTGATCGCGCAGCGACTCGATCAGCCGCGGCACGGTGACCAGCACGGAAACCTTCTCGTTGCGGATCGTGCGCGCCACCTCGGCGGGGTTGAGAGTGTCCAGAAAGATGGAAGTCGCGCCGAGAATCTGCGGCAGGAAAATCCCCAGCAGCTGGCCGAACACATGGCTCAATGGCAACAAGTTCAGGAAGCGCAGCGGATGAAAGAACTTCTCGTAGCGCCGGTAGCTGTTGATCTGCTCTTCGAGCGGCTCGAGGTTCGCCAGAAGATTGCCGTGCGTCAGCACGACGCCACGCGGCTCCGCTGTCGTGCCGGAAGTGAATACGATTTCAACCGGGTCGTTACGTCCTGCGGCGGGCGCGACATCAAGCTCGACAGACTGCCTGCGGGCGGATTGGCCGAGATCTTCCAACGGAATGGTGGGTGCGGCGAAATCGAGCGCCGGCAAGTTTCGCGCGGCTACCAGAAGCCTCACGTTCGCCTGCTGCGCGACCCGCGCAGCAAAGCCCCTATCCGCGATCGCGTCCATCGGAACGGCGATGGCCCCGCGGAACATGCATCCCAGGAAGGCAGCCACCCACTCGCCGGAATTCTCGCCCCAGATCAGGACGCGATCGCCCTTCGTAATCGAGCGCGCCTCGAGCTCCCGCGCGAATTGGGAGGCCGTTCGAAACAATTCCGCATAGCTCCAGCGAACCATGCGGTATCCGACGCGCCAGGCCACCGCGGCCTCGCGGGCGGGCCGCGATGCGGGTCCGAAGTATTCAAGAAGCGATTGGCGCGGCATCGGAAGCAGCTTCGATCAAAGTGTAGATTACGTTCACGATTCCAGCGTGCACAAGTTTGACCGCCCAGCCGTCGGCACAGGCGGCCTCTTCGGCGCGACTTCGCAGAGCACGGCGCCGTTCGAGTTTCCCTCAATCGCGCTCAGATTGGGAGTCTTGAGTCTTGCCGCAAACGAATGCTCGCTGGGCTGCCGGTTCCTGGCGCGCCCGGTTTCTGGATCACAAACCGGCCTAGAAATTCGCGGCGCGAAATGAGAGGCTTGGGTGCGCAAAAGCGCTCTGCTCAACAAGGCTGGCGCAGCAAGCAGCCAGCCAGAGGGATTCCATTGCCAGGAACCAGAATGAGTGCTCTCCGAAAGAAAGTGCCATCCGTCCTCAGCCTGATTGTGATGTTCGCTCTCGCTCCTTTGGCTCGGGGACAGAGCGCGCCCCCGCCGCCTCCGCCGGGCATCGGAAATCTCGATAGCGTTGCCGCGCACGGAGACACGCTGACCCTGCGCGCGGGCCGCGATACGCTCACGGTGCAGGCGGTCGAGCCCAATATCCTGCGCGTCCACTACCACCCGGACGGCCGGAACAGCGCGCCCACTGCTGTTCTCGATCCGCACCGCACATGGCCCAACGACACGCCCGCGAAAATCGAAACCGATTCCGACCCGATGACGCTTTCCACCAGCGCGATGATCGTCAAGATTGCGAAAAATCCGGTGCGCGTCTCGGTCTATGACCCCGCCGGCCGCTTGCAGCTCGAAGAGCCGAAAGAGGGCGGCGTCTATCCCGGCGGCCTTCGATTTACCTCCGACGTTGAGGGACCGTTCTTCGGCATCGATGCGACCAGCATCCCCGGCGAAAACGTCGATCGCCGCCAGGACATTCGCGCGGGCCTCGTGCGGTCAGGAGGAAAGGTCCTCGCGGGGCGGCAAGGCGATGGCGGCGCTCCGTTGATTTACACCCCCTCCTGCGGCCTGCTCGTGGACTCGGATGGCGGAGATTTCGATCTTTCCGACACCTTGCTGCAGTTTAGCGGCGGCTCGCGCCAGGACACGGAGTACTTTGTCATCGTCGGCGATCCCATGACCATCATGCGCGGCGTCGCGGACATCAGCGGCCATCCTCCGATGATGCCGAAATGGACGCTGGGCTTCATGAACAGCCAGTGGGGCACCACCCAAAAAGAAGTGACGCAGATCATCGACACGTACCGCGCCCGGCAAATCCCCATCGATGCTTTCATCCTCGATTTCGACTGGAAGGCCTGGGGCGAAGATGACTACGGTGAATGGCGCTGGAACAGCACGAGCGGCCCCGGAAATGTCGGCCCGGATAAGTATCCCGACGGGGCGTCGGGAAAATTCGCGCAGGAGATGCGCGCGAAGGGCATCAAGCTGGTGGGCATCTACAAACCGCGCATCCTGCTGCGGAACGCGCAGGGCAACCTGACTGACGCCGCCAGGTACGCCTACGATCATCACTTCTTCTACGACTGGGAGCAGCCCTACAACGAGTATTTTTCCAATCGTCCGGCTCTGGACATCGATTTCTCCAAACCGGCCGCGCGCGCCTGGTTCTGGCAGCACATGATCCCCTCCTATCGCGCCGGCATTCAGTATTTCTGGAACGACGAAGCGGATTCGATCTCCGACATCCTGTTCCCGAATTTGCAGTTCGAGGACATGGAACGAGCCATGTATGACGGCGCGCGCTCCATCAGCGATCAGAGGGTGTGGTCGATCAACCGCAATTTCTATCTTGGCGCGCAGCGCTACGCCTATGCCGAATGGTCCGGCGATATCTCGACCGGCTTCGCGAACATGGCCGATCAGGAACCGCGCATGCTCTCCACCATCAGCTTGGGCGAACCGCATTGGTCCATGGACACCGGCGGCTTTCACGGGCATCCCGACCCCGAGAATTACGCGCGCTGGATGGAGTTCGCGGCCTTTGTGCCCATCATGCGCGTGCATGGAGACCTCAACCAGCATCGCCAGCCCTGGGTTTACGGCCCGCAAGCGGAGGCGGACGCCAAGGCTGCCATCGATTTGCGCTATCGCCTGATTCCCTACGCCTATGCCTACGAACGCCAGGCGCACGAAACCGGGATTGGCGTCGTCCGCCCGCTCTTCTGGGAATTTCCCGCGGATGCGCGTCGCACCGTCGACATCACGGACGAATGGATGTTTGGCGACGATCTGCTGGTTGCGCCCATCGTGCGGGAAGGCCAGGCGCGCCGCACGATCTATCTGCCTCCCGGGCAGTGGATCGATTATTTTCGCGGGAGGCGGTACGACGGCGGCAAGAACATCGTCTATCCGGTCGATCCCAGCACGTGGTCCGATATTCCTCTCTTCGTGCGCGCCGGAGCGATTCTCCCGAGCGAGGACGTTCAACAGTACGTAGGCCAGCATCCCGTCAACCGCGTCTACCTCGACGTCTTTCCCGCCAAGGCGCAAACCACGTTCACCTACTATGACGACGACGGGATGACCTACGCCTACGAAAAGGGCGTGTTCTACCAGCAGCAACTTTCGGCCGGCGACAGCGGAACCGTCGTCCATTTCGATTCCGCCTCGCCTGCCGGAACATACAAGCCTCCGCTGCGTCAGTACGAGGTGAGGCTCCACGGCATCGCGGCGCACGCGGTTACGATCGACGGCGCCGCAAGTAAACACTATGCGGATCTCGCCCATCTCGAAAGCGCGAGCGCCGAGGGTTGGGCCACGGGAACCGACCGATACGGGCCCGTGACGTTCGTCGACGTGCCGGCTCAGTCCGCCGAGCACATCGTCGCCACACGCTAGTGCCTTGTGTCGGAAGTTCATTGCATGTTTTTTAGGGGTCGGGTGGAAGCTCGGGCCTTCGGGCCCGCGAAACGAACGTGGAAGAGAAAAGGGCCTTTTTAGCCCTGGTGGCGTCCGCTCTTGGTCTCCTCGGCAGCGCGGCGTAGTACAATGCGTGAATTGGCCGCGCCTCAGCGGCGGAAGGTGCCATGACCCGAACGACAGCGATTCTCGCGAGCTTCTGTTGCCTGGCCCTGAGCGGGCTGGGGCTGGTTCGCGCGCAAAATGCGACGCAAACCCCGGCCCAAAAGCTGGTGCAGCATCCGATGACGCGCACGGCCGCCGCGCGCATCCCTCCTTACCACAAGCAGCCGCCCAAGGGGCCGTTGCCGCAGACGCTCGATCCAAAATTGTTTCCCGACCCGCTGACGCGGAGGGTCTACGCGATAGCCGCCAAGGAGAAGAAGATTCTCTATCAACTGCCGTGCTATTGCGGATGCGACCGCGAGGCGGTCCACCACAAGAGCCTGCTGGATTGCTATTGCGACCGCCACGCTTCGTTCTGCGCCACCTGCAAAATGGAAGCGGTCTTCGCCTACCAGGAACATCTTAAGGGAAAGAACGTAGCTCAGATCCGCCGCGAAATCATTGCGGGCAAGTGGCGCGGCGTCGATCTCACTCCCTACGCTGCAACAGTAAAAGTCCGCTAAGCAGTTCCGCAGCCGGCTATCGCTGCTTTCTTATCGGAACACTCAGCCGCAGGATCACGTCAGTCTGCCTTCCCGTACGCACTTCCAGATTGTGCCGCCAGGCGCTGGCTCTGCCTTTGAAGGTGGCGCGCACGTCATAATAGCCGCGCGGCAGCCGAGGGAAGAAGAACCGCCCGTGCGAGTTGGTGACCGTGGCGTTGGGGTTGTCCCCAACGGCGGATTGCATGATCACGCGCGCTCCCGCAATCGGTTTGCCCTTAGCGGTCAATACGGTTCCCGCCAGGGTGCCCAAGCCGCGGGCTTGTGCGGGTCCCGTAACGAGTGTCAAGGCAAGCCCGACGCCAACTCCTGCGCAGAAGACTAAGACCCATTTGGCTGTTCGCGCCATGGTTCCTCCTGCCGTTATTTTAGGGGCCCCTGGACCTCCTTTTCGCGCCATTTCCGCGCCGCTTTCAGCTTCCATCACCTGTACCGCCGAACAGGACGTCGAGCACCGGGCGCCGGCGAGCGGAGCGCGAAACCCAAGCCACGCATGGAGCTATCCGGGAGCGAAGCGGGCCCCACCGACAATCCCTTTGGCGAACCCGGCGGCCTCAGCTATAATTACCCGATTCGACTCCAGGAGGAATTTCGAGTGTTGGCCATCCGCTTAGCACGCATCGGAAAGAAGAAGCACCCGTTTTATCGCGTGGTCGTCATTGAGAAGACCAACCCGCGCAACGGCCGCTTCGTCGAGATTGTGGGCACTTACGATCCTGCCAAAAAGCCTTTCGTCGTCCAGTTGAAGGACGACCGGGTCCAGTACTGGCTGGCCAAGGGCGCTCAGCCCAGCGATACTGTCCGCAGCTTTCTGCGCAACCGCAAGCCTTCCTGAGGAATCAAACTTCATAGTTAGCCATGCACTTAGCTCTTGTTCACGATCGAGTGAGTGTCTCTGTTGAGCCCGGCCGACTGTGGAGGATGCGTCATCATGAAGGATCTAGTCGAGGAAATCGCGAAGGCTCTTGTAGATAAACCGGAACAGGTGCAGGTCAGAGCAGTTGAAGGCGAACAAGTTACCGTCTTGGAATTGCGCGTTGATCCCGAGGATTTGGGGAAGGTGATCGGGCGCCAGGGCCGTACGGCGAAGGCCATCCGCACCCTGCTTGGCGCGGCCGGGATGAAGCTGAAGAAGCGTTTTACACTGGAAATCCTCGAGTAGTGGTCACACCGCAATCGGCGCGGGTCACCTTGGCGCGTGTGCTGCGTGCGCACGGGCGGCGCGGAGAAGTGGCTTGCGAAATTCTCACCGACTTTCCCCAAAGGCTTACCAAACTGGCCTCCTGCGAACTGTGGAGCGAAAAATCCGGCTCGCGCGCGGCGCGCGTGCTTTCCTGCTGGATCAGCCAGAGCCGCGGCGGCCAGGCCATTTTTCATTTCGAGGGCTCCGATTCCATTTCCGAGGCGGAAAAGCTCGTCGGGCTGGACGTGCAAATCCCTCTGGCGGAGCGCATTGAGCTTCCTCGCGCAAGCTATTATCTCGATGATTTGATCGGCTGCAGGGTGCAGGCGGCGGACGCAACGCCCGTCGGCGTGGTTGCCGGCGTGGAGTTTACGGGCGAAGGCGTCGCCGGAACTCCCATCCTGGTGCTGGATTCGCCGCGCGGCGAACTCCTCATCCCTCTGGCGCAGGAAATTTGCATCGAGATCGATGTCTGCTCGAAGCGCATCGTCATCGTCCCGCCCGAGGGTCTGCTCGACCTCAACCGCAATTCCTAATTCCCCGGCGCTGGCGTACACTGATTCGCCGGCGTCCTGCCGCTGCTGCATTCCGCCATATGCGATTCGATATCATCACAATTTTCCCCGCCTTCTTCGTCGGCCCGCTTGATTACGGCATCGTGCGGCGCGCGCGCGAAGCCGAACTCATCGAGACGGACGTGCACGATCTGCGCGAGTTCACCCACGACCGGCACAAGACGGTCGACGATCGCCCGTTCGGCGGCGGTGAAGGCATGGTCATGAAGCCGGAGCCGCTGTTCGATGCGGTGGAATCGCTCCTGGGCGGACCCATCGACGTTTGCAAGGGAGGCGCGCCGCCGGGCACGGCGATCGTCCTGCTTTCGGCCGCGGGGAAATTATTCCTTCAGGAGGCGGCGGAGCGCTTCAGCCAGATGGACCGGATTCTGTTAGTTTGCGGGCGCTATGAAGGCGTGGACGAGCGCGTGGCCCAGCATCTCGCCACCGATGAGATTTCCGTGGGCGATTTCGTGCTCTCGGGTGGTGAGCTTGCTGCGGCGATGGTCATGGATGCGGTCGTGCGGCTGATTCCCGGAGCGCTGGGTAACGAAGATTCCACCGTGAACGAGTCCTTCAGCGCCGCGAATGCCGCGGGCGAATACTTGCTGAAAATCACGCGAAGCCAGTCCGCGCTGCGCGACGCGACTCTTTCAAGCGACTCGCCGTTCGCCCCGAGTCACCGCTTCTTGGATTATCCGCATTACACGCGCCCGGCTTCGTTTCGCGGGTGGGACGTTCCCGAAATTCTGCTGAGCGGCAACCACGAAGAGATTCGCCGCTGGCGCCGCCAGAAAGCCCTCGAGAAAACACAGCGCAACCGCCCCGACTTGCTCGCCCTCTGACGATTGAGGGAGTCCTCAGCCGAACTTCCTGAGTTTTCTAACGATTCTCCCGCGCTCGCCGGGGGTCCGGATGTCGTGACCCGACGCCGTGGGCGCCCGGCGAGCCCTCCTGTTTTCCCTTTGCGAAAGGCAGTCTTGACGCTCGGGCGAAAATCTGTAAACTGCACTTTTCGACCATGGCCACGGTGCCCAATCCGATCGACGACGCGCTGCAGCAGTTCGCATTCCCCCAGCGTGAGGCCGCGTTTTTCTATGGCCTCTTTCTCCGCGGCCACTCCGCCGAGGAATTGCGCCGCGACATCGAAGTCCCGCCCGCCGTCCTGGCCAAGTGGGATCGGGAGACCCAGCGCGAGCCGCATTTGCGCGAACTGCTGGAGAAGATTGTCGACTATCGCCGGCACGTTCTGGCTATCTTCGAAAACCTGGTCGGCCACGACTCCTCGAGGCAACCTCTTCAGTAGGCTTCTCGCGCCGGAAGAGACTGCTTTCCGCCGTTAGCGCGTGCCCCGCAACTTTTCGCCGCACCCTGTGTTTCCTCCTACGGCTGGAAATCGAGAGCGCACTCGCCCAGCTGATTTACAGGTGTAACTGCTGCACCCCCGGGGGAGGCTCGACATAGGCGAGCCTCCCCTCATTGTTTTCGTCCTTACGCGCACGCTCGAACAAAAAAAGGGCGCCCGCAAAAGCGAACGCCCTTTCAAAAAAGCGCTGCAGCACATCCCGGCCGGAACGCTATCTCCCGCAGGCGGGCTGAGGACGGCCGCGAGCCGCTCGGTTATTTCTTGGCGTGATGGAAATTCTCCGCCACCTGCTCCCAGTTGATCACATTCCACCAGGCCTCGATGTATTCGGGCCGGCGGTTCTGATATTTCAAATAGTAGGCGTGCTCCCACACGTCCAGTCCGAAAAAGGCCTTGCCGCCCTCGATGATGGGATTGTCCTGATTGGCAGTGGACTCCACTGTGAGCTTGCCGTTCTTGAACATCAGCCAGGCCCAGCCGGAACCAAATCGAGTGGTGGCTGCCTGGTTGAATTTGGTCTTGAAGTCGGCGAAGCTCCCGAACGCGCCTTTGATCGCGTCCGCAAGCTCGCCCTTGGGCTCGCCGCCTCCTCCCTTCTTCATGATCTTCCAGAACATCGAGTGATTCATGTGGCCGCCGCCGTTGTTGCGCACGGCGGTGCGGATGTTTTCGGGCACCTTATTGATTTGCGCCAGCAGCTCATCCACGGGAAGTTTCTGCAGGTCCGCGTGGCCTTCCAGCGCTTTGTTCAGATTGTTGACGTATCCGCCGTGGTGCTTGTCGTGGTGGATTTCCATCGTTTTCGCGTCAATGTAGGGCTCCAGCGCGTCGAACGAGTACGGAAGAGGTGGAAGCGTGTGCGTCATCTGTTGAGCGGCTCCTTGTCCGGAAGTTGGTGTCATTGCTGCCTCCTTTGATTCCCGGGGTATTTCGATTCGATGGATGCTCCTCGAATACGTTCTCGATTATACGCCCGCAGAAAGAGCGCGGTGCGGAGCATCCATAAATCGGATGCGCGCCGCCCGCTTGCGATGCCGCATAGAAGGTGAAAGAACTCACCCACTGCACCGGCCGGGAGAGTACAATCTCGCGCGAACCGGAAGACAGCCATGGAAGAAATACAGCCCCGTTTTTTGCCCCTTGCGGTGAAGACCGTGATCTGCCACACCATCACTTACTTTGTGATGGGCGCGCTAGCTTTTCATTTTCTGCATTACGCCGCTCTCTTGAACAAGCCGAACTCCGGAATGCGCCCCACGACCGATCCGCTCGTCATCTTTGGCCCGGCTCTGCAGGTCGTGCGCGGCGTGCTGTTCGCGACCGTGTTCTATCCACTGCGGGAAATTCTGTTTGGACGCAAGCATGGGTGGCTGCTGATCGCATGGATTCTGATCGGTGTGGGCATTCTGGGTACCTTCGCCGCCCCGGCAGGATCGCTCGAAGGATTCATCTACACGACGATTCCAGTTAAATCCCAGCTCCGCGGGTATTTGGAAATTGTTCCGCAGGCGCTGCTGCTTTCCGTTTTGTTTTTCTACTGGGTCCGGCACCCCGCCCGAAAATCACTGAACTGGGCGCTGGGCGTGGCCTACGCAATTTGCGTGCTTCTGCCCGTCCTCGGGATGCTTGCGCCAAAGAAATAGCCGCAGATCGAAGCGCAAGCGCGGCGCGGCACAATACGGAAGAGCGGCACGCTGCCACTCTTACTCGTGCCGCAGCGCCGTCATGGGATCCAGCCGCATGACCCGCCGCGCCGGAACGTAGCAGGCGAAGAACGCCGTAGCGGCAAGCAAGACGGTCGCCACAATGAACACGGCCACTCCCGTCTCGCCGTGGAAAATGTGGCTGATGGCACGCGTGACCAGCCATCCAAGGATCACGCCCGCCGCTGCACCCACTCCGATCAGCCTCATTCCATGGCGCAGAATCAGCTTCAGCACATCCGCGGGCATGGCGCCTAGCGCCACACGGACGCCCACTTCGCGCGTTCGCTGCGCGGCGGAATACGACACGACGCCGTAGACTCCCACGATGGCGATGAACAATCCCAGCAGGCCCATGCCGCCCGCCAGGTAGACGCCCAACCGCAGGACGAACTGGCTCTGATCCAGCACCTGCTCGCCCGTCGCGCTGTTGAACAGCGGCATTCCCGGCGCGAGCGTGCGGATTTCGCGCTCGACTGCGGCGATCAGGTTCTGCGGCGGCAGCGCGGAACGAACGACGATCGCGCGCAGCGACTGGAATTCCTGGCGCAGCGGGACGTAGAACCACGGCTGCGGGTCTTCCATGATGTTCTGATATTTCCCATCCGCCACCAGCCCGACGACTTGGATGAGCGGATTGGTTTCTTTTTCCGTCCGGAATCGTTTCCCGATCGGATTCTGGCCGGGCCACAGCTGGCGCGCCATGGTCTGGTTGATCACCGCGACGGGCGGGTCGTGATCGTCGTCAGAATCCGTGAACGCGCGGCCTTGCAGCAGCGGTATGCGCAGGTTCGAGAAGTAGTGCGGCCCCACCACATTGTGGAGTATGAAGGGAGGCTGCTGGCCCGGAGGAATCACGCGGTTCTCGACGTAAACGCCCGTCCCGTATTCGATTCCCAGGAAAGGAAAGCCGAACGACAGACTAACCGATTGCACGCCGGGCATGGCGCCGACGTGGTCCTCCAGCTGTTTGTAGAATTGCGTGGTGCGCGTGCGATCGTAGCCGTTCTGGTGCGGATCCATCGTGCAAATCACGATGTGCGTCGCATCGAAGCCGAGAAACGCGTGCTGCGCCGCGCGCAGGGTCTGGACGAAAAAGCCGGCGGCGATCAGCAGCGCCAGCGAGCCGGCTACCTGCGCCACCACCAGTGCGTTGCGCAGGCGATGGCGCTCGGCGCCTCCGCTGTCGCTGCGGCCGCCCTCGTGCAGCACGAGATTCAGATCGGCCCGACCGGCACGGACCGCGGGCCAGATTCCCGCGGCAATTCCGCCCAGAATGGCGCCGCCAAAGGCGATCAGAAACACGCGCCAGTCGAAACGGAAGTTCAAGATCACGAAATCCGTTCTCTGCCTCGCCCAGGCCGGTAAGGCGAAGATGGCGGCCATGGCCCAACGAGCCGCCAGCATTCCGGCCACGGCGCCGAGCAGCGCCAGTATCACCGGTTCGGCCAGCATCTGGCGCACCAGCCACGTGCGCGGCGCTCCCAGCGCCGAGCGGACCGCCATCTCCTGCTGCCGTGTCGTGGCCCGCGCCAGTAGCACGTTCGCCACATTCATGCACGCCAGCAGCAGAACCATCACCGAGAGCCCCACGAACAACACCGCGATCAGCCGCAGAATGCCGCTTTCCGGAACGCCACTCGGCGCAGGAAGGACTTCAACGACCAGCCCTTTCTCGTCTTTCGAATATTCCTGAGCCAGCCGCGCCTGGATCAGGCGTGTGGCGCTTTCCGCCTGCGTAATGCTGACATTCGGTTTCAACATGCCAAGAACGGCCAGCTCGCGATCCGTCCGGTTGGTGAACAAGTTTCCGGTCTGATACGACCCTGGAGCCGCCGCCTGGTCTTCTGCCACAATGCTGAGGGGGAGGTACAGCTGGATGTCGATCAACGAAGGCACCGCGCCGTGGAATCCCTCCGGGGCGATGCCGATCACCTGCGTGGGCTTTCCGTTGACCAGCGCCTGTCTTCCCACCACGCTTGGGTCGCCGCCCAGATGCGACCTCCAGAACGCATAGCTCAGCACCGCGGTCCGCGGCGCTCCGATTTGCTCTCCTTCACCCGGAACAAACAGGCGTCCCAGCGCCGGCTTCACTCCCAGCCCGATGAAGAAATTCCCGGTCACATAATTCGAGAGCACCTGCTCGGCCTCGTGGCCAGGCAGGCCGAAACCGGACATCCTTCCGGCGTTCCCGAGTAGGGCCGCGAACACATCGCCGGATTGAGACTGAAAATCACGCCATTCCACATAGGAAAGACTGCCCAGCCCCAGCGGATTCCCTTTTTGCTGAAAGCCGACGGCCACAATGCGGGAGGCGTGCGGGACGGGCAGCGGCCGCAGCATCAATGTGTTCGCGATGCTGAAGACAACGGTGGTGGCTCCGATGCCGAGAGCCAACGTTAGGATGATGATGGTGGAAAGGCCGGGCGTCTTCGCGATCATGCGTCCGGCGTAGCGCACATCCTGCCAGGGGTTTGCCATATGGATACACCAATAGACAGCCCCGGCCAGCTGTATGCCCGCATTCTACTGCAAGACGCGCGGAAGAACTATTGCGGATTCGCGCCCAGATTCCCGAACGGCCACAGACCGAAAGCCTTCAGCATCAGATCTTCATGTTTTTCGATCAGCATGTGCGCGGTTTCCGCTGCCGGCCACGGGCTCGCCAGGCGTTCCGGACGATCCGCAATCCAGAACGCGGTGAGCGCCATCACTGTGGCGTCGCGATCGAGAACGGCCGCATCGATTTTGTCGAACGTGTCGACCGGCGAATGGTGCGTGTACTTGTATGCGGGGGAATCCTGGCGGAGATTAATTCCGGGCAACCCCGCCAGGATAAATGGACCCGTGTCGGTGCCGAATTCGGTGTTGTCATCCACCGACATCTTGCCGAAGGCTTGCAGCGAATCCGCGAATTTCTGCACCGCGGGAATCAGGTCGTTGCGTCCGCCCAGATCGAATCCGGTGACGGGGCCCTGGCCGTTGTCCAGAATCACCGCCGCCACGTGATTGGCCATCTCGTCCTTGTGCATGCGCGCGTAGGCGACCGAGCCGTCCAGACCCTGCTCTTCGCCGGTGAACAGCACGAAGCGAATCGTGCGCCGCGGCTTGAATCCCGATTTGACGATCGCTTCGGCCGCCCCCAAAGTCGTTGCCGTCCCCATCCCATTGTCCGTCGAGCCGGAAGCCAGATCCCAGGAGTCCAGATGCCCGCCGACCACCACGATCTGCTCTGGATTTGTGGTGCCGCGGATTTCGCCCACGACGTTGGCGCTCGGCACAGGGCCATTCGTGAAGCGATTCTGCACGTTGATGTGCAAACGCGGCGTGATCCCGCGATCCAGGTACCGCTCGAGCTGTTCCTGGTCTTCCGCGGCCATGCTGACCACAGGAACGTCGTACGACGTGTCGAACCCCAAAATGCCCGTGTGCGTCAGGTGCATGCCTGCGGCCGTCGACCCGCCCTGTCCGCCGATCACCGCGACCGCTCCGGCGCGATACGCCTCCTTCAGGAAATCGCCAAACTGAACGAAAACGGCCATGCGGTTGGCCGGTGGCTGGCCCTTTTGAACCACCAGCAGAATCTTGCCGCGCCACTTCGCGGCGTTGTTCTTCATTTCATCTTCAAGCTGGAACCCGTTCACTGGGACGACATCGCCGTCCACGCCGCCTTCCGCCGTCGATCCAACCCAGCCCATGGAATCAACCATCAGCTTGCGTTGTATTGGGTCGAGGAGTTCCGCATCGGCGGAAATGCGCGTCCACCCGCGAAACAGTTGCCAGGATTCGGTGTGAACGTCCTGGAGCCCGATCGCCTTCATTTTCTCGACTCCCCATGCGATGGCTTTGGCCGCATCGGGCGAGCCGGTGACGCGCGCTCCAATGTCATCGCTCAGTTCTTCGAGCCATTCGTAATCGTCGTTCTCCATCGTGCCGCTGCCGGCCACGGCGGCCAGCGCTTTCAACGTGCCGTCCTGGGCAGGGGATTGCACAGCCTCGGATTGAGGCGCGGAAATCCCCGGCAAGGCCGCCGCAAGCAGGATTGCTGTCACACACGCTGCCAGGCATAGATTTCTCTTCATCGCTTCCAGGCTCCTTGGATGTTTCTGAGAAATATTCGTGCGCATTCAGAACGAAGAGGATAGGCCCACAGGCCCGCTTCTCTCAAAGCATTTCTTTCGTTGAGCCCGCCGAAAACGGGGCAGGTTAAGCGGTCGTTTCAACGCAGAGCAGCCTCGCTCCGCCGAAAACCGGAGGGGCGATGTGCGGACGTTTTCCCACCCCGCTCGGAGTATAATCCGTATTGAGCGCTTGTATCCCTGCAACCATAGTTGGTGAGGGGAAGCCTGCGATGGCAAGTCCTCAGCTATTTTCCATAGGGGCATTCCGCTAGCCCGTGTTGGTTATACACAAGCCGCACTCGCCGAAGTGAAAGGGGCAAGGCGGCCGAAGCTCGGCAGAAACGTACGGCACATCGACGGAAAGAACTTTCAATCCCGGATTCCTTATGAAAGGCCCGGTTGACGGAACGGGCGTCTGCTACGTCAAATAGGGTACCCGGAGACGTACCGCGGCAACCTCTCCGTCGAAAAGGAGAAACATCCATGAACAGCAGTGAGTTGCATATTCGCCGCTGGGTCGCCATTCTCGTGGTGCTGGCAGCGATAGCGGGTGGTGTGTTCCTCGCTGTCGGACTGCGCAGCTGGTCAGGCGGCTCGGTGTATGGAGCGGGGAACCTCCCGTTAACCGTGGCCCGGGATGAAGCGCCGGTGCCCCTCAGCGGGTTTGCCAACGGTTTTGCGTCGGTTCTGAAGCCGGTTCTTCCCGCAGTGGTCAACGTGCATTCCTCGAAGGTGATCAAGCAGAGAAATCAGTACATGCCATTTTTCAATGATCCCTTCTTCCAACAGTTCTTCGGCAACCAGTTTGGGATGGGCCAGCAGCCGCAGACGCAGCGGGAGGAAAGCCTGGGCTCTGGGGTAATCCTGACGTCCGACGGAACCATCATCACGAACAATCACGTAATCGCCGGCGCCACGGATATCAAGGTCAGCCTTTCCAACAAAAAGGAGTACACCGCAAAGCTGATCGGCACGGACAAGGATTCGGATATTGCCGTGCTCAAGATCAACGCGACCGGCTTGCCCACCTTGCCACTCGGCGAGTCCTCAAAATTGAAGGTGGGCGACCTGGTGTTCGCAGTCGGCGATCCCTTCGGGATTGGCGAAACGGCCACCATGGGCATCGTCAGCGCCAAAGGCCGGGGCCCCGCGCCCGGGTTCCGCATCGAGAATTACCAGAACTTCATTCAAACGGACGCCTCCATCAATCCCGGCAACTCGGGCGGCGCGCTGGTTGACCTCCACGGAAACCTCGTGGGCATCAACACCGCCATTGTGACAGGAGGCAGCGGCGGGAATGTCGGTATCGGCTTCGCCATCCCCATTGACATGGCCCACAGCGTGATGGAGCAGATCATCCAGCACGGCAAGGTGATTCGCGGCTATCTCGGTCTGGTGCCCCAGGATGTCGACGAGGCGCTGGCCAAGCAATTTGGATTGAGCGCGCCGACCGGAGCCCTGGTAGCTCACGTGGAGCACGATACCCCCGCATCTCAGGCGGGCATCAAGCAGGGCGACATCATCCTGAAAGTGAACGGGCAGGCGGTCAACTCAGCGAATGACCTCCGCCTGATGATTTCAGGTATGGCCCCCGGCACCAAAGTCAACCTGACTATTTGGCGGGACAACAAGACGCAAGACGTGCAGGCGACACTCGCGCAGTTGCCCGGCCAAGGCACCCAGACCGGCCAAAACGAGAATAACGGCTCCGGGACGATGAGCGGAGTTCACGTCCAGACCGTCACTCCGGACATGGACCAGGATCTCGGCGTTCCCGGCGGCACGCATGGCGTGGTGATTACTTCCGTGGATCCGTCCAGCCCGGCGGCAGCCGCGGGCCTGGACCGCGGTGTGGTCATTCAGGAAGTCAACCACCGGCCGGTGAACAACGCGCAGGAGTATCGGGAAGCGGTCGCAGCGGCCGACAATCATCCGGTGTTGCTGTTGATCGTGATCCCCAACAGCGGCGGAGTGCAGAACTACATCGTCGTCCAGCCGCAATAGCACCAGCGGAGCGGTCGCGGGGCACGGCCTGTGCCGTGCCCTCAGCCGTTCCGGCGTACTCGTTCCATTTCAGCCCTTCTCCGTATTTCCATGTATTCCTGCCGTTTGCGCCAGGATCGACAATTCTCCCGAGGCTCGCATTTGAAACCATGCCGAAATCGCCCATATGCGGTCTCTCTCCTCGGAAAACCCGAGGACGAATTGGGGCATCCACCATGTATCTTGAGACTCAAGGAACACAGCAGAGATCCCCGTCTGCGCCGGATTCATACGGCGACGAGGCTCTCTGTGGCACGCTATCGCTTTCGGCACGACTGAGAGTAGAATAGTACCTGAGTCCTATTCACCCAGCCCCTGTTCGCTAGTACTAAGGTAACAGGCGTCAATCTCCCATATGGGCAAAGTCTGGGAAACTAGGGGCAAAACACATATGAAAGGGGCAACGAATCGGCCTGTCTTTGATGATTCTATTCTGCCGGACGGGAAAACGCGCTGGGACTTGTTCGGCGCCAGCTTTGGCGTCGAATGCGTAATCATAGCCGCCTTGGTGATTATTCCCTTGCTGATGCCGCAGAAGCTTGAGGCCGTGAAGCAGTACGTGGTCACACCGATGTTTGAGATGCCGCATGTTTCGGTGTGGAAGCCGAAGCCGGCCAGGCTGATGCCAGTCAAGCGGGAGATTGTCCGGGAAATTCCCAAGCCTGTGGTGGTGGTCCCCAAGCCGAAGCTTTACGACCCGGTGGTGACTGCTCCCGTTGCGAGGCGCGCTACCGCACGCCGCAATAACCTTCCTAAGATCGAAGTGGCCAAAGTGTTTGACGATCCGCACCCGCCCATCTCCACCGGGAGTTCGGCGATTCCTAATCTGCGCAAGCCGCGCGCGGCCGTGCAAACCGGCGGCTTTGGCGATCCCGAAGGCGTGCCCTTCACCGGCAAAGTGAGCCGTACGCCGAATATCAATGCGGCAGGCAGTTTTGATCTGCCGGAGGGTCCGGGATACGGCAACGGCACGGGCGGCGCCAAGGGCGCGCGGGGGATCGTCGCCAGTTCGGGTTTCGGCAACGGAGTGGCCATCGGCGGCCGGGGCGGCAGCCGCGGCGGAGCCGTCCAGCAAGGCGGTTTCGCGAACCAGGCAGCAGTGCCTGCGGCCTCTCACGAAAGGCGCCGCGAAGCTGCCTCCAACGACAAGCCTGTCGAAGTCATTTACAAGCCGCGGCCTGCCTACACGCCGGAGGCCAGAGCGAAGAGGATCCAGGGGGAAGTGCTGCTCCAGGTGGTGTTCTCCGCTTCCGGCAACGTCCAAGTCGAGCGCGTGATCAGGGGATTGGGATACGGCTTGGATGCATCGGCCGAACAGGCTGCCCGGGAGATTCGCTTCCACCCGGCGGAGCGCAATGGCCAGCCAGTCAGCTCGGATGCGATCGTGCATATTGTTTTCGAATTAGCGTACTAATGGAAAGGAAGACCCGGCAAATGCCTATGTGGAAGAAATTGTGTTTTTCGATTCTGGTGCCCGGCCTCATGGCTGGGGTAGCCGCGGCACAGCAGCAGCCGCAGAATGCGGGCGCTGCACAGCAGCCGCCGCCGCAGAGTGCGAGCGCTGCCGCACCGGCAATGACCGTGAATCAGGTGGTGGATCGCATCATTGCGCGTGAACACGAGGAAGACGCCATCATCCGCCATTACAGGCCGCTGATCGAAACCTATATCCAGGACATGAAGCCCGACCCACAGCTCGGCATGGTTCCGGTGAGCGACCACTATTTCCTGGGACAGGCGGACCTCTCCAAAGGCGTAGTGGATAACTCGATGCTTTCGACCCATCGAAGCCGCTGGAGCACCTACAACCCGCTCTACCACATCAGCGGGTTCTTCAAATCCGGTTTCGTCCCGGACGGTTTCCTGCAGATGATCTACATCGACACGAACGGCTTTGACCGCCAGCACTACCGCTTCGATTACGTTCGCCAGCAGTTTTTGGGCGACGTGAAATGCTACGTCTTCGACGTCAACCCTCTTCCCAAGTCAGGGCGTGGACGTTTCGAGGGCCGCATTTGGGCGGAGAACCGGGATTACACGATCGTGCGTTTCAATGGCGTCTACACGCCCGTCTCCGGCCTCAATGGCTACAACCTGCATTTCGACAGCTGGCGCATGAACATGCAGCCGGGCCTCTGGCTGCCGGCCTTCATCTTCAGCCAGGAATCGAATATGAAGGACCTGTTCGGCGGGCATGTCCGCTTCCGCTCCCAGACCCGTCTGTGGGGCTACGATCTGGCCAGCGCCTCGCGCGAAACTATATTCAGCCAGCTCACCATCGAGTCGCCTGCGGTCCAGGACCAGGCCGCAGCGCAGGAGCAGGACCGCAGCCCGGTGGAAGCAGAGCGCGAATGGCAGCACGAAGCCGAGGAGAATGTTCTCGACCGTTTGCAGAAGGTCGGTTTGCTCGCGCCCCCGGGACAAGTCGACAAAGTCCTGGACACCGTGGAGAACAACCTCGAAGTCTCCAACAACCTGGACATTGAGCCCCGCGTGCAGTGCCGTGTCTTGCTGACGGGCACCCTCGAGTCCTTCGCCATTGGCCACACCATCGTGCTTAGCCGCGGCTTGATCGACGTTCTGCCCACGGAGGCCAGCCTGGCCACGGTCATTGCCGAAGACTTGGCCGACATTCTTACCACCGAGCCTTCGACCGATATGTACGGCTTTAACGACGTGACCAACGTCTCGACTCTGGAAGTTCTCAACCGCTTCTCCTTCCACCAGTCGCCGGAGCAGGTGCAGCAGTCGGCCCAGAAAGCCCTTCAAATCCTGGAGAAGTCGAATTACAAGAGCCAGCTCGGAAGCGCGGGGCTGTTCCTGAAGCAGTTGTCCGCCGAATCCAAAGCCCTTTCTTCCCTCATCAATCCGCGGCTGGGCAACGGCGTCTATCTGGGTCAACAGCTCATGGCCTCGGCTCCTCAATTGCAGCCCAACAACGTCGACCAGATCGCCGCTTTGCCCATCGGCGCCCGCATCAAGCTTGATCCCTGGGATGACGATGTGTCGCTGCTGAAGGCCAAGCCCGTTCCGCTCTATTCTGCGCGGGAGAAAATGCCGTTTGAGGTTACGCCGTTCATGCCGTACCTGACCTGGTATCAGGGTTCGGCTGCGAACGCCACGACAGGTGTTTCGGCGGATGTGACCAAGCGGCCGCAACCGCAGCAATAGGCGCGATCAGGCATCGCGCCTTGAGCGCCACGGCTAATCAGGCCGCGGAAAGACGGAGCTTTCTAGGGGATCGGAGCCTGTCTGCCGACAGGCAGGCTTCCGCTCCGCCATAACGGCTTGCATTTTCATTAGCGGTTTTAACCCCTGAGGTTCCGTTTCCAGCAGACTCGAAACCCCGTTTCCTCTTGGAGGCTCGTTTCGCGGGCCTGCAGGCCCGGGCTTCCACCCGAAGCGCATGGCTGGCAAAAATTCTCGCGAACGTCCCCAGGGTCGAGCTGCGCGCTCAGGGTTCCTGTTGGACTTCCATCGTTTGGTCCACCGAGTAGTTGCTGCAGCCCGCAAACTTCGCGGTGGGGCACTGCGCCACCACGCGGAAACTGTCTGCGGTGGTGTCCACGCTGTAGGTATAGCCGTCGCGCCCGTCCTTGCGCATGCTGAGCGCGCCGCTGGAGACCAGATCGTCCAGCGATGCGTACGAGCCATGCTGGACCTGGTACACGCGTTCGGCCTGGGCGATAGACAGCAGGTCGCCCTTCACGCCCACAATGTCGATGGTCTGCGTCGGGCCGCCCGTTGCCCCGCTTCCTGTTCCGAGCCTTGAAAAATAGAGCTTGTACGACAGCAGAACGATTGCAGCGACCACCACAAGACCGATCACGCTTCGCATGAGAGCCTCTCGTTCGCGCCCGCTCGCGCGACTTGGATAGCATGGAATCTTGGAGCTAACAGCAGGATAATCGGGCGGCGGCGCACCCGGCAATTGCGCGCGACGCGAGAGTACACAGTGGAAGGGCCGCACATTCGCGGCGGAGCGCTGTCCCCGGAACCTCTAAGCCGTGATCAGCGCAGCTCCGAGCTACTTCACCATCAGAATCACTTTTCCAATATTCTTGCGGTCGTGAATGTAACGGTGGGCTGCGGCGGCCTCGGTCAGCGGAAACGTCTTCCCGATCACCGGCTTGATTTGTCCCGCTGCATACATCCGGAATAAATCATCGAGCTCGCTGCGCAGTACCGCGGCGCGCGATCTCAAGTTCCCGAGATTCACCCCTATGACGGCGATGTTGCGCGCCATCAGTTTCAGCGGATGAAAGCGCGGCGTTTGCAGCAACGCTTTGCCGCCTCGCAGCCAGCTCTTTTTTCCTTCGGGCCCCGCCGCGGCGGAAAAGCCGTAGACCACCAGCCGTCCCATGGGCCCCAGGCATTCGGCGCTGCGCGCAAATGATTTTCCTCCGATGGGGTCCATCACCAAATCGATGCCCTCCGGCGCGTATTTCTGCACCACCTGCACGAAATCGCTCTTCTCGTAATCGATCGCGTGTTCCACTCCCAGCCGCCGGAGAAACTCTTGTTTCGTCCGCCCGGCGGTGCCGAACACGCTCAGGCCGCGCGCGTGCGCCAACTGCACGGCCGCTATCCCCACTCCCCCGGCCGCCCCGTGGATCAGGACGCGGTTGCCCGGCTGCAGATTGGCCATGGTGAACAGCGAATGATAAGCGGTGAGGTAGTTGACAGGAATCGCCGCACCATCTTCGAAGCTCATGCCGCGAGGCAGCAGGTAGGCTTCGCCCGCAGAAACGGAAAGCCATTCCGCATAGGCCCCGGACCGCGTGAGCGCGGCAACCGCATCGCCCCGTTTCAGGGGAGTCGGTTCGCTTCCCGCTGCGTGTTCCGCCACTTTTTCCACCACCCCCGCGACCTCCAGCCCCGGCACGAAGGGCGGCTTGGGCGTGCTGGGATAGAGTCCCATGCGCTGCAGGAGGTCCGCGAAATTCACGCCTATCGCCTTCACGCGGATGACCACCTCGCCCGCCTTCGGCTGGGGATCGGGTCTTTCGGCCGCCTCGAAAACTTCGGGCGGGCCATACCGCCGAACGACCATCGCGCGCATCTAAATCTCCTTTGCGGAATTTCAGGACGGGCTGGCCGCTGGGGTCAGCGTCGCGGCAGGCCAATCATCCGCTGGTTCCGGTGTGTCTTTTGGCACCGGCTCCGTTTTCGTTTGGTTGATCCGCGCATGGTACTTTAGACTACTAGACTTCGCGCAAATGAGAAAAAGCAAACTCACCATCCAGACGCTTCTTGTCCCGGCAATACTGATCCTGGCTGCTGTGGCCCCGCTCTCCGCGGAGCCGC
>JBJKQB010000460.1:0-11194 GCA_046705825.1 Candidatus Acidiferrales bacterium
TTCCGCGAAAGGCGCGGGACTGGGTTCCCTTCGCTGCGCCGGCCTTTTCAATCGTCCCTCCGGGACTTTTTCCCCATCACCGCTGCGTCCCCGGCACTTCGTGCCGGGCTACGTACAATCGCCGCTCCGCGGCTGGGCGGGGTGGAAGTGGGGGAATTGGGACGCTAACAGGTGATTGTGAAAAGGCAAATGTTAAATGTTCAATGTTCAAAAAAGCGGCAGCGGGCTGCCGCACTCCAAAGCGGCCTGCGGCCGCAGAAGAACGCCGGGACGTTCGCTACGCTCCGTGTAAACGAGCCGCCGGCGCTACTCCCGCAGCGCGCAAATGTCACGGTATGATGAAATACTAGGTAGCTCCCCGCCGGCGGGGGGTCGACCAATTCACGTCTTTTCGTTGCGAAAGATTGCTCCGACGGCCACAATAGCTGCGAGATGACACCTGCAAAAGATACGGTTGTTATTATTCTGGCGGCGGGCAAGGGCACGCGCATGCGGTCCGAACTGGCCAAGGTGCTGCATCGCGCGGGCGGGCGAACGCTGCTGGAACACGTGATTCGCGCCTGCCAGCCGCTCAAACCGGCGCAACTGCTGGCGGTGGTGGGCCATCAGGCGAAGGAAGTGGGCGCGCTGGCCGAGTCGCTGGGCGCGCAAGCGATTGTCCAGCAACCGCAGCGGGGGACGGGGCACGCGGTGCAGATTGCGCGGCGGGCCATCCGCAAAAGCGCGAAACTCGCGCTGGTTGTTCCGGGCGACGCGCCGCTGCTGCAAACCGCGACGCTGGCGGCGCTTCTCGACACACACCGGCGGGGCGAGGCGGCGGCCACGCTGCTCAGCGCGGAACTGGAGGATCCTACCGACTACGGGCGCGTGCTGCGCGATACCGAGGGGCGCGTCGAGGCCATCGTGGAGGAAAAAGCGGCCACGCCGGAGCAGCGGGCGATCCGGGAAGTGAACTCGAGCATTTATTCGTTCACGCTGGAAAGGCTGTGGCCGGCGCTGAACGCGCTGCGGCCGCAGAATTTCCATCACGAATTGTATTTGACCGATGCGATCGGCTTTCTGCGCCAGCACAACGAGCGCGTGCTGGCGCAAGTGGCGCCGGACGCGAACGAAATATTGGGCTGCAACACGCGCGCACATCTGGCGGATGTGGACCGCGTGTTTCGCGCACGCAAGGCGGCGGAACTGATGGTTTCCGGGGTGACCATGTATCTGCCGGAAACGATCGCGATCGATCCGGAGGTCGAAGCGGGAACGGACACGCTGATCGAGCCCGGGGTGCAGCTGCTGGGCAAGACGCGCATTGGCGCGCGCTGCAAGATCGGCGCGGGAAGCGTGTTGAACGACGCGCGAGTCGAGGACGGGGTCATCATTGGCGCGCATTCGATTCTGGAGCAGAGCCGGGTGGGCGCCGGGGCGCGCGTGGGGCCGTTTGCGCGGCTGCGTCCGGGGGCGGATATACGCGCGGGGGCGCACATCGGGAATTTCGTGGAAGTGAAGAACAGCGTGATCCACGAAGGCGCGAAGGCCAATCACCTGAGCTAACTGGGCGATGCGTCGGTGGGGCGCGAGGCCAACGTCGGCGCGGGCACCATCACGTGCAATTACGACGGTGTGAACAAGAATAAAACGACGATTGGCCGCGGCGTTTTCATTGGCAGTGATACGGCGCTGGTGGCTCCGGTGCGCGTGGGGGATGGCGCGTACGTGGCGGCAGGGTCGATCATCACGGAGAATGTTCCGGGGGACGCGCTGGCCATTGCGCGGGGGCGGCAGGTCAACAAGGCGGGCTGGGCGGCCAAGCGCCGACGGGAGATGAAGCGCGCTGGCGCGGCGGCTGGGCGCAACAAGAGCAAGCGCGCGCGGAAGAGGCACCGGACGGCGAAGCGGCAATCGCATGCGAGGAAGGCGAAGCGCGCGGTGCGCATCACGCGGCGTCCGTTGCGGCGCGCGGCGAAGGCGCGGCCGTCGAGAAGCAAGCGCCGGGCGCGATTGCGGCGCTGAGGATTGCGGGAAGGCCTACCTAAATAAAGTCCGTCCGCTTGCCTACGGCCGCAGAAGAACGCCGGCACGTTTCGCTGCGCTTAGTGTAAACGGGACGCCCGGCGCTACTGGCAAGTGTGCGCCCGGGGTCAATGACACGGGGACGAGTGGGGTCAGCGGAGGGAGGCGGAGAAGGGGCGGGCGAGGTCGCGCGAATGCGCGAGGCAAGGCGACGAGGGCGCGGCGGGGAGTTGCTGGACGGCGCGAAAATATTGCCGGGCCTTGGCGTTGCGTCCCAGTTCCGCGTTGAGGCTGCCCACCAGCAAGAGAAACATGGGATTGCGCGGGTAACGCTCGACCAGCGGCTGGGCGATGGAGAGCGCGTCCGCATATTTGTGATCGTACTGGCGCAGGGCGCGGGCCAGAATGAAGCGGACGTCCACGGCGAGCATGTGGCCCTGGGTCATGCCAACTTTCATTTGCTGGACGCCGGTGGCCTTGTCCCCGCCGGGAATACCCACAATGAAGCGGAGGAATTTGAGCATGGGCGAGAGGGTGTCCACGTAATAGTTGTAGAGCCCCATGGCGGCGGTGGCGTCGGCCATTTGCGGATCGAGCTTCAGCGCGGCGAGCATTTCCGAGCGCGCAGCAACGCCGGCGCGGGCCGCGGCACGGTTCTCGCCGCGCAGGCCGTACATGCGCACCTTCAAGGCGTAGCCCATGCCCGCGTAGAAGTGCAGCTGGGCTGTGTTGGCGGTTGCCAGCTGCGCGCGCGCGAGCTGAATGGCCTTATCGGCGAGCGCCAGGTAGGCCTGATCGTCGCGCTGCTTGTCGTGCCGCCAGGCCTCGACCATACCGTAGCGGATCTCGCAGGCCTCACAGTAGCGCTCCCACCAGAGCGCCTCGCCTTCCAGCAAATAGCCGAGCGGATTTTGCGGCTGGGCCTGCTCGAAGACGCGAGCCAGTGCGGCGCCCTGCGGCGCGTTGCCGGAATAGACGGCATCGAGCGCCTTCTGCGCGCCGGCAGGAAGATTGAGATGGGCGGCACGCGAGGGAACCGCCGCGAGCGCTAGAAAGGCGAGCAGCGCAGCGACGGGCGATGCACTCAGCCGAATTGGGAGAAGCCGCTTCACCGTACCTTCTTGATCCATCCAAGCAGACCCGCAACAGTAACGTACATGGTGAAGCATTCGAGCGCAAAGGGAAGAAAGCCGAGGAAACCGGGGGCGGGCATCTCGAAGATTTTGATGTTCTGGAACATGGGGAAGGTGTAATGCCACTTGGCGCCGGCCCAGTAATTCCAAAATTCCCAAAACCAGCCGCAAATCCAGCCCGCCGCGAGGAAGCCGTAGAAGCGCCGGCGGTAGCCTTCGGCCAGATCGTCGAGGAAGGAGGGAAAGGCCATGCGGCGGTTCAGCGGATCGAGCAGGAACACGAAACCGAGCCAGACCAGAACGAACAGGCGTGCGGCAACGTGCAGCGGCAGCGCCAGCGGAAGAATCAGGCAGAGCGCGCCAAAGACGATCGAAACATTTTCCGCGGTGCGCGAGATCTTCAGCGCGCGCCCGGACAAGGACGGGAGCAGCGCCTGCACCAGGTCGGAGGTTTCGAAAATGGCCGGAGTAATGGTGGCGAAAGACCATCCATAGCCGAAAAGAATCGCCGGCCAGCCGCTGGGCACGCCAACGTAGGTCCAGTTGTGCAGGCGCAGGTTGTAGCCCTCGAAGATGAGCCAGAGCGGAATGGAAAGCAGGGCCATGCGCGCGACGGTGAAGGGTGCGTCGTGCAGGCGCGAGTGCCCCGTGAGGGCGAGCACAGCGGCGTCCGCGACCAGGATGTAGGAGCTCCAGGCGATGGGGGTGAAATAGGTCCACACGGGCTCGACGCGGGCAAACATCAGCCCTTCGGCGCAGGCCAGCAGCACCATGCCCAGCCAGCCATACGCGGGAAGAGGCCGGCGCCGGAGCGCGCGGGAGTATCCGACGATCAGCGCGGCAGCGGTTGCGGCGGTGATGACGATTCCGAGAGCGAGCATGGGCGTTCAATGTTAGCGCAAGTGGCGTGCTGCGCCGGCAAGTTGAAATCGGGATTTCGCGCTCATGGGCGGAACGCGTTTCTTGCTATGCTTTGCCGTCTTCGGTGCCGACAACATTGACCCAACCCGAGAGACTCGAGCGCGGGCTCGGCCTGCTGGAAGCGACGTCGCTGAACGTGACGTTCATGGTGGGCATCGGGCCGTTCGTGGTGATTCCGTTCGTGGTGCAGGCCATGGGCGGGCCGCAATGCCTGATCGCCTGGGTGACCGGGGCGGTGCTGGCGTTTTTCGACGGCTGCGTGTGGGCGGAGCTGGGCGCGGCGCTTCCGCACGCGGGCGGCAGCTACGTGTTCCTGCGCGAAGCCTACGGGCCGGAGCGCTGGGGCCGGCTGATGTCGTTCCTTTATATATGGCAGACGCTGTTCCAGGGGCCGCTCAGCATCGCCTCCGGGGCGCTGGGGTTCGCGGACTATTCGACCTATCTGAGCCACCGGGGGCGCGCGACGACGGCAGCGGGGGCGCTGCTGACGACGCCGGCGGAAAAGGCCATTGCCGCGGGCATCGTGATCCTCGCGGTGATCTTGCTGTACCGGCGCATCACGACCATCGGCAAAATCTCGATTGCGCTGTGCGCCATCGTGATCGGCACGATTCTGTGGCTGATCTTCGGCGGCGTGACGCATTTCCACGCGAGCTATCTGCTGTCGTTTCCGGCGGGCGCATGGAATTTCTCCTGGATTTTTGCGGCGGCGCTGGGCCATGGGACGGTGCAGACGGTGTACTCGTATCTGGGCTACTACAACGTCTGCAATCTGGGCGGAGAAATGAAGCAGCCCGAGCGGAACATCCCGCGCGCGATTTTCCTGTCGATCGCGGGGATTGCGCTGCTCTATTTCGTGATGCAGACCAGCATTTTGGGCGTGGTGCCGTGGCAGGAAGCGGCGAAGAGCAAGGCGGTGGTCAGCCTGTTCGTGGCGCGCACGTTTGGGCCGGGCTGGGCCACGTTCGCGACGATCCTGATCCTGATTACCGCGTTCGGGTCGATTTTTGCGGCGACGCTGGGGTATTCGCGGGTGCCCTACGCGGCGGCGCTGGACGGCAATTTCTTTTCGGTCTTTTCGCGCGTGCATCCGAAAAAACATTTCCCCACCGTTTCGCTGGTGGCGCTGGGGGCCACGGCGGTGGTTTTCTGCCTGTGGCTGACGCTGATCGACGTCATTCGCGCCATCCTGGCGATGCGCTGCCTCATCCAATTCGTCGGCCAGGCGGTCGGGCTTCTGCTGTTGCACCGGCACTGGGGACGCGAGCGGCTTCCGTTTCGCATGTGGTTCTTTCCCGTGCCGCTGGTCATCGCGATCGTTGGCTGGATCGGAATTTTCATCGCGACCGGGCGCCGGCCGATGCTGGCGTCGCTCGCGGCCATGGCTGCGGGTATTGTTGTATATTTGGGCCGCGCGCGTTACCGGCGTGAATGGCCCTTTCAGGAGGCCGCTTGAAGATCAGGCAAGCCGGAATTTTATTCGGAATCCTATCGGCGGCGGCGATTTTGCCCGCCGCTCTTCCGCAGTTTCCGCAGTCCGTGCCCGCGGAGGTGGCCGCGATCGACCAGGCGCGCGTCTCGACGCGCATCCTGTTCACCACCGCGCATCCCGACGATGAGTGGTCGAGCCTGCTGACCTATCTGGCGCGCGGGCTGCACGCGCACGTCGCGCTGATGACACTGACGCGGGGGCAAGGCGGGCAAAACGCCATCGGCGCCGAACAGGACGGCGAGCTGGGCGTGATCCGCACGCACGAATTGCTGGCGGCAGACGAATATTACGGGGTGAAACAATTCTTCAGCCGCGCGCCCGATTTTGGCTTCACCACCGACGTGCAGAGGACGATGAGAATCTGGGGACAGGTTCCGGTCGAAGACATGGTGCGCGTGATCCGCACGTTTCGCCCGCAAGTGGTGATCAACGGCTGGGGCGGAGTGCATTCGGGGCACGGAAACCATCAGGCCAGCGGGATCCTGACGCCGCAGGCGGTGGCCAAAGCGGCCGACCCGAACGCTTTTCCGGAACAGATCGCCGAAGGGCTGAAGCCGTGGAAAGTCACGCTGCTGCTGCAGGGCGCGCGGGACGAGACGTCGCAAGCCGTTGCCGTTCCGGTGAACGACGTTTCGCCGCTGCTGGGACAGAGCTACGTCGACATCGGGATGGAAGGGCACGCGCAGCACCGCTCGCAGGGCACGCCCGCGTACTTTGGCAACCGGTTTTTCCGCCGGCCGATTTATCTGGTCAAGGAGAATGAAAAGGAAGAAGAGGCAGGGCCGTTCGATCCCAAGCTACTGGCCGAGCCGATTACAAGTCTGGCGGATCGATTCCCGGATTTGCAGCCGATCATGCGCCCTGCGCTTGCGGCGGTGGAGCAGGACCTGGATGCGGCGCGCAGTTCGGCGTTGCGGCTCGACCGCGCCGCGGCGGCGCAATCGCTGGCCGAAGCGGGGCAGAAGATCGAAGGCCTGCGAACTGAAATCGCAAAGCGCCGCGGCGCGAATACAGCGGACGCTCTGTGGGAAATTGACCGCGAGCATCGCGCGATCGACAAAGCGCTTGCGGACGTCATGGCCCTGCCGGTCGAGGTCACGGCGGATCGGCATGAGCTCGTTGCCGGCGACGATTTTCACGTGACTCTTACGCTGAATGTGCCCGACGAGAAGGCGATGCCCGTTCCAGGCAACGTGGTGGTGAACGACTCGACATTGCGTTTGCCCGCAGGCTGGACGGACACGGAGCAGACCAAGGGAGAAGGCGGGACGTACGAATTTGGTGTTTCCATACCGCGTAACGCGAAGCCGCCGACGTCGCCGGCTTATGCGGTATTGCCGTTTCCACCGCCGCTGGTGCAGCTGGCGCTGCAGACCAAGGTGGACGGATACGAATTCACCATCCGCCAACCAGTCGAGCAGCTGAAGGCCACGACGACCGCCATCTACAACTATCCGCTCGAGCTGGTGCCTGCGGTGACGTTGAGCGTCCAGGACCCCGAAATCATGGTGCCGGTGAAGCGAGCCTCCGAGCGGAGAACGTTGCTGGCGCGCGTGCGCTACCACGGCTCGAAAGCGGCGAAGGTTTCCGTGGCCATCGATGTACCGGCGGGCTGGAGCGCGCAGCCGGTGGCGCCGCTCGATTTTCCGGAGGCGGGCGATCAGTTGATTCGCTTTTCCGTGGCCCCGCCGTCGACAGTGGCACCGGGAGCTTACGTGCTGCGGCCGTTCGCGAAGTTGGATGGCGAAACATTTCGCACTTCGGTCGAGCCGATTGCGGACCTTCCCACGCGGGACTGGAGCCAGCCGGACAACGTCACGGTGCACGTGCTGAATCTGGTTGTGCCGGAAGGATTGCGCATCGGCTACATCGCGGCCGACAACGATCCCTTGCCGGACATCCTGCGGCAGCTTGGCGTTCGCGTCGACATGCTCGATGAAGCCGCGCTCGCCTTCGGCGATCTGAAGCAATACGACGCGATCACCGTTGGGATACGCGCGTATGAGCTGCGGCCCGACGTGATGCGTTCGAACTGGCGATTGCTGGATTACGTTCGCAATGGCGGAACGCTGGTGGTGCAATACGAACGCGATTACGCCTGGGACAGGCTGCAGCCTGCGCCGTTCCGGGCGACGATGTCGCGACCGGCGGCGCGCGTGACGGTTCCGACAGCGCCTGTGCGGTTTCTGGCGCCGGATAACCCGGTGCTGAATCGTCCGAACAAAATCACGCCGGCGGACTTCAATGGGTGGGTGCAGGAGCGCGGGCTCTCGTTCTGGGGCAGTTTCGATCCGCGGTATCAGGCGGTGCTGGGCCTCAGCGATCCGGGCCAACCGGAAACGAACGGATCGTTGATGTACGCGCGGGACGGCAAGGGCGTTTACATTTACACGGGGCAGTCGTTCTTCCGCGAACTGCCGGCGGGAGTTCCGGGTGCGTATCGCCTGTTCGTCAATCTGCTAAGCCAGACGCCGCGTCGCGGGCAGTGAGGGCGGGGCGGTACGATTGATGAGGCGGCGTGCTGCTCTAAAGAGCAGCGCTCCATTCAAATCGTAAAACCACATTCGAGTCCTAAGACTTCATTCAAACCCTGAAACCCGGATGCAATGGGCGGAGCCGGACATCCACAAGGTGTTTCAAGCATCATCGACGAGCCCGCGATGGCGCGGATTCCCGCGGGCTGGTTTCGGATGGGCAGCGAAACCGGCCAGGACAACGAGCGGCCGGTTCATCGCGTTTGGATCGACGTTTTCCATCTGGCCGTTTGCCAGGTGACGAACGCCGATTACGCCCGCTTCCTCCCCGCTATGGGCCATCGCAAGCCGCTGCACTGGGACGATCCCAACTTCTCGCGTCCCGATCAGCCTGTTGTGGCGCCATCCTGGTTTGACGCTGTGGCCTATTGCGAATGGCTGAGCCGAACAAGCGGCCGTCAGTATCGCTTGCCCACCGAAGCGGAATGGGAACGCGCGGCGCGCGGCGGATTCGAGCAGAAACTCTATCCCTGGGGCGACGAAGCGCCCGAATCGCTTCCCGATTATTCTTCGCGGTGGAAGACGGGCCCCGAGCCCGTGGGCGGCGCCGAGCGCAACGCGTATGGCCTGTGCGATATCGGCGCGAACGTGCACGAATGGTGTTCCGACTGGTTCACCGCCGAGTACTACGCGGCCTCACCCGAACGCAATCCGCACGGGCCAAGCGAGGGAAAACGCCGCGCCTCCCGCGGCGGTTCCTGGCGGCATTACACGAAGGTTTCGCGGTGCGCTGCGCGCTCCAGCATTCCTCCTGAATTTCAATATGCGGATTATGGCTTTCGCGTAGCGCGCGATGCGCAAGAGAAGTTTTGAATGAGGGATCTCAATCCGTGTACAGAATGCTGCGCGCAGCGCTGCAGCCACACGAACATTTTCCGGAAGGAATCTTCCCGCCAGCCCACGAAAACCGGCGCGCCCGCGGCTCGTTCCCCAGCGCCTCGAGGCCTTTGCGCGGGTATCGTGCCAGAGCTAAAAGCTCTTGAAGGCTTGCCACAGCCACAAGCCCGCGCTGGCCGCCAGAAGCGCGCTCGAAAGCACAATCAGGGCGGTGATGGGCTTGCTGAGCTTCTCGATCCTGGCGACGAGGATTCGTTGATCGTTCGCCATCATCTCTTCGGCCGGACCGAGAAAGATTTGATCTTCCTCGCGCGTCTGCAGCGAACTGCGGTAGATCAGGAACACAATCAGGATCGCCGTGACCAGTCCCCACGCCAATAGCAGCAGGACCAGCGAACTGCGCAGCATTTCCATGGCTGACCTCCCGGCCCGCGGGGCGAGGAGGGAATCCGGAGGGCAAGTCGGCCCCGACGCGGGCCCTTTCTGGCGGGGATTATAGCACCGCGTGGGAGGAGGGGAGTCAAGGAACTATTCAGGTTTTTGGGGTGGCCTATGTTCAATCAGGCCACCGGCTTACGGAAACGGCTCGCCGTGCGGCACCCGCCGCGTGCGTGGGCTTCGCCGAATCACTGTTCCGGCGGAGGGATGTAGTACCCGGGGCGAGTGCGCACATTCACACCCTTGCGGTCGACCGTCACACGGATCTCGTGATAGCCGGTCTTCTCATCGCTGGGCCGATAGCCGATGCTGTACTCGGCGTGGAGTTCGCCCCCGATCTGGTCCAGGGCATGTTGAATGGTGCGCTCGCGAAACGTGTTGACGTGGAGACCGCCGGTCGCCTTGCTGGCAAGTTCCAGGGAGTTTCGTCCCAACGCGTTCTGCCCGGTCTTCACCAGCCAGATCAGCAACGCGCCCAGATTCATGTTCGGCTGCACGGCCTGCTCCATCTGCGGAGTGGGCGGCTTCATGCTGGGCGTGGGCACGGGATACGTTCCCGGCGGACCCACCTGGGGCGGCTCGTATTGCTCGGGCGGCTGGCGCAAATCCGAGGCGGTGATGCTCAAGCCCACCGAATAGATCGTCACGTTGGCGAGTTCGGCGTTGCGCAGCACGGCGCCCAATTTGTTTTCGCTGCCGGAATCCTGCGCTTCGCCGATGACCATCAGAATCCGCCGGCGCATGCGCGGGCGGTCTTCCAACATGCCGATTCCGCGGGCCATGGCATCGTAGAGGCGCATTCCCGAATAATTCGTGTGCAAGCGCTTGAACGCGTTATCGATCAGGTCCGGATCCATGGTGAACGGCTCAAGCACATTGACCGCGTCGTCGTAGCCGAGCACGGCCACTTCCGCGGTCTTGGCCATCACCGTTTGTGTGAACACGATTCCTGCCTGGCGGATGGCGGGCAGCGTGCCGGCCAGCTGCGAGCTGGTCTGCACTACCAACACGATGGAGAGCGGCTCGCCGCCTACGTTGAAGCTGTTGATTTTCTGCTCGACGCCGTTGTCGAAAACGTGAAAATCCTTCCGCGTGAGGTCGAGAAGCATTTCTCCCGTGTGCGGATTGCGCACCACGACGGGCGCGCTGACTTCCGTGACGCGCGCGCGGATCGGATGCTGCTGTTGCGGCGGGGGCGCCTCGGGATGCGCTCCCGGCGCGAGGTGAATGGGCCCGGGCGGCGCGCCCTGCCCGAAGGCTGCGGAACTCACAGCGAGAAATGCGATGGCGGCAAGGGAGGCTTGCAGGAGCAATGAACGGGAAGTCACAGTGGCTGCCTCTGACCATTCGATTCGAACCGCGCGCCACACGGTTGCATCCGCTTACGATTTCAACCGGCGGGGCAGGCGGCATGGTTTGCACTGGCAAAGGGCGATTGTATAGAATCCTCGTTTCGGCTTTGCGAGGGGACCACATGAAACGTTCCGGGCATCTGCCCATGCCGAAGCTGGCTTACGAAGATCGATTGTTCATGGAGAGCCTGGGCGCGCGGCCGCTGCGCATTCTGGCCGAGTACCTCGATCCACTGGGGCGGCTGCGGCGCGCGAAAGTGGGCGACACCATCGTGATGTTTGGCTCGGCGCGGATCCTGTCGCGGGAGAAGGCGGAGTCGCGGCTGCAGCAGGTGCAGCGGGCCGCGCGCGGCCGGCGCAACGGCGAATGGCGGCTGTTGATCGGGGCCGCGCGTTCCATCGCGCAGATCTCACGCTTTTACGAGGACGCGCGGCAACACTCGCGCCGCATTACGGAGGGGGCTATGACGCTGGGCAACGACC
>JBJKQB010000461.1:0-3828 GCA_046705825.1 Candidatus Acidiferrales bacterium
AACTGATTGGCGTGAAGCCCGCGGGCGTTCCGCCGGGAACGTCTATCAGCGTCGCGGATATTTTCTATTGCGTCCCCGCGCGCCGCAAATTCCTGAAATCCGAGACGACGGAGCTGGGCCACATCGCTTCGCTCGTCACGCATTACGCGCTCGCTCATCCCGAGTGCCAGTTTTCCCTGAAAACGCCGACGCAGAACATTCTCGATTGCGCGCCCGTCGAAAAACTGGCGGACCGCGTGTACCAGATTTTCGGCCGCCAGGCCCTCGACGAGCTGGTCGAAAATCCCGCGCAGGTATCGCCCGTGCGCTCCGCGATTACCGAGCCGCAGATCGAGGCGGACGAGCAGGCCGCGACGCTGCGCATCTCGGGCTTCGCCTCGCGCCCCGAAGTGCAACGCGCCAACCGCAACGGCATCTACATTTTCGTGAATCGCCGCCTGGTGCGCGACCGCCTGCTGCTTCACGCCATCGGCGAAGCCTATCGCAACATCATGCCGCCCGGCGCGTTTCCCGCGCTGCTGCTCTTCCTCGATCTGCCCTACCAGGAAGTCGACGTCAACGTGCACCCCGCGAAAATCGAGGTGCGCTTCCGGCATCCGCAATTCGTCCACGACTTCACGCGCGATTCGCTGCGCCAGGCGCTTTCCATCGCGCGCCCGATTCCGACGTTTCCCGCCGCGCGCGCTGCCGCAGTTGCCATACAGGCAGACCCCGCTGCTGCGCCCGCGGCTGTCGAAGGAGCGGGAAGCATGCGCGGCTACCCGCCCATGCCGGACGCTGCTGCGTTTCCCGGCCCTCCCCGCGCGGAGATTCCCATTGCGCCCAGTTACGGCGCATACGGTGCCAGCGGCGCTGCGACGGATCCGTTCGAGCTAAGCGGCGCTCCCGACCAGCCCATCCCGCAGCGCCTGCAATTCGGATCGGACAGCGGGATGAATTTTCCGTTTGGCGCTTCCACCGCCTCGAATGCCGCCGCGGCAACCGCCGCAGCGCCGATTTCCGAGTCCGCCACGCTGCCCAGCGCGGAACAGATCATGGACCTGAAGCCGCTCGGGCAGGTGAACAGCAGTTTCATCGTCGCCGTGAATGCCGAAGGCCTTTGGATTGTCGATCAGCACGTCGCACACGAACGCGTGCTGTTCGAGCAGCACCTGCGCGCGCGGCGCGAGGGCGAACTGGGCGGCCAGCGCATGCTTGCGCCGCTGATCGTCGAGTTGAATCCAACGCAGCTCGTCACCTTCGAGCACATCGCCGACGAATTGCGCGCGAACGGTTTCGAGGCCGCGCTGATGGGCGGGCGCAGCGTGGCGATCCAGGCTGCTCCGGCGGGCATCGCCAGCAGCGATGCCGAAAAGCTGCTCTACGAGATCCTCGACGGCATCGCGCGCGAAAATCAGTCCATCTCGATCGACTCGCTGCAATCGAAAATCGCGGCGTCCACCGCGTGCCACGCCGCCATCAAGGTCAACACCCCGCTCGATCACACAAAAATGGAATGGCTGCTCGCAGAACTGGCCAAAACGGAATATCCCATGAGCTGCCCGCACGGACGCCCGGTCGTCCTGCGCTATTCCGTGCGCGACATCGAGCGCGCGTTTAAGAGAATCTGATATGACTCGACAGGCCGCAATCGTATACATTCCAGTGGTTATCCCCGCTCTGTTGCTGACCGGAGTTGTCTTCTTGTGGATCGCCATCTATTTCCAGCAGAAAATGATCCAAGACGTCAAGCGTTTGGCACCCTCAAAGGCTACGGGTTTGCGCAATTTGTACGAAACCGCGCTCGATAACGGTCGCGTGCGGCGAGAGCACAAGCGGCTGCTCCCCAAGAGCAAAACGCGAAGTCGGATGAAGACGTTCGTCGTACTCGCGCTCGTGGCTTGGCTGTTGGGGATCCTCCTATCAGCACTATGAGCCAGCTGATCATTGCGATTGATGGGCCGGTAGGATCCGGCAAGAGCACGCTGGCGCGGCGCGTGGCCGCGATACTCGGCTACGTCTACATCGACACGGGCGCAATGTATCGCGCGGTCGCGCTGAAGGCGCTGCGCCGGAGCATCGCCATCGATCCCGAGCACGCGGATGCCCTCGAAGCGCTGGCGCGCGAGACGCGCATCGACTTGCGCGCGGAAGATGGACGGCAGCAGGTTTTCCTCGACGGAGAGGATGTGACCGCCGCGATTCGCACGCCGGAAGCGGCGCAGGCCGCCTCCAAAATCGCGGTGATTCCCGGAGTGCGGCACGTGCTCGTCGCCGAACAGCGCCGCGCCGGGCAGCAGGGCGCCGTGGTTATGGAAGGCCGCGACATCGGCAGCGTCGTGTTTCCCGACGCGCAGCTCAAGATTTTTCTGGTCGCCTCGCCGGAAGTGCGTGCCGAACGCCGCTGGCGCGAGCATCAGCAGAAAGGCGACCGCATCGATCTCGCGCGCACGCTCGAAGAAATTCATGAACGTGACCGCCGCGACCAGGGCCGCGCCACTTCGCCTCTCGTCCGCGCGCCCGACGCCGTCGTCGTCGACAGCACCGCGATGGAGCCGGAAGACGTCGCGCGCCTGGTCGTCCTGCTGGCGAACGAGAGCGCCCGCACCACAACACCATAGAGAATACGTCCGCGGACGCTTTTCTCTGTGCGCTCAGGATTCTTCTCAGTGATCTCTGTAGTAAGGTTTTGCGGTTTGCTCAGATCATGCCGGGCTGGACATGGATGCGAGAAATTCCGCGTTCGTCTTCGCCTTCGACAGGCGTCCCAGCAGCAGTTCCATCGCTTCCACCGTCGACAGCGGGCTCAGCACCTTGCGCAGCACCCACACGCGGTTCAGTTCGTCGGCCGGAAGCAGCAATTCGTCCTTGCGCGTTCCGGAGCGATTGATATCGATGGTGGGGAAAACGCGCTTGTCGACCAGCCGCCGGTCGAGGTTGATTTCCATGTTGCCGGTGCCTTTGAACTCCTCGAAAATGACGTCGTCCATGCGGCTGCCCGTGTCGATCAACGCCGTGGCGATGATCGTCAGCGACCCGCCCTCTTCGATGTTGCGCGCGGCGGCAAAAAACCGGCGCGGCCGCTGCAGCGCGTTCGCGTCGATACCGCCCGAGAGCACTTTGCCCGAAGGCGGCGTCACTGCGTTGTAGGCGCGGCCCAGGCGCGTCAGCGAGTCGAGCAGGATCACCACGTCGCGCTTGTGCTCGACCAGGCGCTTGGCCTTCTCCAGCACCATTTCGGCGACCTGGATGTGCCGCTGCGGCGGCTCGTCGAACGTCGAGCTGACCACTTCGCCCTTCACCGTGCGCTGCATGTCCGTCACTTCTTCCGGGCGCTCGTCGATCAGCAGCACGATCAGCGCGATTTCAGGATGATTCGCGGTGATCGAGTTCGCCACCGACTGCAGCATCATCGTTTTTCCGGTGCGCGGCGGCGCGACGATCAAGCCGCGCTGCCCTTTCCCGATGGGGCACAGCATGTCCAGCACGCGCCCGGTCAGATTTTCCTTCGTCGTTTCCAGGCGGATGCGCTCCTGCGGGTACAGCGGCGTCAAGTTGTCGAAGAAAATCTTGTTGCGCGCGACTTCCGGGTCCTCGAAGTTGACCGCTTCCACTTTGATCAGCGCGAAGTAGCGCTCCCCGTCCTTCGGCGGCCGCACCTGGCCCGACACGGTGTCGCCCGTGCGCAAATCGAATTTGCGGATTTGCGACGGCGAAACGTTGATGTCGTCCGGTCCCGGCAGGTAGTTGTATTCCGGCGCGCGCAGGAAGCCGAAGCCGTCCGGCAGGCATTCCAGCACGCCCTCCGAAAAGATCAGGCCGTTCTTCTCCGTCTGCGCGCGGAGGATC
>JBJKQB010000462.1:0-5488 GCA_046705825.1 Candidatus Acidiferrales bacterium
GTATTCGTTCTTGTCGCGGACCTCTTTAATGGTAAACGAGATGACTTCCAGTCCCATTTTGTTCATGTCGTCGGCGCAGGTGGAACGCATGCGGTCGCCGACCATTTCCGGTTCCTTCACGATCTGCTCGACCGTGAGCTGACCGATGATGCCGCGCAGATGTCCTTCCATGACCAGACGGATCAAGCCCTCGCGCTCGGGCGGCGTTTTGGTCAGGAACTGCTCGGCGGCGGTCTGAATGGATTCGGGGTCGGATTTCACTTTGATCTGCGCCACCGCTTCCACCGTGACCGCGACACCCTGACAGGTGTAGAGATCCTGCTGAGGCGCGACGTCAAACGACATCAACTCGAGCGAAAGCGTTTTCGAGCTTTCCACCATGGGAAAGACGACCGTTCCGCTGCCCTTCACGATGCGTGTCCCGCGAAAACCATAAACGATGATGGCTTCATGCGGACCCGCGCGGCGGAACAGCGCAGCCAGCGAACTCAGGATGAAAATCACAACCGCGATCATCAATCCAACGATCAGCCAAATAATCGGTACGCCCGCCATGTTTTCCTCCTGCGCCGCGGATAGCTCGCGGCTGATTGCCAGTTCTGTCCTACTGCCGGTTCGCTTCGGAAGCCCCGGCCGGCTCCTGACGCTCGCCGGTCATTTCATCGTAGCGGCGAACGTAAGCAATTCCTTTCGCACACCGAGTAATCACTACTTCGGTGCCCTTCGGGATGGCCTGGCCGTTTTCGGCGCGCGCTCCGGCAGCCTGGCGCGTGCCGCCCTGCGAGAACACGATTTCGCCCGTGCCCCCTGCGCGGATCACCACGTTCACTTTGGCCAACGCGCCGATGCGATCGAAATCCGCGGGATCCAGCGCCGTCTCATGCGCGAGCAGGACTTTGACCAGAAACAGAAACACGGCTCCAGCGGCCAGCACGCCTGCGCAAAGCGCAAGGATGAACGTTGCCGCGAACAGCAGATTTGAATAACGCGTGAGCAGATAGCCGGTTCCTCCGAACCAAGCCAGAAAGGCCATCAGCGACGAAATATTGAAAAATGAGACGTGTGGCCCCTGCGCTGCGGTATGTGGCGCCGCGACCGCGTGGCCCACATGCGCGGCACCGGCGTGCGCCGGGAGATGGGTATGTCCAATAGCGTGTCCATGGAAACGCGGCAGGTGCCAATGGGTGGCGGTATGCAGGCGGCCCATGCTGCCGAAGACCGACAGCAGGCTGAACACCAGTCCCACGACAAAGCAGATCAAATAGAAGGTCGGCCAGGTCATGGAAGTCACCTCTCTTCTCCGGGCCCGAGCGGTTTCCGCGGAGCGCCACTATTACGAAAGCTATACCGCGAATGGCCAGCCGTCTGGTGAGTATCGCGGTCGGGATCTCTGCGCGGATCGGAATGCGAGGGCCGCAAAACATGCAACAGACGCGACGCGAGCCCCGGCGCGTCGAGAATTGCGCCCAGCAAAATCAAGCTACGGCGAGCGTCGTCCCGATGAGCCAGGATTTCCAGAATGGCGCTGAGTTCGGCATCGCGACGGAACCGCCGCGCGCCTTCGAGAAGCCACAAATCGAGCTTGCTAGGACGAACGGGAAGGCTGGAAATCAGTTCGGTGTGGAACCCTTCGGGATCGTCGACGAGAAATCCGGGATGAACCTTGAAGAAGCGGGCGAGGATCTCGCGAGTTTGCTTCGTCAGATGGGGTCGCGCGCCGCTTTCGATTTGGGAGAGATAGGACTGGCTCAGGCTTTGGCCCACTTCGAGGCGGACGGCGCGGATGACTTCGGTTTGGGTCATCTCGCGACCCAGGCCGCGAAGCAGGCCCTCGGCTTGGCGGAGGCTGCGGATTTTGTCGCCGAGCTTCATGGCCGTGTAATTCCAGATAGCGATATGCATATTGCAATATGCGATTGAGACTGTCAAGCGAAATCGGAAGGCCTAGAGCGGAAGAGGGTTGCCCGCCGGAACCCCTGCGTGCTCAATAGCTTGGCCGGGGCGAGGGAAGGAGCGGCCGCCGCTACGGGGAGCAGCGCGGCGGCGGGATTCGGCGCAGAGGCGAGGCGCGGGGTGGCACACGCCGAGCGGGCCGCTGGCGTGGAGGCGCGCCGCACGGGGCGGGCCGTGCGCGCCTCGCGCGAAAACAACCTTAGGAGATGGACGCGCCGGCCGCGGCTGCGGACTGCGCTCGCTCTTCCTGCTTGACGAAGAACTGGCTGGCCAGCTCGACCACCTGCTTCAGATTCCACCACTCGCGTTCATTCATCGGGCGCCCGTCCGTGCTGGAGAAGTAGATCGAGGCGTAGCCGTCCTCGGAAAGAGGCGCGCGGATGATCAGCACGTTTTTCTGTTCCACGTTTTGGTTGTCGGACATTGGAACCTCCATCGAATTCCGGACGAGTGTATCGCAAGGGAGGAAAGAAACAAAAAAGAAGTGCGCCGGACAAGGGGAGGAGGGGAGAGGGCGAGCGGGTTGCGCCGGCAGCGAGGAAAGCAGGGCTCGGCGCTCAAAGAGCACGCTGTGGCGAATGGAGCAACATGCAAAGAGGAGACGACGGGTGGTTTCATTACATCCTGTTGCCGTTCTGACGCATCCAGGAAAGCGAGGACCTTGGGGAGGGAATCATCATGAGGCAGGCGGCTATACTTTGCATACTACTGCTTGGTCTTGCTTGTACGAGTTGGGCTCAATCACCGGGAAACACGAAAGATGAAAACCTTCAGAATTGCGTGGACGGCATTGGCTCGTGCAATGCGTCCCTTTTAACGCCTACGCAGGCTCAGGAAATCAAGCGCTTGCAACAGGAGCGGAATCTGTGGGGCTGCTTGACCGGGTTTGGCGACTGCAAGCAGGCTGAGTTGACTCCAGGCCAGCAGCAGGAAGTAGCGCAAGCGCAGGACCAGCGGAATCTGCTGGCGTGCGAGACCACGCTGGGGCTGTGCGATCAGAGCAAGCTGACGCCGCTGGAAAAGGCGGAGGTGGCGGAAATCGCCAAGCAGCAAAACCTGGTGAATTGCGAGACGGGCGCGGGCACATGCAACGACGCGCTGCTGACGCCGTCGCAAGCGGCCACAGTGCAGAAATTCCAGCGCGAGCACAACGTGCTGGCCTGCGAGACGGGCGACGATCTTTGCGACAACTCGCGGCTCGCGCCGGCGGAAAAGAAGGAGGTCGCGGGGATCGAGAGCAGCCGGGACCTGTTGGCCTGTGAAACCGGAGAAGGCTACTGCGATTCGTCGCTGCTGACCCCGGCACAAAACCGGGAAGTGGCGCAGGCGCGGCGAGAGCGGGACCTGCTGAATTGCGAGGCGGGCGACGGATTCTGCGATCAGAGCATGTTGGGACAGCAAGCCGCCATGAACGCGAGCAAACCGCCGGCGACGGTGAAACGTCCGCTGCACCCCGCGGCGGAAGGCGCGAAGGCACACGGCGCGCTGCGCCGCGGCGCTTGAGGCTGGGGCGAACGGAAAAGAGTCTGCGGGAAACGAGCGGCTTCGTCGGCGAAAACTCCACCAGGCTTTGTTTCTGGAGGCAAGGAAGCAGGGAGGCCAGGAGGCAAGGAGAGAGGCGCGCGACCGTGGCGCAAAGGGAAAGCGGCAGCCCTTCGACTGCGCTCAGGATAAACAAGCTGCCGCACTCCAAAGCGGCCTTGCGGCCGCAGCCGAATGCGAAGAGAAATCCTTCGCGGCGCCCAGGATGACAACACGCGGTGCGTTGTAACCGCACCCACCGTTCGTACAAGGCGCGAACGGCAGGGCACGCAACAAAGAGAACGACAGGAGAAAAGCAGATCCCTCACCCCCGTTCGCAGAAAGCGCGACCGGGTTCCCTTCGCCAAGACCTCAGGGCAGGCGGGATGACAGGTTCCGGCGCGTCGCGGTGCTCTGAATAAAAAGAAGCGGGTCAGAGCGGTGGCAAGCCACCGCACTCCAAAGCGGCCTTGCGGCCGCAGCCGAATGCGAAGAGAAATCCTTCGCGGCGCCCAGGATGACAACACGCGGGGCAATGCAGCCGTTATGTCGGAGGTGAAGCTCCGACCCCTTAACAAGACGAAGGCGGGTCAGGCAGCGAGGGCGATGCGGCGGATTAAATCGTCCTGCTGAGGGATGCTTTCGGCGCCAATGGTGAAGGCATCGAGCACACCGAGGCTGAGCGCGTACTTCAGGGCTTCATCCTGGCGATTGCTCATATCGCCCTGACCGAGGATTTTCATACCCACAACGGCTTTGCCGGAAGCCTTCATGCCGCGCAGCACGCTTACGACCGTATTCGGATCGGCGTCCATGTGCGAGCCGATGGGATTGACGCGGGCGAGATCGATGTCGACCCACGGCGAGGCAGCGGCGGCGCGCAGCGCCTCGATGGTGTGGCAGGAACAGCCATGCGCGCGGATGACGCCCTTCTGTTTGGCCTCCTCGAAAACGTCCATCACGCCACGATAGCGAGACGTCCAGTCGCCTTCGGTGAGGCAATGCATCAGCAGGACATCGATGTAGTCGGTGCCCAGCTCTTTGCGGAAGCGGTCGATATCGGCGCGAGCGTACTTGGGATCGCGCGACCAAGTTTTCGTCAGCACGGTGACTTTATCGCGCGGGACGTGCTTGAGCGCTTCGGCCACGCCGGGATGGCTGCCGTAGGAATCGGCGGCGTCGAAAAAGCGCAGGCCGCGATCGTAGCCGTTCAAGAGGAGTTTCGAGAGCCCCTGAACGCCGAGGTCGGACTGATGCGAGTGATGCGCGTAGCCGACGGTGCCGGTGCCCATGGCCAGGCGGCTGGTGCGAATGCCGGTGCGGCCGAGGGTCACTGTATCGGAGGCCGCGTATTTTTTCGCCAGGGGCGGAAGGGCGAGAACATCGCGCGCCCAAGCGTCGGAGCGGAGCGACCGTGTGCCCACCCAGGCTGCGCCCAGGGCACAGAAGGTTTTCCGGAGGAACTCTCTGCGCTTCATGTTGCCTCCTTCGCGCCGTAGCGAAGTGACAGATGGCCCCAGTATACGCGCAATCAGGAGGGGCGGAGCCGGCTGCCGGGGCGCAAAAGGAAGAAATAGACAGTCGACGGGGCGGGCTTTGCAGTCATCGCCCCGCACCGGCAAGGTGAGGGCAAATTTCACCCTCATCCCCCCGGTTCTTTGGTGAGCGAGACTCGTCCGCGATTACGCCTGGGCCTTGAAGATGCTCTCGGCAAGATTGGCTGCGATAGGCACGCGGAAGCGCTGTCCCTGGCCCGCCTTGATCATCAGCAGGATCCACAGGACGAGACTGCCGAGCGAGATCAGCATGTAGACCGCGGTGCCGAGGCCAAAGCCGATGAGCCCTCCGCCCAAGCCGCCAAAGAGGCTGAAGCCGAAGACCATGCCGAGCACGATCTCGAGGATGTGCAGGCCTCCAAAGACGACGATGGACTGGGCCGCGTGGAAGCGGACGTAGGGCCTCTTGTCCACAAAGAAAAAAATGAGGCCGGTGATCCAACCCAGGACGTAGCAAA
>JBJKQB010000463.1:0-8471 GCA_046705825.1 Candidatus Acidiferrales bacterium
GGACACCGTCGTCCTGGCCGATTTCAGCAACGCGACAGGCGATCCCGTGATTGACGGCACGCTGCGCCAGGGGCTTTCAATCCAACTGGAGCAGTCACCCTTCCTGAGTGTTGTTTCCGATGAGCAAATCCGGCAGGCACTGCAGATGATGGGGCAGAAGCCGGACGTCAGGCTAACGCCGGAAATCGCGCAGGACCTGTGTCAAAGGGTTGGCAGCGCGGCGGTGATCGAGGGCTCCATCGCGCAGATCGGCACGCCTTACCTTCTCACCGTCAAGGCCATGGACTGCCCCGGCGGTAAAACGCTGGCGAGCACGGAAGCACAGGCAAGTGACAAGAACCATGTGCTCGGCGCACTGGCCACAGCCTCTTCGGAAATTCGCAGCAGGCTGGGCGAATCGCTGAGCACGGTTCGACAGTTCGATACACCGCTGGAACAAGCTACCACGCCGTCGCTCGAAGCACTGAAGGCCTACAGTGAAGGAATGAAGGCCATTTCAACCGGAAACGACACCCCGGCCGCGATTCCATTTTTCAAGCGTGCCATCGAGCTGGATCCACATTTCGCGCTGGCCTACGGAATGCTCAGCATCCAGTACAACGACCTGGGTGAATCGAGCCTGGGCGCCGAGTACGCGCGCAGGGCCTACGAGTTGCGCGATCGTACCAGCGAGGCGGAAAAATACTTCATCATCGCCCGCTACGCCAAAGAGGTCACCGGCGATATCCCGGCGGCGATACAAGCCTGCCAGCTTTGGATTGACACCTATCCTCGCTCCTGGATGCCGCACACCTTCCTGGAGGGCTCGATCTACCCGGTCGTAGGGGAGTATGACAAGGCCGTAGCCGAGGGGAAAGAAGCGATCCGCCTCAATCCAAACGCTGCCGCTGCTTACGGCCTTCTCATGGACAACTACATCCCTTTAAACCGTCTGAACGATGCGAAGGCGCTCTACGAGCAAGCTCACGAACGCGGGCTGAGCTTCACCGGGTACAACGTAGATCTCTATCAGATCGCATTCTTGCAGCACGACCCGGCAGGCATGGCGCGGCAAGTGGCCGCCTCGGTTGGACAGCCGGGAACGGAAGATGAGGTGCTCGCCAGCGCAGCCGAAACTGCCGCCTACTATGGGCAACTTAAAAAGGCCCGCGCCCTTTCCCGCCAGGCGATGGATGCTGCGGAACGGGCCGGCGAACGGGAAGCCGCGGCAACCTATTTGGCGATGTCCGCCGTACGAGAGGCGCTGTTTGGCAACGTCGAGGAAGCGCGGCAGCGCGCCACATCGGCACTGCAAAGCTCCAGCGGCCGCGACGTGCAGTACGCCGCTGCGCTCACCTTCGGGTTTGCGGGTGATGACACCCGAAGCGAAGCGCTGGCCGGCGGCTTGAGCAAGAAGTATCCTGAAGACACGCTCGTGCAGTTCAACTTTCTTCCGGCCTTGCATGCCGAGCTTGCGCTCAATCGGCGAAGCCCTTCCGAAGCATTGGCCATGCTGAGACCCGCCGCGCCGTATGACTTGGGGATGACGCGATTTAGCGTCCTTTTCTGGACCGCCATGTACCCCGCTTACGTCCGCGGCCTGGCATACCTCGCAGCTCAGCAGGACGACAAAGCCGCGGCGGAGTTCCAGAAAATCCTCAATCACCCAGGCATCGTTCTGAATGAGCCCATCGCGGCCCTGGCCCATTTGCAGCTGGGCCGCTCTTATGCGCTCGAAGCGCAATCCGCCCGCGGAGCTCAGGCTGGCGCCGCCCGCGCCAAGGCTCGCGCTGCCTATCAGGATTTCCTCGCGTTGTGGAAAAACGCCGATCCCGGCATCCCCGTGCTGAAGCAGGCCAAAGCGGAGTACGCAACGCTGCAGTAACTGCGGCGCGTTCACAACAGAAACGCCGAACTGGAAGATGAGATGGCGCCAGCGCAGTGGGGCTTGACGCTGCGAGCCACTCGCCACTAGCTACTGCTTCCGTTTGGCGCTAAATTCTCCTTTCGCTCGATTTAGTTGATTTTTCACGGGGGCCCGGAACTTGGATCCAATGGTGTGGGTAGGCGCCTCGGCGCTGGCGCTGGTCGCCATGGTGGTAATCGTGACGATCGCGGTGCGCTCGGCGGCACGGCGGTCGGAGGAGCAATTGGCGGCCGCGCGCCAGGAAATGCAGAACTCGCTCGCCACGCAGAACCAGACTTTCTCCGCGCAGTTCAACTACCTGGCGCAAACCATGACGCAGCAGCTCGGCCAGGTGCGCCAGGAGTTGCAAACGGGAATTTCCAGCTCGGGGAAACTGGCCTCCGACGCGCAGCGCGATGTGTCCACGCAGCTGCAGTCCGCCACCGAAGCCGTCCGGCAAATCAGCCAGCAGCTCGGCGCGGTGCAGCGCGCGGGAGACGACATGCACAAGGCCTCGCAAAGCCTGCTGCAGGTTCTGGGCGCCGCCAAGATGCGCGGAACGCTGGGCGAGTTGGGGCTCGAGCGGCTGCTGCAGGACGCGTTGCCTCGCCAGAGCTACGAGACGCAGTACCGCTTCGCCAGCGGCGAGATCGTCGACGCGGTGGTGCACACCGGCGACCGCCTGGTGTGCATCGACTCGAAATTCCCGCTGGAAGCCTACCGCCGCATGACCGAAACGGGCGAAGACGCGCGCAAGGAATTCAATCAGGCCGTGCGCAAGCATGCCGACGCGATCGCGTCGAAATATATTTTGCCGGCCGAGCGCACGCTCGATCTGGCGCTGATGTTCGTTCCATCGGAATCTGTGTATTACGAACTGCTGATGACCGAGGACGCCAAAGGCGTGCGCCTCGACGGGTACTGCCGCAGCAAATACGTGATTCCAGTCTCTCCCAACACGCTCTACGCTTATCTCAGCTGCATCGCCATGGGCCTGCGCGGAATCCAGATCGAAGAGAATGCGCGGCGCATTCTGGGCAGCCTGGATGGGCTGGGCAAGCAGCTGGAAATGTTTTCGGGAGTGTTCGACAAGCTGGGCACGCACATCCGCAACGCGCAGCAGAGTTACGCGGACGCCGACGCGCGGCTCGACCGCGTGCGCAGCTCGCTGCAACAAGCCTCGCAGGGCGTCCTGCCGGAAGCGGCCGCGCCGGAACCAGAAGCGAAGGCCCTCGAACCGGCACGCGCCGAATAGCTTTCGGGAGCACCGGCCGCAGAGCCGGTCATTCTGAGGGCCTGTGTTTGGCCCGAAGAATCTCTCTTCGATTGCTTTTTACGCGCCTTCGCCGGCCAGCCGGGCGGCTTGGGCGAGAAGGTAATTGCGTTCGGGCAAGCTTCCGGTTTTTTCCGCGGCGGCGCGGTAGTGCTCGACCGCATTTCGATGATCTCCGACGCGCTCGAGCAGATGCGCGCGCACCGCATCGAGCCGGTGATGATGCGCAAGCCGCGGATCGTTCTGCAGCGCGTCCAGCAATTCCAACCCCTTCCTCGGGCCGTGCACCATGGCCGCGGCGATCGCGTGATTCAGTGCGACCATAGGATTGTCGGACATCCGCTTCAGCAATTCGTAGAGCGCCAGAATCTCCGGCCAGTCCGTGTCCTCCGGGCGCGCCGCTTCGTCGTGGACGGCGGCAATCGCGGCCTGCAGCTGGTAGGGGCCTACGGAGCCCTGGGGCAGTGCGGCGGAAAGCAGCGCCACTCCTTCCGCCATCTGCTGCTTGTCCCAAAGCGAGCGATCCTGACGCTCGAGGGGGATCAACTCGCCGTCGGCGTTCGTGCGCGCCGCGCGGGGCGCGTCGGTCAGCAGCATAAGCGCGAGCAAGCCTGCAATTTCAGGATTGCCGGGCTGCAGGCTGTGAACGATGCGCGCGAGCCGGATGGCCTCGTGCGACAGATCGGCACGGCGGAGTTGTGCCCCGGAGCTGGTCGTGTAGCCTTCATTGAAAATCAAATACAGCACGTGCAGGACGGCGCGCAGGCGCTGCGCCCGTTCTTCGAGGCTGGGCATTTGAAACGGGATGCCGGAGCTTTTGATCGTCTGTTTAGCGCGGCTGATGCGCTGCGCCATGGTCGCCTCTGGAACGAGGAAAGCGCTCGCGATTTCCGCGGTATTCAATCCGCCGACCGCGCGCAGGGTCAAGGCGATGGCGGAAGACGGCGTCAGCGCCGGATGGCAGCACATAAAGAGGAGCACAAGCGTATCGTCTTCGTCTGATTCAGAGGGGGCTTCGATTGCGGAGGCTTCGGGCGCGCGGGCCGCCTCCATGGCCACTTCGTTTTCGCGCTGGCGGCGCGCAGACTCGCTGCGGATGTGGTCGGTCATGCGGCGCGTAGCGACCTGGATCAGCCAGCCACGCGGATTTTCAGGAATGCCGTCCTGCGGCCACTGCGTCGCAGCGGCGATCAGCGCTTCCTGCACCGCGTCTTCGGCGGGCGCAAATTCGTGGAAACGGCGGATCACCGCGCCGAGCGCCTGCGGCGCCAGCTCGCGCAGGAGTTGCTCGATTTCGAGGTTTAGCGGTTGTATCAACTCGCCCTTCCGGCTTCGATTCAAAGGTTCAGATCGGCGAAGCCGCTCAACACTTCGCGGACCTCGATGGGCATGCTGCCCGGCTGGCCGCCGGGGCCCGGCGCCCCGGAAACGCGCGCCGCAATCTGGTAGGCCTGTTCGGGATTTTCCACGTCGATGATCCAGTATCCGGCAAGAAATTCCTTGGATTCGGGGAATACTCCGTCGGTGACTGGAGTGCCGTCTGAGGCGGCGCGGACGATCTTCGCTTTGGCGGGCCAGCCGAGCCCTTCCGTGGCGACCAGAACCCCCTCTTCCTTGAGCTGCTTGTTGAAATTGCGCATGAAGGCCACGTTCGCGGCCAGATCCTCTTTCGACCATTTGGCATAGGAGTTCCAATCGGCGCTGGTAGCGTTCATCATCAGGATGTATTTCATCGTCCTCTCTCCTTTCCTTCGCGCGCGCGGCGCGTTCTTGCGTTTGTTGTTGAGCGCTGCTGCTCTTGGTGACGTTCGTGTACCCTATTTCGGAGGCAGGCACATGATCGGACGCACCTCGATCCACATATTGAGAGGGGCGCCGCCTGGGCCCGGAGCCGCGGAGGCTCGCGCAGCGATGGCATAGGCGCGTTCGGGAGTGGCCACGTCGACGATCCAGTAGCCCGCCAGGAACTCTTTGGACTCGGGGAATACCCCATCGGTGATCGGCGTGCCGTCGTTTGCGGCGCGCACGCGTTTGGCCTGATCGGGGAAGGTCAAGCCTTCGGCGGAGACCAATTCTCCCGACTTACTGAGGTCCTGGCTAAGCTTCACCATGTAGGCGATGTGCGCCTCGAGGTCCTGCTTGGGCCAGCTCATGATTCCCTGAGCTTGCTGGCCCGCTTTCATGGTGTTCATCATCAGAATGTATTTCATCTCATTGCTCCCTTCGATCTGCCAGCCTCCTACAGCGCTTCTTAAGGTGTTTGCCTATTTCGAGGGATAGGTCGCGAACTGGCGCACCTCGATCGGCATGTTGGTGGGAACGCCGCCGGGACCGGGCGCGGCCGAAATTTTTCCGGCGATGGCGTAGGCGCGCTCGGGCGTGGCGACGTCGACGATCCAATAACCGAGGAGGAATTCCTTCGACTCGGGGAACACGCCGTCGGTGATGGGCAGGTTGTTTTTCTCTCCGCGGACGATCGTGGCCTCGGAGGGCGGCATCAAGCCCTGCGTCGCGACGAATTCGCCGGAATCGGTCAGTTGCTCGTTAATACTCCGGAGGACGGCCATGTGGGCGTCCCGGTCTTGTTGCGACCACGCCTGATAACCACCGACGCCTGCCTTCGTTCCCGACATCAGCAAAATGTATTTCATCTTTTTCGCTCCTTTCGATTCTGGCGCGCCGACCGCTGAGATGCGCTTTCAACAGGTAGTCGGAGCGAACCTGCCGTTCTCTACATCGCCGCAAAAATATTTTTTCGGGCCGTCCGGACAACGAAAAGGCTGGAAGCCAGACCCCGGGGCCGGCGATCGCGCGTCGATTATAGCAATCCCGCAAAACAGGCTTGTTCTCAACACTTTACATGAATTTGCGAGGGAGCATGAGTGCCAGGCGAGCGCCACTCTCGGGCAATTTTGCGCCCCCATGTCGAAATCAAGGCCGCCACTCCGACTATTGATTGAAAGCGGGCGAAAACAGGCAGCACGAGCGGCACGGAGAGCGAGAGGGAAAGCAAATGCGGCAATTCATGACAAGGCGAGAAAGGGGAACTTCGATGAGAGCGAACTGGATGATCGCGACGGTTTCCGCCGTGGCCGTGCTGGCCATGAACTCGGTTTATAGCGCCTCGCTTTCCGGAATGTTGGACTGGCTGGAATTCCACGTGCCGGACCTTGTCGGGCGCGTCCTGTGGCAGACCGTCTGGTCCGTGCCGGCCGCGATCCACGCGGGCGCATGCCTGGGGACGATGCTCTTGATGATGATCGTTGTTGGCTTGGCGCGAGGATGAGCGTTGCAATTCTCAGAGGGAGGAGCGCGCGGCTTCCAGGAGGGTGCGGAACTCGCTGGGACTGGTTACTTCGAGCATCTGGTCGAGTTGCGCGCGAATCTTTTCGGCACTTTGCGGATGGCGCACCAGATCATTCTCCATTTTCTTCAGCGCTTGCGGCACTTCGCCGATGGCCAAGGGACCGGCGGCCTCGAGAAACCGGCGCGCGTTTTCTGTGTTGGCCGGCGGCAGGATGCGCGCGTGGAAGGAAAAATCGCCGGAGCGGATGGCCTGCACGCGAATTTCCGCGACATTCTGCGCGCCGCCGCTGGTGGTCAGTTCCTGAACGTCGCCCTTTTCGAATCGCAGCACGTCGAACGATTCGTTCTGCACCATGATGCGCAGCGGCTGTTGGGAGCCGCGCGCGCGAACCGTCAGCCAGCCCTTCTTGCCCGGAGTCAGCGCAGGCTGAGGCGGCTCGAAATCGAGCGCCACCAGAGTGACCGAAGCCTGGCGGACGGGTGACGCGCTTTCGACGATGATCCTTTCGACCCCGGGCACGGCATTCGGTCCGGGAGTCACCAAGAGGCATTCGGGGGAGGCAGCAAGGACGAGAGCCGGCTCCCCATCGATGGTCACGTGATTCGCTTCGGCGTTGCCGTCGAACCCGCTGCCGCACAAGTCGAAGCTGCTGTGCAGCGCGACAAACGGAGGAACCTGCAGGTCCGGCTCCGTGTCGACGCCGGCAGGGCGATCAATCAGCGCCGCGGCCGAACCCCCTCCCGCGCGGGCGGTCATCACAACGCCAGAGGGAGCCGTGAAATTGGCGCGGCCTGTTGCGTCCGTCTCGATCTGCGTCCCATTGCCAAGCAAGACGGGGACGTGGCCGACCAGCTTGTCATCGGCGCCGATGGTGGCCAGGGTCGCGGGCGCGTCCGCTGCGAGCCTCGGAGGCATGACAATTTTGATGGAGGACAGCCGTGTGGCTCGGGTCTGGGGGCGCGAGGCCTGCGCTGCAAACAGGGAAGGAACGCCAACGAGGAGCGCAAGGGCGGCGCCAATCGCCATTGAAGCGATTCCTCTGTCAGCAGCTTTGAATCGAAGCACGATCGGCATGGACGCAAACGAAGCTAGCGCGAAATCGCGGCGATTTCAAACCGGCGGGGACCGCTAATCCGGTTCGAACCGTCCTCCGGGACGCTGAGGTACATACTCCGCTATTCATCGAGGCGGACGACGAAGGTGGTGTAGCCATCGAGCCGGTGCAGTTGCGAGGCAGCCTGCCGGGCCGCCGCTTCCGTGTCAAAGCGGCCGACGCGCACTCGGTAGAACACCCCGCTGGGCGAATCGAAGGTGACGATGTTCACCGGCGCATAGCGCGGTTCCAATTGCGCCTTCAGGCGGTTCGCGTTTTCCGGACGCAAGAACGCGCCCACCTGCACGCCGAAAAATCCGGCCGAGGGGTTCGAGCCCGAAACCAGATCGAGGCGGACCTGGGCCGTGCCCGGTCCGACCATGCCGATGGCCTGAGCCGCGGCGAACGAAAGATCGATGACGCGATTGGCGACGAAGGGCCCGCGGTCGTTGATGCGCACCTCGGTCTGTTTGCCATTGCTCAGATTGGTGACGCGCACGATGGAATTGAACGGGAGCGTGCGGTGCGCGGCGGTGAACTGGTGCATGTCGTAGATTTCGCCGTCCGACGTGCGATGGCCGTCGAAGGGTACTCCGTACCAGGAGGCGATGCCGTCCTCGACGAATGCTCCGGCGACGGGAGGCTGAGCCGCAGCGGCGCGCGGCCGGCTGGGAGGTTGCGCCGATGGCTGCGGCGCGGGGGCAGGCGGCGGGACTGAAACGTTGCGGCGCGCGCAACCGGCCAGGACCAGTAAGACGAGAAAAAAGGAAACCCGAAAATCGAAATGCGAAATGCGAAAAACCCGGAAAATAGAAAACGGAAAAGAGAAAACAGAAATTCGGGCGCGGGGCTGCCGGCACGAGGAAGTCACGCGGCCATCCAGTTCGCTCGTTTGCGCATAATCCGGTATTAT
>JBJKQB010000464.1:0-26071 GCA_046705825.1 Candidatus Acidiferrales bacterium
TGACGCTCACGCCGATGATGTGCTCGCGAATTCTGCGGCACAAATCGGAGGCCGAGCAGACCCGTTTTTACCGGGCCTCCGAGCGCGTCTTCAATCGCGTCATCGATTTCTACGGGCGCACGCTGCAGTGGGTGCTGGCGCATCAGACCGAAACGCTCGTCGTCTTCCTGGCCACCGTGGTGCTTACCGTTTGGCTCTACATCATCGTGCCCAAGGGCTTTTTCCCCGTGCAGGACACGGGCTTGATCCAGGGAATTTCCGAAGCGCCGCCGGCCATTTCTTTTACCGCCATGGTTCAGCGCCAGCAGGAGTTGGCCAAAGTCATCTTGCAGGATCCCGCCGTCGAGAGCCTTTCTTCGTTCATCGGCGTGGACGGCACGAACACCACGCTCAACGGCGGGCGCATCCTGATCAACTTGAAACCGCTCGCCGAACGCAAAATCACCGCGAGCGAGGTGATTCGCCGGCTGCAGCCCAAGCTCGAGCAAGTGCAGGGCATCACCCTTTACATGCAGCCCGTGCAGGACCTCACCATCGAGGATCGCGTCAGCCGCACGCAATACCAGTACAGCCTGGAAGATCCGGACTCAACCGAGTTGGCTCGCTGGACCGATCTGCTGATGGCCAAGCTGCGGCAGCTTCCCCAACTGCAGGACCTGGCCACCGATCAGCAGACCGGCGCGCTTTCCGAGCACCTGATGATCGATCGCGTGACCGCGTCGCGCATGGGGATTACGCCCCAGATGATCGACCAAACGCTTTACGACGCGTTCGGGCAGCGGCAGATCTCGACACTGTACACACAACTGAACCAATACCACGTGGTGCTCGAGGTCATGCCGCAATTCCAGCAAAGCCCCGAGGCGCTCAAGAGCATCTACCTGCGCTCGGCTCTCGCTCCGACGTCATCCGGCACGGCATTCGGAACCACGGCGAATGGCACGGTCACCGCGTCATCTTCCGGCGGATCGGTGACCGGAATTTCCGGCGCGAATCCCCGCGGCCCGACTGCTGCCGCTAACCCCGCGGCAGTCAGCGCGCAGAACGGCGCTGCCGTTCCGCTCAGCGCCATCGCCCATTTCGAAATGCAGCCGGCGCCGTTGACGATCACTCACCAGGGGCAGTTCCCGGCCGTCACCATCTCGTTCAATCTGGCCCCGGGGTATTCGCTTGGCGAAGCCACGACCGCGATCGAGCAGGCGCAAAAATCCATTGGCATGCCTCTGAGCGTGCAGGCCGCGTTCCAGGGCACCGCCGCGTCGTTCCAGGCGTCGCTCAAGAACGAGCCACTCCTGATTTTGGCCGCGATCATCACCGTTTACATCGTGCTTGGCGTTCTCTACGAAAGCTACATTCACCCGATCACCATTCACTCGACGCTGCCCTCTGCGGGCGTGGGCGCCATTTTGGCGCTGATCATTTGCCACTCCGAACTCAGCGTGGTCGCGCTGATCGGTATCATCCTGCTGATCGGGATCGTGAAGAAGAACGCGATCATGATGATCGACTTCGCGCTCGAAGCCGAACGCAAGGAAGGGAAAAATTCCATCGAGGCCATTTATCAGGCGTGCCTGCTGCGGTTCCGGCCGATCATGATGACGACCATGGCCGCGCTGCTGGGCGCCCTTCCGCTGGCGCTGGGCTCGGGCATCGGTTCCGAGCTGCGCAAGCCGCTGGGCATCTCCATCGTGGGCGGCCTGCTGATCAGCCAGGTGCTGACGCTGTACACGACGCCGGTGATTTACGTTTACTTCGACCGCCTGGCGCAGCGCTTCTCCCGCGCGCGCGTGGATGAAGAAGGGCCGGAGGCGTTGCCGGCAGACTAGCCATGAACGTTTCCGCACCATTCATCCGGCGTCCTGTGGCGACCACGCTGCTCACCGCCGCGATCGCGCTGGCGGGCGCCGTCGCGTTCCGCCAATTGCCCGTGGCGCCGCTTCCGCAGGTCGATTTCCCGACCATCACTGTTTTCGCCGGTTTGCCCGGTGCGAGCCCGGAAATCATGGCTTCTTCGGTGGCGACGCCGCTGGAGCGCCAGTTGGGACACATCGCCGGCGTGACGGAAATGACCTCGTCGAGCAATCTGGGCACGACGCAGATCACGCTGCAGTTCGATCTGAACCGGGACATCAACGGCGCGGCGCGCGACGTGCAAGCGGCGATCAACGCGGCGCGCAGTTATTTGCCAGCCAACCTACCGTCCAATCCCAGCTACCGCAAAGTGAATCCGGCGGACGCGCCGATCATGATCATCGCGCTGACCTCGGATGTGTACACCAAAGGGCAGATGTACGACGACGCGTCGACCATCCTCTCGCAGCGGCTCTCGCAGGTTGAAGGCGTCGGCCAGGTCGTCGTGGGAGGGAGTTCCCTGCCGGCCGTGCGCGTCGAACTGAATCCAACGGAGCTCAACAGCTACGGCCTGGGCCTGCAGGACGTGGCCACCATGCTGCGCAGCCAGAATTCGAATCTGGCCAAGGGGCAGATTCGCGACGGCGACAACCTGTACGACATCACGGACAACGACCAGCTTCTGCACGCCGACCAATACAAGAATCTGGTGGTGGGCTACCGCAACGGGGCCGCCATACGGCTGTCCGACATCGCGACGGTCGAGGATAGCGTCGAAAATATCCGCGCGGCGGGGTACGTCAACGGAAAGCCGAGCATTCTGATCATCGTGTTCCGGCAGCCCGGCGCGAACATTATCGATACGGTAGACAACGTGCGGGCGGCGCTGCCCGAGTTGAAAGCTTCGATGCCCGCGGCGATCAACATGACCGTGGTGATGGACCGCACGACCACGATTCGCGCTTCGGTGCACGACGTGGAGATCACGCTGGCGATTTCGGTGGTGCTGGTCATCCTGGTGGTGTTTTTCTTCCTGCGCAACGTGCGAGCAACGCTGATTCCGAGCGTGGCTGTCCCTGTGTCGCTGATCGGGACATTCGGCGCGATGTACATCCTGGGCTACAGCCTCGACAACCTCTCGCTGATGGCGCTGACTATCTCGACGGGGTTCGTGGTGGACGACGCGATCGTGGTAATCGAAAACATCGCGCGCTATCTGGAACAAGGGATGTCGCCCATGCAGGCGGCTTTGCGCGGCGCGCGCGAAATCGGGTTCACCGTGCTTTCCATCACGGCGTCGCTGGTGGCCGTCTTCCTGCCCATTTTGCTGATGGGAGGAATCGTGGGGCGGCTGTTCCGCGAATTTGCGGTCACGCTGTCGGTGGCCATCACCGTGTCGTTGCTGGTTTCGCTGACCACCACGCCCATGATGTGCTCGCGCCTGCTGAAGCACGACCGGCCGGAGGAGCACGGCCGGATCTATCGCGCCAGCGAAGCGCTGTTCAACTGGATGCTGCGCAGCTACGATTACATGCTGCAATGGGTGCTGAAGCACTCCGCGCTGACCCTCACGGTCCTCATCTTCACGATCGCGGTGAACGTCTTCCTGCTGGTCATCGTGCCCAAGGGATTTTTCCCGGAGCAGGACAACGGCACCGTGTTCGGCGGAATTCGCGGGGCGCAGGACGCTTCCTTCCAGTCCATGCAGACGCTCACACAGCGTTTTGTGAAGATCGTGAAGAGCGATCCGGCGGTGCAGAACGTCATGGCCTTCACTGGCGGCGGGGGATCGACCAACGGCGGGTTCATCTACGTCGGCCTGAAACCGCAGAGCGAGCGCGACGTCAGCGCCAACCAGTTCATTCGCCGGCTGCAGCCGAAACTAATGGCGGTTCCCGGCGCCTCCGTATTCATGCAGCCCGGCCAGGATCTGCGGATCGGCGGGCGTGGCGGCAACGCGCAGTATCAGTACACCATCGAGAGCCAGAATCTGGACGACTTGACGAAATGGGGACCCATCCTGCTGCAAAGAATGCAGCGGCTCCCCGGCTTCATGACCGTCAATAGCGACCAGCAAAACCAGGGACTGCAGGCGCATCTCACGTACGATCGGGATACCGCCTCGCGGCTCGGCATTACACCGCAGCAGATCGATCAGACGCTCTATCAGGCTTTCGGGCAGTCGCAAGTCTCCGTGATGTACACGCAGCTGAACCAGTATCACGTGGTGATGGAGGTGGCGCCGCAGTTCTGGCAAGGGCCGCAGGGGCTGAACTACGTCTACATCCGCACCAGCAAAGGCGGCGAAGTGCCGCTCAGCGCGGTGGCGCACTACACAACGAAGACGGCGCCGCTGCAGGTCAACCACCAGGGGCAGTTCCCCTCCGTTACCGTCTCCTTCAATCTGGCTCCCGGCGTGGCTCTGAGCCAGGCCGCCAGCGAAATCAACGGCCTGGAACAAAGCATGGGCATGCCCGAGTCCATTCATGGGATGTACTCCGGTACGCTGCAGGCCTTCCAAGCGTCGCTGCAGACCGAGCCCATGCTGATCATCACTGCGCTGCTGGCCGTCTACATCGTGCTGGGCATGCTGTACGAGAGCTACATCCACCCCATCACCATTCTGTCGACCATTCCATCGGCGGGTGTGGGCGCGGTTCTGGCGCTGATGTTCCTGAAAACGGATCTGACGGTCATCGCTATCATCGGGATCATTTTGTTGATCGGCATCGTGAAGAAGAACGCCATCCTCATGATCGACTTTGCGCTGGCCGCCGAGCGCAACGAAGGCAAAGGCCCCAAGGAAGCCATCTATCAGGCGTGCCTGTTGCGCTTCCGCCCGATCATGATGACGACGATGGCCGCGCTCTTCGGCGCTGTTCCGCTGGCCGTCGGGTTGGGCACCGGCTCGGAACTGCGCCGGCCGCTCGGCATCACCATTGTGGGCGGGCTGATTTTCAGCCAGATGCTCACACTGTTCACCACACCGGTCGTTTATCTGTAAATGGACCGCTTCAGCTGGTGGTGGCGCGGCGTGCGCCGGCCCGCCATCGCGCCTGCGGGCCAGGAGGCCGACTGATGTCCCAAACACCTCTGCGTGAAGATCGCGCCAGGATCGCAACCATGACGCAACGTTTCGCTTTTCCTATTTCGCTGGCCACCGCGGTGGTACTGGCCGCCACTCTGGCCGGCTGCGTGGTGGGTCCCAAGTACCATACACCCACGGCGCAGATGCCCGCTTCCTACAAGGAAGTCACCCCCGCCAACATCAAGGAAGTAGGCAACTGGAAAGTGGCGCAGCCCAGCGACCAGCTGATGCGCGGGAAGTGGTGGGAACTGTTCAACGATCCCGAGTTGAACAAGCTGGAAGACCAGGTAGACGCCTCGAACCAAACCATCGCGGCGTCCTACGCGAGCTTCATGGCCGCCCGGGCGCTGGTGAAGGAAGCGCGCGCGCAACTCTTCCCCACCGCCGGCGTCAGCCCGGCGATCACGAAGCAAGAGCAATCGCAGAACCTGCATCAATCGTTCGTCACCGGCGGCGGGAGCTCGGGAGGCGCCACGACGTTCACCACTTACAATCTGCCGTTCAGCGCCAGCTGGGAGCCCGATTTGTGGGGGCGCGTGCGCAACACGATTCGCAGCAACGCCTACAGCGCGCAAGCCAGCGCCGCCGACTTCGAGAATGTGCGGCTGGCCATGCACGCGGAGTTGGCGTCCGACTATTTCGCGCTGCGCAACCAGGACACGCTGAAGCAGCTGTTCGACTCGACGGTGAAGGCCTACCAACAGTCGCTGCAGCTGACGCAGGTGCTTTATCAGACCGGGATCGATTCCGACGAAGCGGTGGCGCAGGCGCAAACGCAGCTGCAGACGGCGATGGCGCAGGACACCAACCTGGGCATCGCCCGCGCGCAGTTCGAACATGCGATTGCCACACTGGTGGGCCAGCCCGCGTCGACGTTTTCCGTCCCGCTGCAACCGCTCACCTTCGCGCCGCCGCCGATTCCGCTGGGCGTGCCTTCGGAGCTTCTGCAGCGGCGTCCGGACATCGCCGCTGCCGAGCGCCTGGTGGCGCAAGCCAACGCAAACATCGGGATCGCACGCGCCGCGTACTATCCGACCCTCACACTCAGCGCTTCTGCAGGTTTTGAGAGCTCGCAGATCGCCAACTGGCTCGCCTGGCCCAGCCGTTTCTGGTCCATTGGCGCCGCCGGCGCGGAAACGATTTTCGAAGGCGGCCTGCGCCGCGCCACGAACGAGCAGTTTCGCGCGCAGTACGATCAGACGGTGGCCAACTACCGGCAGACCGTGCTCACCGCGTTCCAGCAGGTCGAGGACGAACTGGCCGCGTTGCGCATCCTGACGGCGCAGATCGAGCAGCAGGACCTGGCCGTGCAAGCCGCGCAGCGCAGCCTCGATCTGGCCACCACGCGCTACAAGCTGGGCATCGACCCGTATCTGAACGTCATCACCGCCGAGACCACGCTGCTGACCAACAAGCAGACCGCGGTGAATTTGCGCGACCAGCAAATGAACGCCAGCGTTCTGCTGATCGAAGACCTGGGCGGCGGGTGGTCGCGCGCGCAACTTCCCACACCGGGCCAGCTGACCTGGGGCTCGCCCGCTCCCGGCGCCGGCGCGCCACAGAAATAATCGAAATTCGAAAGTCGAAACTCGGCATTGCCGCACTCTTTGCGATTGCGGCAGCTCAGTAGTCTTTCAGCACACATTGGAATCAGGGGAGAAAGTTGAAAGTTCAAAGTTGGAAGGGGGAGATGCGTTGCTCGGGGGACCGGGCTGAGGCAAAACCCTCAGGCGCGGCTTAACGGCGAAAAGCAGATCCCTCACCCCCATTTCCGCAAAAAGCGCGGAACTCGCCTGGATCAGCATGCTTCTCGACGATTTCGCAGGTGATGCATCGTGACCTCCTGGTGATCGGTAGCCGCGACGGTGTGCATTGCGCGGGCGAGACGCCCGCGCCACAAAGGCCGGGCGAAGAATCGCGACCGGGTTTGGGATGACAAAGGGGAGGCGAGAGGACGCGGGTAGTCGGGCTAACGCCTCGGCGCTACATCTGGACGGGTTTGGAGGCGGTTTTCTGGAGGTACCAGCAGGGAGTGGCGCCGGCGTGAGGGAAGATCGAGCGGGCGCAGGTGACAGTTTGCGGCGGGCCGAAGACGTATTCGGCGCGGCCGTCCTTTTGCGGGATGGCGTACGTGGTCTGGACGGTTATCGTAGCGAGCGCATCGCCGGGGGTGGCTTTGGAGAGGCGATAGCGGAAGGAGATGAAGTCGCCGATCCAGAGGAGCGCGATGAGGACCAGCAGGCCGAACAGGCCGCGGAAGGCAAATTGGGAAATGCGATTCATAGCAAAGCTAAGACGAAATTCGAGATGCGGCTGCACCCAGCGACGACGGTAACGACGAAATTCGAAATACGAAACTCGACATTCGAAATTCGACTGCACGGTGACAACGTAAAGACACCCGAAACTCGAAATACGAAATTCGAACCCGCAGACCGCGCAGCGCTACACAGTAGGACGGCCTGGGCGACGTTGGAGTTTCGCATGGCGAGGTTCGACCGCAAGGCCTGAACTGACAGGCAAATGGCCGCGCCCTAACCCCGTCTTGAAAGGGGAAGTTGGTATACACTTATAGGCTGCTAGAGGCCAGGGAAATGCATCGAATTAAAGGCTTGGCAGCCGCACTATGTATAAGAGATTTTTCGGTCTGAAAGCCAACCCGTTCAATCCCAACCCGGACCCCCGGTTTCTGTTCTTGACGGGGGCGACGCGCGAAGCCCTGGCCGCGCTGGCTTACGGAATACGCAACCGCAAGGGCTTTCTGCTGCTGACGGGCGAGGTGGGCACCGGGAAAACGACGCTGCTGAACCGGCTGCTGGAATGGCTCGCCGAGGAAAAGGTGGCGACGGCGTTCATCTTCAATTCGCGGCTGAACGAGGGCGAGTTCTTCGATTTCGTGCTGCACGATTTTGGAGTAACCTGCGAGTCGCGCGACAAAAGCCAGCGGCTGATCAAGCTGAATGAATGGCTGCTGGACCGCTATCGCGAGCACAACACGGCGGTGCTGATCGTCGACGAGGCGCAGAATCTTTCGGCGGACGTGTTGGAAGAAATCCGGCTGCTGACCAACATGGAGACGACGCAGGAGAAGCTGCTGCAGATCGTGCTGTCGGGGCAGCCGGAACTGGAAGAGAAGCTGCGTGACGCGTCGCTGCGGCAGTTGCGCCAACGCATCACGATTCGCTGCAGTACCTGCCCGCTGACGCGCGAGGAAATGCAGTCGTACGTGACGGAACGGCTGCGCGTGGCCGGCGCGGATGGCAACCCGATCTTTTCCGTGGAGGCGGTCGAGGAAGTTTACCGGCACTCACAAGGCATTCCGCGCATCGCCAACCTGCTGTGCGAGCATTCGCTGATCAACGCGTTCGTGGAACAGGTGCGGCCCATCCTGGCCAGCATCGTGGATGAAGTGGCGCGCGAGTTCGAGCTGCAGAAGGCCAACTTGATCGCGCAACAGCTCCAGCTGGATGGAGCGAACCAGGACGAGGTCGTGGACGCGGTCGTGCGCAAATTGCAGGAGCTGGTCGAGCGGATGAACGCGGCGAACAAGGCCGCATCCGGGGCGGCGAACGGCGGCTCGGGAAACGGCGGCTCGGTGGGCTCGAGCGCCAGCGCGAAGGCCGGCTACAAAATCCCCAGCTAGTCCGCAGGCTTTGCGAGTTAATCTGCAGGAATGCCGCCAGACACGGCGGCAACACGAGGGCGAACGACCGGATTCACGCAGGAAGCGCGGCTCAGGTGACCTCGGCCCACCACTCCTTCTCGACCAATGCATCGAGCAGCTCGCGGATTTTCTGATTGCGGCGGGCGTAGTCGATGGCTTCGAGCGGCGGGAGCTTGCCGCGCAGAGATTCGAGCTGCTGGTCGACAAGGGTGCGAATCTGGGCCACGATTTCTTCCTGGGGCATGGGGCCTGCCTCCTGAGGTTACAGGAAGGAGTCTAGGCGAGGGTTTCACAGGGGGCTGTGAGCCTCGCCACCGCCAGTCGTGATCTCCGTCACCGGGCGTCAAAACCCACCGAAGAGCGTTCCTGAGGCGATCAGCGCAGCGGGGCAATCGGGTTGGCGACTTTGGGCGCGAGGCCCTCGGGCGACCATTGGTTGACGATCGCTTCGGCCAGCCGGCCAATGAACTTCTCCGCGTTGTTTTCGGGGGTCCAGGACTGATCCGCGTTGTCGTAGGTAAAAATCGAAATGATCACGGGCCCGCGCACGGTATAGACGAGGGCGACATCGTTGCGCACGGCATCCAGCTCGCCCACCTTGTCGGCGATGGCGGAGAGATCTTCAGTGGCGTCCTTGCACTGCAAGTAGCGCGGGATCATGCCCTGATACTGCTGGTTGCGCATGATGGTGATCATCTGGAGGCAAAGCGGGCGGTCGCCCATATCGCAGCGATATATGCTTTCGAGGATTTCAGCCATTTCCCTGGCGGTGGTCTTACCCAAGCCAAATTTTTTGTAGTCGGCGGGCATGGGCTCGGTGGCGGGGACGAAGACCTTTTTGTAGAAGTAGGTGTTCTTCATGCCCATGCGCGCAAGCATGGCGTTGGTGGGCTTGAGGCCGACCGCGTCGATGACGGTATTGGTGGCGGTGTTATCGCTGAGGATCATCATCAGCGTGATGGCGTCTTTCAGAGTGAGCTTGAGGCCGGGATCCATGAATTGAAGGACGCCGGAGCCCTCGACCTGATTGGCTTTGGTCAGGACGAGCGGCTGGCTGAGGCTGAGCTTCCCTGCTTTGACCTGCTCGAAAGCCTGCAGCATGAGAGGCAGCTTGATCACGGAGGCGGTCTGCACGGGCGTGTCGGGATCGATGGAGACGGTGGCGCCGGTGGTGAGGTCTTTTGCGTAGAGGGCCACTTTGCCGTGATAGGAGGCGGCCATCTTGTCGAGTTTTTGCTGGAGATTGGAGGCCTGAGCGGAAGAGGCAACCAGCAGGACGCAGACGACGAAACAAAGTTTTCTCACGGGCCCTCGATTGTGGAGCGGATTTCACCGCAGCCGCGCACCCGACTCGGCTTTCGGCTCGGGGCCCGTTATATAGCAGCGAGGCGAAACAAGCAACTTGGAATGGGCAAGACGAAAACCGCAGACAACCGCGAAAGGCAAGCACCAAAGGCGATAGCCGAGAGCAACAGCCAAATATGAAAGCCCGGCAAAAGCAGATTCCTCTCTGCGAGGCCGGCCGATTCGCAACGGCGGCGAATCGGAAATTCAAATGCGCCGGGCACTCCGCCCGGAATGGCAGACGGCGTTAACCGCGGGTTTCAGGCTTTCGCCGGGATGGGTTCCAAGCCGCACTCAAAGCCCGAACAATGGGATGTCCGGCACGGGTGTCGTCGGGGGGGCGAATTACTGAGGCGCGGTTTCCAGGGAGGTGCGCGGGCTGGCGGCGACCAGGGGAGGCGGAGCAGGCGGCCTGGCGCTGGCGGGGAGTTCGATGCTGACGCAGGCGCCGTGCGGCTCGAGATTCTGGATGGAGATGTTGCCGCCGTGCTTGCGAACGGTGCCGTAGCAGACGCTGAGGCCAAGTCCGGTGCCCTGGCCAACGGGGCGCGTGGTGTAGAAGGGATCGAAGGCGCGGTTCACGTCGGTGAAACCAGGCCCGGAATCGCAGACGCGCACGATGACGGCGTCTCCCTGAGCGAAACCTTCCACGCGGACCGTCTTTTCCTGGGACTCTTCGAGGGCATAGCCGCAATTGCTGAACAGGTTGACGAAGACTTCCTTGAGCTGACCTTCATGCCCCACGATGTGCGGCATGTCGGGAGCCAAATTCACCCGCACGGTCGCGCCGCAAGCGCGAAGTTGATGGCCGCAGAGCATAAGGGAATCCTGAACCAGAGTGGCGACGTCCAGGGTACGGCTCTCTCCGCCGCGCGGCTGGGCGAAACTGGCGAGGTTGGAGACGATGCGTTTGATGCGGCGCGCTTCGGTCCCCAATTTCTGGAGCCGCTCGCGAGCTCTTCCTTCCGCGCCCTCGGCGAGCAAATCGGAATAACCAATGACGGCGGTGAGCGGATTATTCAGCTCATGCGCCACGCCGCTGACGAGTTGGCCGATTCCTGCTAGCCTTTCCTGCTGTACGAGCTGCGCCTGCGCTTCTTTCAAATGCTGCAGATTCCGCTTGGACTCGCACAGGAGTAGCTCCCGCTCCTGAGCCAAAAGCATTTGGCGGAAGAACACGAAGATGGCCATCAGCAGAACGCCGATCAGGGTGACAGCGACGCGAAACGGGAACAGACGGCTGGAGCGGGGCTCAGCAAACAATTCAGTGATTCCGAAGATAGGAAGGGACAGAACGGCAAGGGCGGAGATGAGCCCCCAAAGGCCGCGGTGATGCGACTCGTTCCCGCTGACTTGCTCGCCGGGAATCGAGCGGTAGCGCAAGGGGATCAGAATGAACCAGCACATGGAAGCGTAGACCGGGACGTCATAGAAGCTTCCACCATAGTAGACACCGCGCCTGAGGGCGATGTTCAGCATCATAAAAGCGGCGATATAGAGTCCGCAGGAAAGCAGAAGCTCGCAATAAATGCCTTGCCAGGCGCCGTGAGTTTTCCAAGCCAAAAAACCAAGAATCGAGAGCACCACTGCGAACTCGAGCAGGAAGAGGAAGTCGTAGTAGCTGTTGAAGGATTGAGCGTTCGGCAGAATGTACTCTTTGGGATAGATGAAGAAGGCGTAGATGTAGAGCCACCAGAACAGGAGGATCAGGAAGTTCAAGGTAGCCAACTGGAACTTCTGCCCTTCCTGTTTCCAATTGGGGCGCATGGCCGCAGCCGCCATGATGGGAACGGGCTGCAAGAATAGCGGGATGTCGGCCCAGAAGGGGTCGCCCACCGGGCGCTTCAGGAGCACATCATAGGAGAACCAGGCGCCCAGGTTGACGCCTACCGTCGCCGCGGCCAGAGCCAGGAGCAGCCAGAACCAGCGTACCCGGCCGTGGTTCGAGAATGCGGCCCAGACCATAACGACGACGGCGACCAGCCATAGGGCGGTACCGGCGCCATCGGAGATCGCCGTCAGCAGAAATCCTTTGTGGCCGAACAGCGACACTGCGGTGTAGGCGAGAAGGAATACGCCCACAGGGACCAGATGACGGAGAGACAGTGTCTTCCTCAAGCATGGGCTCCGGCAAAGGATTGTTCCAGATGATGATGATGTTCAAACGAACGGGCGGAAGCGATAGGACGCGGGGCTCAATTGCGGATGACTTTCGTACTACGTCCTAAAGCCATAAAAATAAAAGCAGTAGGTGATCGAGTGCCATTGGAGTTCCAGGGTTGAAGCCAGCGCAGGGTGGCAGCGCAAGTGTTCGCGGACCTGGGAGGTCCGCGCTTCCACCCTGCCCGCTGCGCTTCCACCCAGCCCTATTGCGGTGCGGGGCCTTCGGTGACTTGGACCAGGTCGTTGGTGCGCAGCCACTTCTTGAAAGCGGCCTGCACCTGAGGCGCGGTGAGTTCGACGTAGTGGTGCGCGGCAACGATGGGCTCGTCGAGCGGAAGACCGATGACAGCGCGCGAGAGCAGGCCGTCGGCGATGCTCGTCTCGCTGGCTTGCGACAAAGGAATCTGGCGCAGCAACATGGCTCGCGCCTGATGCAGCTCGTGCGGAGTGACCCCAGAGTTCTGCATGGCCAGGAGGTCGCGAACCACGATGGCGCGCGCCTTGGAGACGTTGGGCGGGTCGCAGGCGTAGTTCACCACGTAGGTGCTGCGCGTTTTTCCAATGCGGAAGGAGGAACCGACGTAGTAGACCAGCCCGCCATTCTCTCGAAGATCGCGGTAGAGGCGGGTGGCATAGAATCCTCCGCCGAGAACATGGTTGCCCAGCTCGAGAGCGTAGCGATCGGGATCGAAGAGGTTGAGCTGCAGAGTTTCAGCCAGGCTGACGATGTCCTGGACGCGGCTCTTGTTGGGCACGGCGGTGGTGACACCCGTGGGATTCGGCGGAAGGGGAGGAAGATCGGTGTCGGGCTTTGGACCGGTTGCGGTCCACGAACCGAAATATTTTTCGATGACGGTTTTGGCCTCGTCCGGCGTGACGTTGCCGATGACCACGATGGTGGTCAAGTCGGGCCGGTAGACGTGCTGATAGTAGCTGCGCACATCATCCAGAGTGACACCCATAACGGTCTGCGGGGTAGCTTCGCGCAGCTCGGGGTCTTCCTTGGGAAGCAGGCCTTTGTCCAGGGCGCGGTGAGCGAGATAGCCGGGGCTTTGGAGCTGGCCGGCGACGGTTTGCGCGGTCTGGCGCTGGACGATGGTGAAGGCCTGTTCGGGGAGACGGGGCTGCAATTCGTTTTCGGCGAGCAGTTGAACGCCCCGGTCGAAGTGCGGCGTGAGGACGGAAAGGGAGAAATCGGTGCCGGCTGATTCATCCGCGGCGATATCGTCGAGTGCTTTGCGCAAGGCGATGCGGTCGAGCGTCTTCGTGCCGTAGGGGAAAAGATCATCGAGGACGCTGCCGACGCCTTCCTGCCCCTTGGGCGCTTCCAAATCGGCATTGCTCCTGATGCGTCCGACCAGAGTCACCGAGTTACTGATGTTTTCCTGCTGCACGATCAGCTTCAGGCCGTTGGGCAGTGTGGTGATAACGGGATTGAGCGACCATTGAGGAATGGTGATGCGGTTCACAGCGCTCTCGGCCCATGCGGGCAAAGCAACAGGACCGGTGGGCGTGCCCGCGAGGGCTTCGGCGCCGCCAAACCCTTTGGAGGAAATGGGCTTGCCGGAAACCTGGGGAGTGAGAATGGCGGTAACGGCCTGGCCGGGCGCCAGATATTTGCGAGCGACGCGGTTGACGTCGTCGACGGTGACTTTTTGGATGGCGCGAATGTCGTCCTCAGGGGATTGGCGCCCTTCGATGGCGAGGGCATCCGACCACGCGTTGGCCAGGCCTTCGATCGAATTCTTCTGAAACTCATCGCTGGCCACTTCGCGGCGCTTGGAGGCTTCCACGAGATCGGCGGGGACGCCGTTCTTGAGGTCGTCAGCGATGATCTGGCGCATGTCGTCGATGAGACCCTGGCCGTCGCCGCCTTTGGGGAAGACGGCCAGCGCGAAGCTCACGCCGGACTTGGGCAGAGGGCTCAACTCGAAGCCCGCGTAGAGCGCCTTGCCCTGCGGGACGAGGGCGTAGAGAGTGCCGCGCTGGTTGCTCAAAACATCGCTCAAGACGTCGAGCGCGGCGAAATCTTCGCTATCGAATCCGGGCGTGCGGTAGGAGATGACCGCGAGGCCATAGGGTAAGTCGGTGGGAAGGTGAAGCGTCTCGGTGGAGACAGGGCTCAGATTGATGGGCGGGCGCGGGGGGAGCTTCTTGCGCGGGATGTCGCCGAAGAGCGATTTGATTTCAGTGAGAGTTTTCTGCGGATCGACATTGCCGGCGATAACCATGATGGCGTTATTGGGGGCGTACCACTTGTCGTAAAACTGCTTGAGCATCGCGCCGGTGGTCTTGTCAAAGGAGGGACGCGTGCCGAGGGCGTCGTGCTCGTAGGGAGTGCCGCGAAACATGGCGGTCAGGAGCTTGGTATAGAAAACGTATTGGGGATTGGAGAGGTCCTGGGCGACTTCCTGCTCGATAGCGCCGCGTTCCTTGTCCCAGAGCGCGTCGGTATCGAGCACGCCGCGCATGCGCAGGGATTCAATATGCAAAGCGACGTCGAGATCCTCGGCGGGAACGGTGAAGAAGTATTGCGTGACGGTCTGCTGGGTGTCCGCATTGAAATTGCCGCCCATCAGGGCGGCGATGTTGGCAAGCTGATCGGCGGAAAGCCCGGGATTGCCGCGAAACATCATGTGCTCCTCGGCATGAGCCATGCCGGGAAAACCTTCCGGCGCTTCGTTGGAGCCCACGAGGTAGTTGACCATCGTGGTGGCGACGGGCGAGAGGTCGTCGGGAACGATCACCACGCGCAGGCCGTTGCTCAGGGTCGCGCGAACGACGTTGTTGTTCTGCGCTGTGCCGGCGGCGGCTTGGATCGCGGGCCGATGCGGCGCGCGAGCGGCGAGACGATTCGCCGCCATGGCTGCGCTCGAGCGATTTGCGGGCCGGGTTGCGGAGCCGTCACCGGAGAGAAGCAGAACGGGCGCGGCGAAGAAAACGGCAAGAACTGCCAGCGTCGCAGGTCGCATGTGGACGCGCATGTTTCCAGCCTCCATGATGCAAGCGACCATTGTAGCCTCACCGGGGAAAAAAGACTCCTAGTTTGGGAGAGGCAGCGGGGCGAAGAGAGACCCGCCCTTGCACAAGGCGCAAGGGTAGGCCACCCGAAATGTTGACTCGAGGTCGCGCGGCTCAGTCTGTTGCCCGGGCTTGCGGGAAAGGCACGATGCGGATGTAGTCGAGGGGGGCGCGCTCGCCGGCGTCGGGGATGCCTTCGATGCGAACTTGGTCACCGGGGCGCAGCGTGACGTTGCGAATGACGCGGCGCGTCGACGTGGAACCATCGGGCCGGGTCGAAGGATAGTCGCCGTCCGCGATCCATGCGTCGATTTGCCTACCGTTGATGGACAAGCGGAAACGCGATTGGCCATTATCTTGATCGAAGTATTCGACCTCGACGGTGTAGGGAGCGGCAGCGCTCCGAGAGACAGCAGATCCCTCACCCACGCCCGCGAAAGACGCGCGGCCGGGTGCGAGATGACGCGCGGACGTATCATGCCCTGAAGCTAAGAGCGTGGCTTCATGGGGACGCTGAAGTCCCATGCTTTCACCCTTGAAACGAAAACTGGCGGAGCAGGATTTCAGGGGCTCGGGGCAGACGATGGCTTTGCCGCCGGAGGCGTCTTCCCAGGGGTGCACGTCGACGGCCACGTAGCCGTCGAGTTTCATGGACTCGGCTTCAATGCGATGGGGATGATGTCCCACGCGGCCCTGCGCGTCAGGAATGCCGGACATGCGACGGAACCAGTCGCAGATGGCGTCGCGCCAGACGACCGCGCTGCCAGCCTGGTATTCGAAGTGCGCGAGGATGTCCTGATAGCGCTGCGGATCGATGCGGCCGCGGAGCGATTTCCATTCTTGCACGTAACGCTGCGCGCGCTGAGCGCCTTCGTAGTGCGAATCGTAGATGTACTGGATGACCGTTTTGCCGGAGTGCAGCTTGTAGCTGTACGGAACGTGATGGAAGAAGAGCAAGAGATGATCGGGACAGTTGGCGAGGGATTCGTAGAGCGGTTGCACGGGGGGCGGGTACTGGCCGATGAAGCCGGTGCCGGTGGAGACGGTGCGGTCCATGCCGACGCCCTCGCGATCGGCGCGGAGCCATTGGCCCCAGCCATTGCGTTCGGCGGACTGCGGGTCAGGGCCGTAGTGGCTGCCGAGAATGTTGGTGAGTGTGCCGAGGCCGAGCGGCCCGGTGTAATCCTCGTAGGTGCGCCAGGAGGAGAGCTGTATCTGCGAAATTGTTTTTATGACAAGAGGGTCGTTGCCGAAGGTGAGGCGGGTCCATTCGTTGATGATTTCGCTGGCGCTGAGATTGGGATTCCAGGCCAAGCGGCCGAAGGCGTAGAGATTCGCGAGGGCCATGGGATTGCCCATCCAGTTGGCGTCGAGGCCGACGTTGGCGACGTCCGCAAAACCGCCGAGCGGCTGATGGAAGACGCGCCCGGCGATGAGGTCCTTCACCGGAGTCGAGCTGGAGGCGCCCTTGGCGTGCATATCGAAATCGAGGATCTGTTTCCAAAGCGGCGCGAGAAAACAGAGATGGCGCTGCTGGCCGGTGTATTCCTGGGTGACTTGCAGCTCGATGGCTTCGTTCGTTTTCTGCAGCCCGGCGAACAGCGGCTGAGCGGGCTCGCGCACCTGAAAATCGATGGGGCCGTACTTGATCTGAATTACGACGTTGTCGTCGAAGCGGCCGTCGAGGGGATGGAAGATGTCGTAAGCGGCGCGAGCGCGGTCGGCCTTGGGATCGCGCCAATCGAGATGATGGTTGTAGACGAAGGCGCGATAGAAAACGACGCCGCCATGCGGCTTCAGGGCGCGCGCGATCACATTCGCGGCGTCGGCGGGACTGCGGCCGTAGCTGGATGGGCCGGGAATGCCTTCGGAATCGGCTTTGACCACGAAGCCGCCAAAATTGGGAATCAGGCGGTAGATTTGGTCGACCTTGGCGCGCCACCAGGCGATCACGCGAGGATCGAGAGGATCGTAGGTGTCAAGGCCACCAATGAGTTTGGGACTGGCTACGTTGACGGAAAGAGCGAGGCGCACGCCCCAGGGGCGAAACGCATCTGCAATGCGCGCGAGCTGCGGGAGAAAGGGGCCGGTGAGGACGCGCGGATCGGCGTTCACATTGTTGACCGAGCAGCCGTTGATGCCAACCGAGGCGAGCAAGCGGCCGTACTCACTCACGCGGGTCAAATCCTGACGGACGGCGCCATTATCGAAGAAGATCGAGCGGCCGCCGTAGCCGCGCTCGATGGTGCCATTCAGGTTGTCCCATTGATTGACCCAGCGGAGGGGAACGAAGGGGCGCTGCACATCCTGGATGTTCTTGAGCGATTCGCCTTCGGCGATCTTGCGCAAGAGGGCGAAGCTGCCGTAAAGAACGCCGCGATCGCTCTGGCCCGTTATGACGACGGAGGTAATCTCACGGGACTTTGTTCCCATGATCCAAAACCCTTCCTCGCCCAGAACAGGGGCGCGGGTGAAGCCACCTAATGCCGGCGCGAGATGTGCCATTGTGCCAAGAATAATGTACCGGCTTGCAGGGTCGAAGCGGTGCACGACGCGCAGCTGCTTGCCCAGCATGCCGTGAACACCGCGAATGAGCTCGTGCTGCGCCGACATGAGGACGGGCGAATCGCCGAGGACAATGACTTCGGTTGGCAGCGACTTATATTGCGCGGCAATCGCCGGCTGCAAGCGGGCGTAGCGGAGCCAGGCGTTCTCGCCAGTGTCGGCGCGCGCGGGGCGCGGCTGCAGTAACGCAAGCGAAGCGAGAACGAGAACCGCAAAGCGGGAAGGAATTCCGGCAAGAACAGGCTGGGGTAACAAGCGAGCGAACGGGCGACGAGGCGGCATCGGCGGAAATCTATCACGCGATGGTCGCGCGTTCCACCGTGGTTCATCCGAAGGAGCGGAGACGTTTCCAGAACTCGGGCCAAGGCTGGCGGGGCGGGCCGCAGACGAAAATCTCGGGATGGTAGACGCTCTCCTCGTTCTTGATGCCGTAAGGATTGCCATTGTGGCCGGCGAGGCGGCATGACTGGAAGGTCTCATCCGCCTCGCTGCGGGTCCTGCCCAGCACGATCAGCGTTTGCGGGGGCGGATCGCCGTAGCCGCGATACCAGGCGGTGTTGGTGCCGCTGATGGCCTGCGGGAGGCCGTAACGCGGGCCGTAAAGATCGATGGCGCCCGTTTCACCGTAATTGCCGGTAATAATTCCGAGGTGAGCGCGCTCGGCGGGCGCGAGCGAATCGCGGATGCGCGCAACCTCGGCGACCATATCCTTCCAGCCGATTTCTTCGCGCAGCTCGCCGTTCACTCTCAATGCAAAATTTTCATTCGCGGAAATACGTCCCAGGGGCAGGAGGGCCCTGCCCGCGCCAAACCCGCCGAGAGCAATCGCTGCGAAAGTCACCAGCTCGACGACGAGCGCCCAGCCGGTGCGCAGCCAGTCGATCCAGCGGGACCATAGGGCGCACCCTGCGGCGAAAATCATGGGATAGACGCCAGCCGAATAGTAGCCTCGGCCCTTGAGCGCGAACATCAGAATAACCGGAATGGCCCAAAGCCAGCCGAGCAGGCGATAGCGCCGGGCATCGCGAAAGCCGAAGAGGTAAACGAGGCCCGCGATCCACAGCGGCGCGAGAAGCACGTTCGCATTGATCACGAACTGGTTGCGCCAGAAGCCGTTGGCGCGGCCTTCGCCGACGTCGCGCTTGTGGATGTGCTGGAGAAAATGGAGCGAGACGAAGCCGTGCTGGAACTGCCAGACCAGGTTGGGGAGGAAAATCACAGACGCGATCGCGACGCCGTACCACAGCCAGCGGCTCTTCAGATACTGGCGCGCGGGCGTCAGCAGGAGGGCTCCGAAGATCGCCACGACGTAAAAGCACATGGTGTACTTCGTTTCCAAGCCGATGCCGACGACGGCGCCGATGGCGAGCCACCAGCGCGGGTTTTCATACTTGAGCAAACGAACTAGAAAATAGGCGATCAGGACCCACCAGAGATAATCGAAGGAGGTGTACTGAAATTCCGTCGCATTGAACATGGCCAGCGGCGAGATGGCGACGGCCAGCGCCGCCACGATCACACCGAGGCGGCGGGCGCCGAGTTCGCGCGCCATCAGGCCGGTCAGGATCAGGACAGCGCCCTGGGCGAAGACGGAAAAGAGGCGCAGACCGACGAGCGAAGTGCCGAAGAGCAGCAGGCTGAAGCGTTCGATCAACGGGGTCAGCGGCGGATAAACGACGAAACCCCAATCAAGGTGGCGCGCATCGTCGAGCACCTGCAGTTCGTCGCGGTGGAAACCAAAGCGGCCATTGGTGGCGATGTGGAGCAGCATGACGGCGATGGCAATGACGGCGAGCGCGAGAAAGTCGCCCGGCGCAGTGCCCCAACGAGCGGCGGCGGACGCCGAGTCCTCCGGGATGGCCCAGGCGCCATGATGAACTTTGCTGTGAGAGGGATCCACGACGGGCCTCGATGCGAAGCGGTCTCCCAGAGTCGAGACAGAGTAACACAGGGCGGCAGGACAGCAACCGAAGCGCGGCAAGAGCAGATCCCTGCCTGCGGCAGGCAGGGCCTCACCCCCATTCCCGCAAAGGCGGCGGGACTGGGTTCGGATGACAGTGGTGGTATTTCTTGCAAAGACGACGGGACTGGGGTCTCGCTAAGGCTTTCGCTTGACGGGGGCACCGTTCGAGCGCACTATCGCGGGCAGTTTCCCACCTTTTGGCAAGGAGGTTCCCATGCCACTGTATTTGACCCAAGTTGCTTACACGCAGGAGTCCTGGCAGGCACTGATCAAGAATCCCCAAGACCGCATCGACGCCATCCGTCCGGCGATCAAGAAACTGGGCGGGAAGGTCATCAGCGGCTACTTTGCGTTCGGGGATTACGACATCGTAGCCATCACCGAAATGCCCGATACGGTTTCCGCAGCGGCCATTGCCATCGCCTTCGCGGCGGGCGGGGCGTGCAAAGCGGTAAAGACGACACCATTGCTCAGCACAGCGGAAGGGATCGACGCGTTGAAGAAGGCGGCCAATTCGGGATATCGGCCAATCGCCGCGACGAGCGCCGCGGCTGCGGGTTAAGAGAGGGCTGGAGAGAGGGCTTTGACGCCCTAACACGGCGCCGATGCAAATGGAAACGCGCCGGAGAGTCGAACTCTCCGGCGCGTTTTTCGTTCTAAATTGTGAGTTACTGGTCCTTCTCAACCTTGCGGAGCGAAGGACGCGGAGCCTGCCAGATCAAGCTCGAATCGTCCGCAGCATTAGGGAAATACTGAGACGACTTCTTGCCCGAAGGCAGCAGGACGATGTCCACGCGGCGGTTGTAGGCGTACCACATATCTGTGGACCGCCGAGCGCGGACGCGCGGCGCCTTCTGCGGGTTGCTCTCTTCGAGCTGCTTCACCTCGGTTCGCGGCATCGGACGATCTTTGCCATACGCGGCGGTTTCGATCTTGTCCGCCGGGATGCCCTGATCGACCAGATACTGCTTGGCGCGCTCAACCCGGCGCTCGGTCAGATCCTGGTTATACGGGCGCGAGCCCCGGATGTCGGCGTGAGCCTCGATGGAGAGTTTGGCGTCCGGATCGTACTCCAGGTATTTCTTGAAGCCGGCGGCGAGGTCGGAGAGGGTCAACTGCTGGCTCTTGACCAGGCCAATGTCCGGATGCTGCTTGACCGGATAGGCAGTCGGGAAGAAGACGCTTTGCAGGTTGACCGTGGGAATCGGCTCGACCGAACCCACGATGTGCAGCGAAGCCGTCTGTGTGGCGCTGCCGCCGCAAACGTTGGTGGCGTTCAGCGTGTAGTTCGTCGTTTCGTCAATGGTGCGAGCCGGCTGGCCCTGAGGCACTTCAGAGGTGTCTTTGGGCTCGGCCTTCACAGTCTGGCTGCCGCTGGCTTCGACCTTGCCGATGGGTTCGATATTGATGTTGTCGGCGTTCGAGGTGTTCCAGGTCAGCGTGGAGGAATCCTGGGTGATGACCTTATCGCCGATCTTGCGGTAATGCACCTCGGTAGGATTCAGCGAGATGCTGGCGTCCACCTTGGTGTTGACATTCACCGTGCCGCTGCCCTTGTAGACCCCGCCCGGGCCGCTGGCCGTGAAGTCGTAGGTGGTGGTCTGGTGCGGCGTAACGCTCTTGCTGCCGCTCGGATCTACCTCACCGATATTGCTGATGTTGGCGCCGGCGGTTTCGGCGGACTGCCAGGTCAGCGTGGAGGACTGGCCGCAATTGACATCGGTCGGGCTGGCGCTGAAACTGCCCGTCACCGGAGCGACGGCAACTGTCGTGCTGGCCAAGCCAGCCTTGAAGCGCGGGAGCGGCCCCTTCATCTTTTCGCCGCGGGACCAGTTGACCGTCTTTTGGGTGTTCTTATTCAGGTCGACGATGACCTTCTTGCCCGCCGTGACCGTCACGTCGCCGGTCCAGATGTCCTTCCCTTCACGGGTGACGGTGATGTGGTGGGTGCCGGCCGGCAAAAGCAAGTTCTGGTGCCAAACCCAATCCCAGTCGAATTCATCCACGTGCCCGACGAAATAGGCGGGCGTGGTGCCATTGGACAATACAGCGGCTCGCGGATGCCCCTTGAACTCCACATCTCCGTAAGGGCCGTTGACGGTGCCGCCGTAGGACTCGAGCGTCACGTTCAGGTCGGTGGTCTTGCCCGACTCGATGTCCACGTCTTTGGTCTGAATCTTGTAGCCGTAATTGACGATCGCCACGGTGTGCTTGCCCGGCGTCAGCGAAATCTTTTGACTTCCTTCCCGAATGGCCTTTCCATCCACAAACACATACGCCTGTTTCGGTGTGACCTTGATCTTCAGTCTCCCATCCTGGGCGAAGACGGCCGTCGCGCTCAGCACGAGGGCAACCAGGAAGGTTAAGTGGTAGCCGAGTCGTCGCATCTGCATGTCTCCTGAGATTTCCAATAGGCGGGTTGTCGTTCAGCTCAGCCGCGCCCTGACGGACAGAGCCGATGGCTAGGGCCTATAAAATTATCGTTCTAAATGTATTCGTGTCAACACTATTGAAAGAAAAGCGAACGGCGAGCGCCGAAGGAGGATTGCGTATCGAAACAGCTCTTCGAGCGTTCGATCCGGATTTATACTGCCCGGTGATGTTCAGCCAAACTATTCTGGACCATTTCCAGCGCCCACACAACACCGGCGATTTATTAGATGCAAGTGCAACGATAAGCGTAACTAACCCAGTGTGCGGAGACGTGCTGCAGTTGAGCGTGCGGATGGGCGGAGAGCGGATCGAGGCGGCGCGGTTCAAGACGCAAGGGTGCGTTGCGGCGATCGCGGCGAGTTCCCTGCTGACGGACCTGCTGACGGGAAGAACGGTGGAGGAGGCGCGCGGGATCACAGCGCAGCAAATCTCCGATGAGCTTGGAGGACTCCCACCTGCTACTTTTCATGCCGCGCAACTGTGCGTCGAGGCCGTTGCGGCGATCTTGAGGGACCTGTGACGAGATAGCTCCCTTCCGCTCCCGCCAGTCCAATCGATTCGAAGAGTTTTGTGGTTTTGCGGCCTCCCTGTCTCGGTGATTTGTCCTCCATAGCAAGGGCTCGCGTTTCTGCAAGAGAATTCTTTTTGTCTGCAGCCTCCGTCACCTTTCTAATTTTTGATCGCTCGGGCCTGCGCCGGGCTTCTGCCTGTTGTTGGAGAGAACCGGGCGCAGCATCGAGGAAGGCGAGGTTAGCGAGACGGCGGAGTCGGCGAAACAAGAAGGGACGAAAACCAGGAAAAACGACAACAACAAAGATCGCTAGCCGGCCGAACCGCTGCCCATCGCTTTCTTGAGGGTTTCAGGATCGTTCAGGTTGAGGACTACGCCTTCTTCTTCTGTGGGAACTTCATCGATCTCCTGTTGATGGGCCCAGACGACGTGGCGCGCGCCGACGTCGGCCGGAGCGGAGAGCAATTCCGCATAGAGGGACGCGCGGAAAATGACGGGATGGCCGCGCTGTCCGCGAAAGGCCGGAAGGGCGATCAGCTTGCCGCCAGCGTCGAATTGGTGGATGAGATTGGAGATCAGATTGGAGGAAACGAGCGGATGATCGACGGGGCAAAGAATCATGCCTTCGGTGCCTTCGGGCAAACTGCGGATCCCGGCTTGAATGGAGGACAGCTGCCCCTGCTCCCAGTCCAAATTGACGACAATGAGGGCCGGATCGACGCCCAGCAGAGGGCGTACTTGTTCAGCGGCCGCACCCAGAATGATGCGTTTCACACCAATGCGGGAATGGTTGGTGGCGTTGACCAGATGCTGCACGAAACTGACGCCGCGGAAGGACACCAGCGCTTTCGGCGAGCCCATCCGCCGGGATTCGCCTGCTGCGAGAATCACGGCCGCGAGCACATTCAGCCTTTCCGCGCAGTGGCGGCTTCGGGAGTCGTTTCAGGCGCGCGAATGGATTTGTGCGGAGGATCGTTCGCGTTGCGGCGCACGGCGATGAGTTCCGCAACGATGCTGACGGCAATCTCTTCGGGCGAGAGGGCGCCGATATCGAGGCCAACCGGGGCGTGCACGCGCTTGAATTTCTCCGGCGCGCAGCCTTCCTTTTCGAGCGCTTTATAGACCGAGAGAACCTTGCGCTTGCTGCCGATCATGCCAATGTAACGCGCGCCGGTGGTGACGGCCCAGGCCAGCACGCGCATATCGTCTTTATGCCCGCGCGTGACGATCAGGAGATAGCTCGAGGAATTCGGGTGAATTTTTTCGAACGACTCGGCGTAGCTGGTGTGGATTTCCGCAGCCATGGGAAAGCGTTCGGCATTGGCGAAGGAGGCGCGGTCATCGATCACCGCGATGGCGAACCCGGCTTCGCTGGCAATGCGGGAAACGGCGAGGGAAACGTGGCCCGCGCCAAAAATATATAAGGTGGGCTGCGGAAGGATGGGCTCGACAAAAACTTCGAGCGTGCCGCCGCAGATCAGGCCCATGTCGTAATCGGCGTCGTGATTCAGATTGAAGGTCATCTTGCGAGGCTGCTCGGCATCCATGACTTCCTTCGCCGCCGCCCACACTTCGGCTTCAACGCAGCCTCCGCCAATAGTGCCCGCGATGGAGCCGTCGTCGCGGACGAGCATGCGGGAGCTTTCGTAGCTGGGGATCGAGCCGTTGGTGTGAACGATGGTAGCCAGCGCGCCTCGCCGGCCCGCGCGCCGCATCCTGAGAATCTCTTCGAAGATATCCATAGGCGGCAAATTCGATCTGCAAGTTAGGTTACGGCGCGACCGGTAAGGTGTCAATGTCGGCTTCGATGGGGGATTCGCATGTTGGGCTCAGGCAGCGTATCCAGGGTTGCATGAAGGGAAAAGATTTTGTTTTGCAGCCTCCCGTGACGCTCCGAATCTGGGCCGGCGAACTGGCAAATCGAGGGTTTCCGTTCTGGTTCAAACCGCCGCAGCCAGCTCTCGGCGCGGAAGCGTTCGGGACGCAGGAGAGGCTACGAAAAGAGCTGCGGCTTCGTGGGTGCGAAAAAAGAAACCCGTTTGCAGCGGGTTCAATCAGGAAGGACAGCCTCGATTTGCCAGTTCGCGAAACAAAATTCGGAGCGGCGAGGGAGGCTGCAAAGCAAAATGTTCTGTTCGTTCCTCAGACCCCAAGAAGAGACGCTGCCCAAAAGTTCGACGCCGCGGAATTAGTCCCGGCGAGGACGGCTCGATGGGCCGTACTTGCGCAGGAGGCGAAGTGGGCGGAGAGCGGCGTGGAAGGGCGCGAGTGCGGGTGGGATGTGGGTCTGCTCCCAATCTTCTTCCGCAGGGGCGAGCGTGAGGCGGAGGGCGTAGCGCCATCCGGCAGCAATGCCGGAAACGGTATGGCGGCGATAGCGAAAGCGCTGGCGCGCGGTTCTTTCGCGCGTGTCGCGTGCTAACAAGCGACGAGTGATCTCGGAAGTCAGAACTTGCGCGCCTGAATCCTTTCTTACGCGCGCGAGCACCTCTGGCGGGAGCTTCGCTTCCAAGACGTCTGTTGCCAAAGCCAAACCAAGGTGAAGCATGCGGTCGGCCCGCAGCGTCTCCGCCGTCCGCCAGGCCGAATCCCAGTCGATGACGGGATGGGAGCGGAGCAATTCCGCGATGTCTGCGATCCAGATGAGACGTTCCCAGAAATCCTTTGTTCCATGAATGCAGTAGACGAACAGCGCGTCTTCGGCGCAAAAGGTGCGAACGCTCTTGCCGCCTAGCTCGACGCTGACCGCCCGCTCCAGGAATTCGGGAAGCCGCAGCGGAACGGGAAAATGGCGCAGGGTCGCTTCCGTGTGGAATTCGAGGATCGTCTGCCGCGCCGGGTGGATGTAAGTGTACTCGCCGGGGATGGTTCGCTGGACATTGGGCGAATGCAGGCTTGGGTAACGTGGCGCGTATCCGATCTCGCGGATCGCGCCGTCGGCCCGCTGGATATCCCGTTGCTGGAAGACGACGTCGAGGTCGGCGAATTGCCGAGCGGTGATGTCTCCGTAGGCCTGCGCGGCAATCACCGGACCTTTGTAGGGGAGCGCTCGAATCCCGAGGGATTCGAGCAGGTCCACGACGCGGACGAGTTCGGAGACTTGCGCGAGACAGCGCAGCGCATTCGCCCGAGCCGCCGACTCGAATTGCGCCATGATGGGCACCGGAACGGCCTGGGCCAGCGGGCGCAAATTGCGCTCGACCAGCGAAAGGATGGAGTGCTCCTGCGCTTGAGCCAACACGTAATCCCAATCGACGGGGCCGGCCGCCATCTCGCGCAGTCTCGCCGCGATCTCTGATTCCACGCAGGCGCGCGCGCACTGAGCGAGCAACAGCTTTTCGCGACATGCGGAAGCACGGAAGGCGGGATTCATGAAGTGGGGGCGTGGGCCGCCCCAAAATATAATTAACCCCAGAGAAGGGGTGGTGTTTTTTTTAAACACCGAACCGGGTGCCCCGGTCCGCGCCG
>JBJKQB010000465.1:0-6542 GCA_046705825.1 Candidatus Acidiferrales bacterium
GGACATCGCGCTCGAACTCGAACGCGTGGCGCTGGAAGATGAGTACTTCATCAAGCGCAAGCTCTACCCCAACGTCGACTTCTATTCGGGCATCATCTATCAGGCCATGGGCTTCAAGCCCGAAATCTTTACCGTTCTGTTCGCCATTCCGCGCACGGTCGGCTGGCTGGCCCAGTGGCAGGAGATGTTGAACGATCCCGAGCAGAAGATCGCGCGCCCCCGCCAGATCTACATCGGCCACGAACTGCGCAAATTCCTGCCGATGGAGGCGCGCGCCGGGCACGCCGTCTCACGAAAAGAGTAAGCGCCGCCACAACGTCGGCTTCGCAACCGAATGCCATTCTTTGAGGCACGATCTCGAAATGTGTCCACACGACCTCCTGTGCGCATCCTGGGAAGGGCACAAGCTCCAACGATAGGAAGGCAGTGCGCCTCTACGGACCAGCCGTTATTTCGCTACGCGGGCAAACATGCCCGAATAAATCTCCCATGACATCGCCGACTCCCTCGTGGTAGAGAAGGCTCAGGCGCAATTCGAAATCGACGCACACGGGGTGCAACATGGCCATAGCGGCAAAGCAGGGGGAGTCGCGCAGCGAAGAAATCATCCGCAAGCACAAGGAATTCCTGTGGCCGGCGGTGGCGAATTCTTACGCCAAGCCGCTGGTGGCGGACCACGCGTCGATGCAGTACCTCTGGGACATCGAGGGCAACAAGTACCTCGATTTCTTCGGCGGGATCGTGACCATCGGCGTGGGCCATTGCAATCCGAACGTCACCTCGAAGATCAAAGCGCAGGTGGACAAGCTGCAGCACACCTCCACGCTGTTTCCTAACGAGCAGATCGTCGCGCTGGCGGAAAAGCTGGCGCAGATCACGCCGGGCAAACTGCAGAAGAGTTTCTTCACCAGTTCGGGAACGGAAGCGAACGAGGCCGCCATCCTGCTGGCGCGCATGGCCGGGCCCAGCTACGACGTGGTCGCGCTGCGGCACGCCTACGCGGGCAGCTCGATGCTGGCGAAATCGGTGACGGCGCAGGCGGCTTGGCGCAAAAGCGGCGTCATCAGCGTCGGCATCTCGCACGCGGTGAATCCGTACTGCTACCGCTGCCCGCTGCACTTGAAATATCCGGCCTGCGGCGTGGCCTGCGCGAACGACGTCGAGAACGTGATTCAGACGACGACCAGCGGATCGATCGCGGCATTCATTGCCGAACCGATTCAGGGCGTGGGCGGCTTCATTACTCCGCCGCCCGAATACTTCCAGATTGTCTACCGCATCGTGAAGAACAACGGCGGGCTGTTCATCTCCGACGAAGTGCAGACGGGCTGGGGCCGCACCGGGCGGAAATGGTTTGGAATCGAGCAGTGGGAGGTCACGCCGGACATCATCACCTCCGCCAAAAGCCTGGGCAACGGCGTGCCCGTTGGATTGACCATCACCACCGCGGAACTTGCGGACAAGTTTCAGGGATTGACCATCTCCACGTTTGGCGGCAATCCGGTGACCTGCGTGGCCGCGCGCGCGGTGATCGAGGTGATCGAAGAGGAGAATCTGCGCGAGAACACCTTCGTTGTCGGCGGATATTTCCGGCAGCGGCTCGAGGAGCTGAAGGAGAAATACCCATTGATTGGCGACGTGCGCGGGATGGGCATGATGCAGGCGCTCGAATTGGTGAAGGATCGCGCGACGAAGGAGCCCGCGCCGGCCGAAACATCGCAGGTGCTGGAAGCCGCGCGCCGAAACGGCCTGCTGATCGGCAAGGGCGGGCTCTATGGCAACGTCATCCGCATGGCTCCGCCCATGAACATTTCGAAGGCCGATGTGGACGAGGGTATTCGTCTGCTCGACCGAACCTTCAGCGAAGTTAGAGGCTGATTTGATCTATGACTGCGCAAGGGGCTGAACGGCGATGGAGATAACGACGGAAGCGGGGACGGCCTGCAGAAACTACATTGGCGGCGAGTGGATGGAGTCGGCGTCAACCAAGATCGTTGAGCGAAGGAATCCCGCCAATACCGATGATGTGGTAGCGCGCGTAGCGCTCTCGACGCGGCAGGAGGCCAAGCAAGCAATCGTCGCGGCCAAAGCTGCCCTGCCCCGCTGGCGCGAAACGCCCGCTCCCGCGCGTGGGCACATTCTGTTCGAAGCGGCGCGGCTGATGGAAGCGCAGAAGGAAGAACTGGCGCGCCTGTTGACCCGCGAGGAAGGCAAGGCGCTCAAGGACGCGCTGGGCGAGGTGCAGCGCTCCATCAATATCCTGGAATTCATGGCCGGCGAGGCCCGTCGGCTGACCGGCGAGACGCTCCCCAGCGAGTTGCCAAAGAATTTTTCCTATACCGTGCGCCAGCCCGTGGGCGTCATCGGCGTAATCACGCCGTGGAATTTCCCTCTGGCGATCCCGGTATGGAAGATTGCTCCCGCGCTGGTCTGCGGGAATACGGTCGTGTTCAAACCGGCCACGCTGACGCCGGTCTGCGCGACGCGCCTGGTGCAGATCTTCGAACAGGCGGGCTTGCCTGCGGGCGCGCTGAATTTGGTGACGGGCTCAGGCAAGGAAGTGGGCGACGAGATCGTCACGAATCCGCACGTGCAGGCCGTGTCGTTCACCGGATCGAACGCCGTGGGGACGGCGCTCTACGCGACGGGCGCGGCGGAAATGAAAAAGATTCAATGCGAGATGGGCGGCAAGAATCCATTGGTCATCCTGGCCGACGCCGACTTGCCACTGGCTGCGGAGTCGGCGCTGTTTGGCGCGTTCGCGTCCACCGGACAGCGCTGCACGGCCACCAGCCGCGTGGTGATCGAGGAGCGCATCGCGGACCAGTGGGTCGCGCTGCTGACCGAGCGCGCAAAGAAATTCGCGGTGGGCGATGGACTCGCGGTGGGTGTCGAAATGGGCCCCTTGGTCGACGAGAATCAGATGAACGCAGTCCTGCGCTACATCGACATTGGCAAGAAGGAAGCGGAACTGAAGTGCGGCGGCGAGCGGCTGAGCGGCAAGTTGTACGACAAAGGATGGTTCGTTGCCCCCACCGTGTTCGACCACGTGCCCGCGGATAGCACGATCGCGCAGGACGAGATTTTCGGCCCGGTGCTCAGCGTGATTCGCGTGCGGAATTTTGATGAGGCGATTGCGGCGGCGAATTCGGTTCGCTACGGCCTGGCCAGTTCGATCTACACGCAGGACGCCAACAAGATCTTCGAATTTGTGGAGAAGAGCGAAGCCGGGATGGTGCACGTCAACTCGCCAACCGTAGGCGGTGAGGCGCACGTTCCCTTTGGAGGAACGAAAGCGACGAGCGTGGGACCGAAGGAAGTGGGACGTAGCGCGCTGGATTTCTACACGGAGACGAAGATCGTCTACATCGACTACACGGGCCGGAAGCGCGAGTCTTCGATTTACTGAGCCCCTTTTGGCCGGCAAGCCAGCGGTGCGCGAGCGCCGGGCACCAAGCCGTCCAATCGCGTAAAATGAGGGTAGGAGACGGAAGCCTGAATATGCGGAGAAGCTCGACACTGCGGAGCGCGACGCTCAAGATAGCCGCGCTGGCCTGCGCGCTCGGCTTATCTGCGTCTCTGGCCGCCTTTGCGCGCGGCCGCGATTCGGAACGCTTTCATTGGAAACCGGTTGACGGCGCGACCGTCAAGCTGGACGGCAAGCCGCCGCTCACCTGGAACGTCTATCAGCCGGACAAAAAGAAGCAATCGCATTTGGTTTTAGTCCTGCTGGGGCATCGCTACCTGCTGCTGGACACCAGGAGCAAGCTCGTCTACGGCGTCGTGCCCGACGAGTTGCATGCCGCCGGGAAAGATTTCGAGACCGCCGACTTGCTGCAGCCTTCGCGAAAGATTCCCAGCCGGAAATGGACCATGCGCGACATTGGCCCCGCCGAGTCCATCCAGTTGACCCTGGGCGATTACGGGCGCGTTCTTGACGTTCAGCTTCCGCACATGCCCGACCTGCGCGCTTTCTACTGAGCGGTTCACTCCGAGGAACGGAGAAAAAGGTCGATACCTCAGCGCCCCGCGCCTCAGCCGGCTGGCACCTGCGCAGGAGGCAACTTCGGGCCCGTCAAACCGCGCCACAGCAGCCATAGCACTACCCAGATCATGCCGATCCAGCCGGCGAAGCGGACCCATCCGGCAATGACCGTGTCATATTGCAGGACCCCCAGCTTCGTGAACAGGTAATTCCAGTCGTGGATCACGTACCCGGAATCTCCAACGGTGAGCAGCGGGAGTTGCATGGCGCGAGCGTCGGCCATGTACGTGGCGACGGGCAAGAACTGCTCGAAGAAAAAGAAGCTGCAGAACGCCACGCCTTGCGGCTCGCGGTGATAGGCGAAATAGGCGGCGAGCGCGAAGGGAACGAACAATTGCAGGAACGTTCCGCCCGCCACGCCGATGGTGGTCCCGAAATATTGAAACAGCAGGTGCCCGCCTTCATGGATCGGGACCAGGACCGTATCCATCAGGAGCAGGAATCCTGAACCGCGCGCGGCTTGGTACAAGAACAGACCAAAGAACACCAGCCACGCAACCAATGCCGCACGAGGCACGCGGTTCCAGCCTTTTGGGGATGGTTCCAGGACAGGAACCGTCTCGGTCCAGGCATCCTGGTCACGCAAGGGCATGGCTTCTCCTCCTCGGGGCGCACGGGTTGGGATCATTGTAGCAGGAGCCGTCGAGTTGGGCCCAGGAGAACGCTTTCAGCGAGCATGGCTCGCTGGGAATTGGGCGCTGGAAATGCCGTGTCAGTGGGGGCCCACGCCCCGAACCCAGGGGATGCCGATGAGCCCCTCGCCCAGTTTTACGGTAATGGACTCGCCCGGCTCGAAGCGGTCGAAATCGTCCACGTTGACGTCGAGGCGCTCGATGTCGTGACCGTCACGCCAGGAAGTCACGATCAGGCGGTGCATGGGGATCGGACCCGGCATGGAGAATTTGCCGATAATCCGAGTGTGCTCGATGTTTGGGCGCGACGTATCGAATCCCCCGTTCGCCAGCAGGACCAGCGCCAGCAGCCACGGGATCGGGATCAGTCCGTAGTAGATGCGTTTGATCAGTTCGACTTCCTGGTGCTTCAGCGCGCGGCGCTCGACCCAAATCGCGACGCCCAGCGTGATAAAAAAGAGAACGCCGATGAAAATCAGGATGCCGTCGACGTCCAGCGGCGGATAATGCACGGCGGCAAATACGAAGAGGATCGCTCCCAGCAGGAAAAAGGCGGTGCGGTTGAGCAGGCGCTTGCGCAGGGCCAGTTCGGCGATGGCCGAAGGCAGGCCGCACATGTCGCACACGTCCTGCGCGCGTTCGGCGCCGCAATTCAGACAGCGTGTCATGGAACCGTTCAAGTCAGGAAAGTCCAGTCTCGCAAGATAAAATTCCAGCGCGGCAGGCGCACACGAAGCCCCTCTTCATATTAAATTAGACACCGGAGAGAAGCCAAAAGGCTTGAGGGATAATGAAAAAATGACGCTGCAGGAGTTCTTCCTCAAACAGAAGAAGGCCATCCGAAAACGGAGCGAGGAAGTCTTTGCGCTGCTTCGGCCCGGACACATGAACTGGAGGCCGGCCGAAAACGCGCTGAGCATCGCCGAAATGCTGCGGCACCTGTGGGTGTCCGAAGAAGGAGTCAGGCGCGTCGCGCTCGACGCGAATTTCGCCTATTACGAAGCGAGAATCCCGGGCGGGCTGCCGGCCGTCCTGGGGACGCCCGGCTCCTTGGAGAACGAGCTGAGCGAGATCGCCCGCGTCCACCGCGAGACGCTGGAGGCCGTTGCGGCGCGCCCCGCCGCCATTTTCGAGGAAGAGCGCGCCCACCCCGCACTGGGCTTCCGGCGAAAGGTCAGCGTGATCCTGTTCGGCATCAATGAGCACGAAATCCACCACCGCGCTCAAATCATGATGTGCTTGCGCATGCTGGGGAACCCCGCGCCGCAGCCGTTTACCTGGCCGCCGGGGAAAACGCGTTGAAGGGCCAATCTACTTGATCTGCGTGATGGTGGCCGGCGCGCCCATGCAGCGGATGTTGGCGTCGCGCCCGTTGGCCAGCAGGCCGCAGTCGATGTTCTTCGCGCTGCTGATTGCTTCCTGCGCGGTGGCGCCCTTGGCGGTCGCGCAGTGCGTGCCCCCTTCGAACGCCATGCAGACCTGATATTCGAGCCGCGTTTGTTGCAGAGTGAAATGCACCAGCGCGCCGACGAACACCAGCACCCCGATCAGAATCATCCATCTCGTCTGAACTTTTTTTCGTTCCGCCATTGCGCCAACGATTATGCGCTAGTTTTCCGATTCGTGCACGCCGCGCGCCCGCCGCTCCAGGTCGCGCTGGATGTACGTCCTGGCGTGAGGCGGAAGCCCCTGCAGGGCGGCGACGTCCTTCAGGTCGGCGAGTGTCAAATGCGGCAGAAAGGCGAGGATGCAGGGCGGCGGCGTATGGGCATTCCGGATCAGCGCGATGCGCACGTTGTACCGCGACGCCCATTTCCCGTGTTGCGCGATGGCGGCAATCACCCGCTCGGGCACGCCCGGCTTCG